>CAYPFH010000029.1:0-15652 GCA_964409825.1 uncultured Desulfobacterales bacterium | reverse complement strand
GCCGATAAAATATTTGAAAACATGGGAGGCGGTGTTGGCCATCACTTTGGGCATCTTGATATAGATCGGCTCTCCGGCCATGGCCAGGGCCACCTCCAGTCCTCCTGCGCCCATGGCCAGCATCCCCAATGCACCTCCGGCGGGGGTGTGGCTGTCCGATCCGAGCAGGGTTTTTCCCGGGACGCCGAACCGCTCCATGTGAACCGGGTGGCTGACGCCGTTTCCCGGCCGGCTGTACCACACCCCGAATCTGGCGCAGGCGCTGCGCAAAAAGAGATGGTCGTCTGCGTTTTTGTAATCGGTCTGGAGCAGGTTATGGTCTACGTATTGGGCGGACAGCTCGGCTTTGACCCGGTCGACGCCCATGGCCTCGAACTCGAGCATGACCATGGTGCCGGTGGCGTCCTGGGTCAGGGTCTGGTCGATCCTCAGGCCGATTTCTTCTCCGATCCGCATGCGGCCGTCGACCAGGTGCGATTCGATCAGCTTGGCGGCGACGGTTTTTCCCGTCATGTTCTTTCCTTTCGGCTGTGGGTAAAACGAAAGGCCTTTGTGCCGGCGATTGGCGCTGCATCCATGTCAAGGAAGGAATCGATTCGGATTTTGCCGGCCGCAGCGTTTTCAAGATCTATCTTGTTGACGATCCAAAAAAATGTCAAGGCCGGACAAAGTCGATTGCCCCAGCGGCGGGCTTCTGCTATGGTGCCCGGACCCTGAAACCCGAGGGGAAGTGCTCTTGATAGCATAATTTCGGTGACGCACCTCAGATCAAAGAACACTTACCGCCGAGACACAGAGGGCGCAGAGAAAACCTTGTATATCTTCATCTGCCTATCCTCTGCGGCCTCGGCGGTGAAACCATCGTCACCATAAATTATGTATAGATATACTGAGGCCGTTCATCCATGGCGCTTACAATTGACAATTTGGCACAGAAACGGCCGCTTCCGACCCCTGGACATTGGATCCGGGAGTTTATGGCGGCCCTGCTGGAACGGCTCGACCTTTCCTGTGTATCCCTTGGCCCCGGCTGCCGGAACCTGGATACCGATCTTGCGTTGAAATCGGAATGGATCGAAGAGATCGATTTGTTCGGCGTCGGCGACCGCATCGAAACCGGACGGCTGGATGACTTTGTCTTCGCATGGTCCGAGGTTTTTCAGGACCGCCGCCTGCTTCTGGCGGCGGTCAACGGCCCTTACCGGATATCGTATCCACGATCGCCGACGCTCGTGCTGCACCTGACGATCTGGCCGGCAAAATGGCTGACCAAGGTGTGCCCCTTTGTCGTGAACGGTTTTCGCAGGGCCCAGGTTTTTGTCGGCGCACAGCCGGATTCTCTGGTGGCCCTGCAGCGGCCCGACCCGAAACAGCTGCTGCACTGGCACTACGGGCTTGAAAACTGCCGCCGCTACATCGATCAGGAGGGATTCGAAGCCCCCACCTGGTGGATCGACGGACACGCCCCCAACGGGAAAATCATGTTCCACGAGATTTCGGGGACCTACCGGATGACCGAGTTCATCGCTTACACCCTGAACAGCGCAGTGGCCAATATCAGCCACTTTCCTGCCCTTTTGCCCCCATCGGTCGGTCAGGTCCGGCTACTGGCCGGCGAATTCCGAAAGCGCGCCGTTGCGGCGCGAAGCGGCGTCCCGGTGGACCCGGTCTGGCTGGAAAAGAAAAAACCGGTCGCCGTTGCGCTCATCGACCGGTTGACCGAAGAGCTGCGATATGCGGTAACATGATTCAGGGGTTTTCCGGGATTGATTTTCCCGCATCAATGGTAATGTTGAATAACGTAAGGGGCTGGACCGGACAGTACTTTTTGAAAAAAACGTTCCGGCTCCTCAAATAATATCATTTCACGCGGTGTTGCCGCGTGTCGTCGAATTTCGAAGAGATTTGATCGGGGGTGACATCAATGAGCGACGATCAAGACATACAGACAGAACAGCTCGACAACTGGAAGCCGGGGGACCAATCGGAAACCGAGTGCGGCATCGACTGCGCCCGGGAAGAAGACGAACACGATTGCTGCTCCTGCTGCTGGTAATCAAATCGCTATCGCGATTGACTCTTGAACCCAGAACCCAGAACCCGGAACCCGGAACCCGGAACCCAGAACCCGGAACCCAGAACTCAGAACCCAGAACCCAGAACCCGGAACCCAGAACCCGGAACCCAGAACCCGGAACCCAGAACCCAGAACCCAGAACCCAGTACGTTGAACCCTGAACGGTGAACCGTCTATATAAGGAGGTGGCATGATGGCCGCAAATTTTCGATCAAAAGCCAAAGCATGCTGTTCCCGCGAAAAGGATAGAATCGTAAGCGAATTGGCCAAATGCGACAGCGCAGACAGCGCCGGCTACCGGCATCGCTGCTACCGCTCCGTTGCCCGGAAAAGCGGCGAGCGCTCCCGCCAGTGCATGCTCTCATAGAAAACCGCTGAATCGCGACTGCCGTTGTCCACGTACAGCACGGAATGAACAATACAAAAGCCCGGGGGAAATCTTCCGGGCTTTTTTTTTGGCTTGTCTTTGCCGAGCCGGTTGTCATACAGATGTGTCTGAAGGGGTGCTGCAATCTCAGCCTGCAATGAAGGCCGACGCCCGGGGCGATCCGCTTTCGCCTCTGAAGAACAGAGGGCTGCGGCGGAAAGAGAGAAAAAAGGAAGGATACATGAGAGAATCCAGACAGCTAAGAGACGACATCCGGAACATCGAAAAGTTCATGGCGATTCCTATTCTCAAGGAGTTCGAGGTCGACAGCGTCCGGGAGCTGATCCGGATCAGCAAGATCCGCGAATATGCCGCCGGGGAGCAGATCATCCGCGAGGGGGAAAAAGATCCCTGGATGTATATCCTCTACCACGGCCAGGTGCGCATCGTGAAAAAGAACAAGGTGGTCGCCGTGCTGCGGCGCTGCGGCGACCTGTTTGGCGAGATGGGCGTGCTGGGCGGCACCGGGCGCACCGCCTCGGTGTTTGCAGACGAAGACAGCTCCTGCCTGACGGTGGACGCCGCCCAGTTCGAGCAAATGACCGGGAAAGACAAGATGGCCTTCGGCTTTCTGCTCTACCGTCTTCTTGCCGAGGTCCTCAGCGACCGCCTGAGCCGGACCACCGAGCGCCTGACCCGGGCCGGAGACGAAATTCTGCACCTCAAAGCGAAAATCCGGGAGTTGACCCCGAACGGCGGATAGGACGGGTGCACGGTTGAAAAAGGTTCAGTTTTCGGACACTTCGGAGTCCGCTTCTTTTCGAATGAGCGTTTTTCCGCAGTGAGGGCAGAACACCGTTGCCAGGTTCCGCTCGTCCATGTAAACTTCATCGGGCAGGCGCAGCACATACGGTTCCTCGCCCGACAACGGGCAGTTCTTTTCAGGACAGTAAAAATCCATGTGTATTTTCCTTTGTATTTTCCTTTGTCGAGATCCGTTACCATATCATTTGTAACCATCATACTCCCCATTGTAAATGCAAAAGGGATGAGCATTGCATTCAATTCTCGATAGCACCGCTCGATGGCCCCTGCTGCCTTGCCCCAGCGATCCTTCCACGGAGAGAACCGAAACGGCCGGCATTTCCGATTCCGATGCCATGCCGCCGTCAGGGTCTTTGACGGGATAAAGGCGTTCGATCCCCTTTTTGCCAAGCGAGCAGATCCCCATGCACAAAACCCTGTGCAGCAAATTCCCTACATGTGTGCAGGCTGCGCTTCTGTATGCGATAACAGGGGAAACGATTGTTCTAATGAGTCCTGAAAAATCGTACTTTCGCTGTAATATCAAACGATAAACACTTGCCGATTTGATCCTGCGCTCTGCAATGATTCCGGAATGAAATTTGCTTTGTCAGATTCAACCACATCGGGCGAAGTACGATTGCAGAGGGTTTTAGCACCATGCTTCCGAGAATAGGCAATCTCCGGCTGAGCTTGATCCCCATTTGCTTTCTCTGGATTGCATGCCCCTGCGGTTCAACTCTTTTTGCCCAGAGCCTCGAGTTCGGGGCGCTTCTGGCGGCGGCCGAAAAAAACGCGTACGATCTGAAAATCGCCGGAACGGATATAAAGATCGGCCGCCATCGGCTGAAGGAAATTCGCTCTTTGTTTTTTCCGAGCGCCGATGTCCAATTTTACAACGAATACACGTACGTGCCGGAGGAAAACGAACAGGGAGTCGTCTCGGTGGGAAGTTCGGTGAGTACGACCCTGGAGTCGACCTACCAGCATTCGGTGGTGGCCAGTCTCAGCTGCGAGCTCTATGACTTCGGGGCAAGGAGCCTCAAGTATGAAAACGCCCGGCGGGAACTGGCCATCGCCCGGCTCAACCTGGCCCGCCGCCGGGTCGAGCTTCGGATCCAGGTACTGGAAAGCTACGCCCGGGGATTTCGGCTTTGGCGGCGGCATGAATCGGCTCACCAAATCCTTGAACTCAGAAAAGAAATCTACCGCAGCGCCCAGCGGCTCAAAGGGGCCGGGATGCTCGGTCGGCGGCGGGTCGAGGCGCTGGCCCTGGAGCTGGCAGAAGCCCTGGGGCGGATCGATGACCTGGAGACGGCATACCAGAATGCGCTCAATGCGCTGACCTACTACACCACAGAGCCATACGCGGCCGGGCAGACGGTGTTTTCCGACATGCCGGAGTCGGACCAGGACGGTGCGCCGCCGGAAGCGGAGCGGCTTTCCGAAATCCGTGCCATCGAGGCGGAGATCGACGGAAAACGGGTGGAGGTAAAGATCGCCCAGAGACAGATGCTGCCCCGGTTGGTGGCCTACGGTGCCTACCGCATGTACGGCAGTGATCCGGACAGTTTCGGAAGGTCTTTGCACAGTATTGCCGAGCGGGATGCCACGGTGGCTGTAGTGGCCGAATGGAACCTGTTTTCCGGGTTTCGGGATGTATCCAAAATCCGTCGGCTCAAGGCCGAGCTCGAACGTCTCTCCCTTGAAAAAGAAAAACGCGCGGCTGAGCTGGCCCGCGACATTCAAAACAGCTATCAGGCCCATCGATTCCTCCTCGGCCGAGAGGAGCAGTGGCGGAAACGGCGGTCGTGGATCGGGCGCAGCCGGGAAACCGACAGCCGCCTTGCGCGGCAGCAGGTGATCGACCGCATCGCCTGCCTCGAGCACGAGGTCGACCTTGTCCGCCACCGGCTCGATCTCGACCTCAAAAAGATCGACCGGGCCGAGGCCGGGTTGAAGCTGGCGTTCTGGCGGGAAGGGCAGGCAAATTGAACACCGGGCTGACGGCGCTGGAAGCGGTGGCGAGGGTCAACCGCATCGATCTGGACCTCCGGGCCGTCACCCGGGAGTTCGGCATCCACGACGAAGCGTCGCCGCAGGAGCTGCTGCGCATCGCCAAGCGCTTCGGTTTTCGCGCCAGGATCAAGCGGATGCCGGCGGCCAAGATCGTGGAGTGCTATCCCCTGCCGGCGATTGCATTGGAAAAAGACGGCGGCTGCCGTGTCCTGCTCAAGGCCAGCCAAGACAGAAGCCGGCTTTTGCTCTTCGATCCGGAATCCCGAAAGACCGGAGAGGCCTCCCTGGACGAGGTCGACGCCGCCGCAGAAGCCTTTATTGTCCTCAGCCACCGGAAAATCACCGCCCAGACGGTGTTCGGGTTTCGCTGGTTTCTTGCAGAAATGGTCAAGTTCAAGCGGATCGTCGCAGAGGTGCTGATCGGCTCTTTCGTGGTGCAGCTCTTCGGCCTTGTCACGCCCTTGTTTACCCAGGTGATACTAGACAAGGTGATCGTTCACCGCAGTTTGACCACTCTGGACGTGCTGGCGACCGCCTTTCTTGCGGTGACCGTTTTCGAGCTGCTGCTCAACATCGCCCGCAACTACATTTTCATCCACACCGCCAACAAGCTCGATTCCAAGCTCGGCGCCAAACTCTTCCGGCACCTGCTCTCTCTTCCCTTCATGTATTTCGAATCGAGAAAAGTGGGGAACATCGCCGCGCGGGTCAGAGAGCTGGACACGATCCGCGAGTTCATCACCAACAAGGCCGTAAGCGTCATCATCGATCTGTTTTTCTCGCTGGTCTTCGTGGCGGTGATGTTGCTTTACAATGTCAAGCTGACCCTGATCGTACTGGGTTTTGTCACGGTCATCGCTCTGATCTACCTGTTCATCACCCCCGAGCTGCGCCGCCGTCTGGAGGAAAAATTCCAGATGACGGCCGCATCCAATGCCTATCTGGTGGAGTCTGTCACCGGCGTTCAGACCGTCAAGTCCCTGGCCGTGGAAGGGGCCGTGCAAAAGCGGTGGGAGGACCATCTGGGGCGCTATGTGCGGGCCAGTTTCAGTTTGGCCAACATGTCCAACATATTCGGCGCCATATCGGGGACCATACGGCGGCTGATGACCATCGCGATTCTCTTTATCGGGGTAAAATCAGTGCTGACCGGTGATCTGACCATCGGCCAGCTCATCGCCTTTCAGATGTTCGCCGGCCAGTTTGCCGCGCCGGTGCTGCGGCTGGTCAACCTGTGGCACGAGTTTCAGCAGGCCCTGTTGTCGGTGGACCGGCTGGGTGACATCTTGAACCATCCCCCGGAGGTCTTCACGGAAAAGACGATCACCCTGCCGAAACTCGGAGGCGCCCTGCACCTGGAAAACGTGATATTTTCCTACGCCCCTGGCGGTCCCAGGGTGATCGACGGGATCTCGTTTTCGGTCAAGGCAGGAACAAGCGTCGGCATCGTGGGCCGGAGCGGCAGCGGAAAGAGCACTTTGGCCAGGCTTGTCCAGCGCCTGTATCTTCCCAGCGAGGGGGCCATCTACATCGACGGGGTCGATGTCCGACACATGAACCCTTACTGGCTCCGGTACAACATCGGCGCCGTTCTTCAAGAGAGCTACCTGTTCAGCGGCACCATCCGGGAGAACATTGCCCTTGCCCGGCCTGACGCTCCCATGGAAGTGATCCTGAAGGCGTCGCAGATCGCCGGCGCCCACGAGTTCATCGCCCAGCTTCCGGAAGGATACGACACCCAGGTGGGAGAACGCGGCTCTACCCTGTCCGGCGGACAGCGCCAGCGGGTTGCCATCGCCCGGGCGCTGATCACCGACCCCCGACTCCTGATTTTCGACGAGGCCACTTCGGCCCTGGACTACGAGTCGGAGAGGATCATTCGGGAAAACATGAAGGCGATCAGCCGGGGGCGTACCACCTTGATCATCGCTCACCGGCTGTCGACCATCCGGGAGTGCGAAACGGTTCTGGTGATGGAAAAAGGAAAAATCGTGGAGGCCGGAAAACAGGAGGAGCTGCTGGCCAGGCAGGAAGGCTACTTTTGCCGTCTGCACCAGCTCCAAGCATAGCAGCTTCGGTAAAGCGCAAATCTCTGCGTTGTGCCTCGTTTCCCGGCGCTGCGACGTACTGAAAGCGGTGGAAACGACTATGCGCAATAAAGACAAAGACAGCCACGAGTTCAAGCCGCTGCTCGTGGAGATCGAAGAGCAGCCCTTAAACCCGCTGGGGCGGGCGGTGTTTTGGATCATCATCGCCGCCATTGTCTTTTTCGGTTTGTGGATGTTCTATGGGAGGGTGGATGTAGTGGTTACCGCCCGGGGCAAGGTGATTCCGGTGGGAGAGGTCAAGACGGTTCAGCCCCTGACCGTCGGGGTGGTTCGGGCCATCCGGGTCAAGCCGGGTGATTTTGTGGAAGAAGGGCAGGTCCTGATGGAAATCGACCCGTCGGACATCGAGCCGGAGCTGGAATCGATGAGGGCGGATCTGGCGCAGGTGGAGCTGGAAGTTTTGCGGATCGAGTCGCTTCTTTCCGGGGCCGCATTTTCTCCCCCGACCGACCGGTATGATCAGCGGCAGATCGCCATGCAGCAGGACATCTGCCGATCGGCCCGGCTTCGCCTGCAGCAGCAGATCCGGGTCAAGAACGAAGAGCTCGGCCAGGTTTCCGAGCGCCTGGCTGCTGCGGGAAAAGGGCTGGCCCATGCGGTGTTGCAGCGGCAGCTGGCCGAAGACCGCCTGTGGCGGCTTGGGCCGGTCCGGGACATCATCAGCAAAGACGATTACGACAAGGCCAGAAGCGAGGCGGCCGCCTGCGAGGGGCAGGTCAAGGAAAAGAGCCACGGGGTGGAAGCGCTGCGGAAAACCGCCGAGGGAGTTCGGCGGGAAATCGAGCTGATCCGAACCGCAGAGCAGAACCGCCTGCTTGAGGTGCTGGCCGAAAAACGCCAGCGCAAGATCTACTTGGAGGCGAAGATTGCCAAGGCGTCATTTCTGAGCAAAAGACAGCAGATCACCGCTCCGGTGCGCGGAAGCGTGGCCCAGCTCCTGGTCCATACCATCGGCGGGGTGGTGACCCCGGCGGAAAAGCTGGCGCACATCGTTCCGGCCGATTCGCCTCCGGTGATCAAGTCCCTGGTGCTCAATAAAGACGTGGGCTTTGTTGCCCCGGCCATGGCCGTCTCCATCAAGATCGACGCCTTCAATTTTCAAAAGTACGGGATCATCGACGGGACGGTGCTGCAAGTCTCCAACGACAGCATCGAGGACAAAAACCTCGGATTGGTCTACGAGACCTACATCGAACCGAAAAAAACGACCCTGACGGTGGAAGGGGTGGAGATACCCATCAACACCGGTATGAGCGTAACCGCCGAGATCAAGGTCGGAAAACGCCGCATCATCGAGTTTTTCATCTACCCGCTGATCAAGTACCTCGACGAGGGGATCAGCGTCCGCTGAGAAAATCGCTGCTCTTGATTTTTATTATTTTGTCAGCTCGTCGTGCGCAGGGTAATAGGCGCAACCCTTGATTTCTTCCCGCCCCTGTGACGGATGGACCTCGTCAAGCGTCGCCCGCCCGCTGAACTGCCCCGTCGCCGTTCCTCCCTTGATGTAGTACTCCTCGCCGGCTTTTACATCCAGCTTCACATGGGCCTCGTTTTCGGGGGTCTTGGCAGCAACGAAAACCTCTCCGGGCTCGGCAAGATATCCGTAGTAGCCGGTATGGGGCAGGGTCGTCACCTTCCGGTTGTTGACGTAAATCGGGTAGGAAACCGCGCCGCCGACAAAAGTTCTCGGCCGGTAAATGTATATCACGGCCTTGTCGGAGGTGGAGTCGACGGGGGTAAACGGCTTGCCTCCAATTGCGGTGCATCCGGCAAGGAGCGTGGCGACCGAAAGCAAAACGAGCAAAGAGCAGGTGAGGAAGTTGGATTTGGATGATTTCATAAATACGACTCCTTTTTTTAATGCAGGATGATAACTGCATCTTTAGACTTGCGGCGGACACGACGACGGGTGCCTGCGCCCTGCCAACGCGCAACTGCTGATAAAAAACGGGGTTTTTTATAGTGATGGCCTGCAGTCGGTGTCAAGGAAAAATGAGCGGAATTGCAACTCAGAGGAAGGAACTGGACCGGGCCTTCGCCGGATTTTTTGAAAATATCTTGCGCTCCTATCCGAATCATGTGATAGAATACTGTATTTCTTGATATAAATGCCTTTTAACGCGAATGGCAGGATACGATTCCGACATCAGCAGGTATCCGACTTATCGGCGCTGCGTTGGTTGCATGCAATCTTGGTCGGGCCAAGTGCTCTAAAAGATGTGACAATGCCGACAACAGAAAAAGGAGGGAGGAAAATGATTTTCACAAAGCAGATGGGCAGGTGGGCTGTCGTGGTGATGGTCGGAGCTGTTCTGGTTGCCGCAGCCGGGTTGATTCCCGCGGCTGCCGAAGCCGCACCGTTTCAGGTAAAACGGCTGGTGGTCTGCAAGGATGTGCAGGACCGGGAGCCGGTCGATATTTCGGACAGCTTTTCTGCCGATACGACAAAGGTATACGCTTTTCTTGAGGCCGTCGACATTCCCGCCGATACCGACATCGATTTTGTCTGGCATCACGGCGGAAACGAAATGCTTCGGGTGACGGTGCCGGTGCGTCAGGGCGGCCGCTGGCGAACCTATACCAACAAGAATCTTTACGGGCTGACAGGCTCCTGGCGGGTGGAAGTCCAGGATCCTGAGGGCGTCGTCATCGGCGCGGTGGAATTTGAAGTGAAATAAAATCCTTGCTGCGCCGGTCAGATGCAGGCAACGCCGGAGCCGAACCATTCCTGATGATGAACCGATTCTATCGATACCCAGGTCGGATCGTTGCCCTGGTTTTCGTTTTATGGATTTTACCGGCGGCGTCCGGTGCGGAACCCGCCTCCATTTCCAGCGCCGAGATCCCGGCGCTGGCAGCGGCGCTGAACGAAGTTCCGCCGGTCGATTTTTGCGGGGAGCCGGTTCCCCTGCACAACCCCGATGTCCGGGAGCGGTTCGACAAGGAAATGCTTCTTCTGCTCTGGGATCGGCCGCAGGTGATTCTTTGGATGAAACGCGCCGGACGCTATCTGCCGGTGATCGAGGACATCCTGGCCGAGCACCGGATTCCGGCGGATTTGAAGTACATCGCGGTCATCGAAAGCGCGCTCCGGCCCCATGCCGGCTCCAACCGGGGCGCCGTCGGATTCTGGCAGTTCATGGCCGAAACCGGCCGGAATTACGGCCTTACCATCGACGCCCGGAGGGACGAGCGGCGCAATGTCTATGATTCGACCCGGGCGGTGGCGCGCTATTTCTCCGATCTGTACGAGCGTTTCGGCAGCTGGACCCTTGCGGCGGCGGCGTTCAATATGGGAGAAGCCGGTCTGGAGGCCGAAATCGCCGAACAGCAGGTGAACAATTACTACGATCTGTACCTGTCGCTGGAAACCCAGCGATACGTGCTCCGGGTCGTTTCGGCCAAGATTATCCTCTCTGCCCCGAAACGCTACGGGTTTGGCCCGGCCGTGGAAATCGCCTATCGACCCCTGTCCTTTACCCCTGTCCGGATCGAATGCCGGGAGGAGACCCCCATCCGCCTGGCAGCCCAGGCGGCCGGCACCACATTCAAACGGATCAAGGATCTGAATCCTGAAATCCGGGGCCACTACCTGGCCCGCGGAGCCCACTTGCTCAGGATTCCGAAGCCTGCGCCGAAGGATTTTCAGCAGCGGCTGGAGGCGCTTGCCGAAGCCCACGCAGCCGAACGGGAGCGTTACGTATATGTCGTCCGCAACGGCGACAACCTTTCGGCTCTTGCCGAACGCTTCGGGGTGCCGCTGCTCTCCCTGCTGATCTGGAACCGGATCGATCCGAGCCGCCCGATCCATCCCGGCGACCGGCTGGTCGTTCATCCGCCTGCACCGGTAAAAAATACGCCAAACGGAAGATGAAATATGCGCCTGCCTATTGAACAGATTGATGAAGAGGGCCGCGAGCTGTCGCTTGAAATCGAGGCAGGGAAATTTCCCGTACTGGAAGATCTTCGTCAGCGCGGCGAGGCCGAGTTCGAAAGCCCGATCCGGTTCGAAATCCGGGCCGCGAGGGTAGAGGACCTTTTCCTAGTCGAGGGAAGCCTGGCCGCCCGGGTCCGGCTTTGCTGCAGCCGGTGTCTTGCCGATTTTACGATGGTCCTGTCGGAACCGTTTTCCCTGACGTATTGCCCCCGTTCCCACATGCCCGAACAGGAGCGCCCCGGGGAGGAGACAGAGATCTCCGAAGACGAGATCGATCTGATTCCGTTTGACGGCGATGAAATCGATCTGCTGGAAGGTCTGCAGGAACAGCTGGTGTTGGCTTTGCCGCCAAAACCCCTCTGCGGCCGTGACTGCAAAGGGATTTGCCCGAAATGCGGCGCCGATCTGAACCGAAATCCCTGCAAATGCGTCCAGGAGCGCATCGATCCCCGAATGGCGGTTCTTGCCAAACTGAAGGAATGAGCTTGCGGCCGGATGGGGACTTTGCTTTTTGGCCGGCGGCTCCGGTAGGACAGTCGGGGTCAGCCCGCCCGCGGATCGATTCGAAACAGTAGGTGCAGCTCACCATTCAACGCCCCGCTTTTGTCCAGGGTAAGCGTGATGCAGGTTCCGTCGGAGATTCCAGAAGGAATGTGAAGCGAGAAGTTTTCCTCCCGCCGCAGACGTCCGGTGCCGCGGCAATCCGGGCAGAGCATCACCCAGGGAAATTCTCCCCGGCAATAGGGGCAAGGGTGCACCAAAGGCAGACGGATCGGAAAGTCGCCCCCGGCCCGGGCCTCGGCCGGGCTGAGTCGAATTTCCAGATAGACATCGGCGGCGCGCTGAGATCCCCATGCCGGCGCATCGAAAGGATCGGCAGACCGTATGCCCGCAGCCGGTGAAGGGTAGAATGATCTGCGATCCGGCCGCCGCCTCCGGGGTGCCTGCGGGGATTCGGTGCTGTCGAGCTTCGCGTCGCAGGCCCTTCTTTTGTACCGATCCTTCAGAATGTCATAGGCGTCCTGAATTTCTTTGAAGCGCTGCCCGTCTTTTTCGCAGGACATATCGGGATGGCTGTGCTTGACCGCACGTCGATACGCCCGCTTGATATCCTGCATATCGGCGCCGCGGTGTATGCCGAGAACGATATAGGGATTTTTGGCCATCGAAGGCCCCCCTGCCCTTAGTACACGCTGGCGTAAATACAGTGACATTTCAACGCCGAGATCGTGTTTCGCATTGGGGTCGGAAGTGACGATGAAAAATCCGAAACTCGAAGCACGAAGCACGAGACAAGCACGAATCACCAAAATTCGAAGCCAAAAGGAACAATGCGGCCTTCTACTTAGCTGAAGCCAGTATAAGGCCATTTGCTATGCTTGGATCATTGGATCATTGGGTCATTCGGATTTCGGATTTATAATGGCAACGCCACCTTTTTTGCTCGATTGGACACAACCGTAACGCGTCACTGAATTTATGCCATAGAGCACTTACTCGCCGGAAGGTGACCCGAAAACAGGCAATCGCCTCCGCCGATAAAGGGCAGTGCGCGGCTTTGCCGGCGGAGGCGAGAATCGATCGGGCCGGCACACTATCCGGCCGATACGGTGATCTTTCGGGGGGCTGCCTTTTCCACCTTGGGCAGCGTCAGGCGAAGCACCCCGTCTGAAAGGGCGGCTTCGATCCGCTCCTGGTCGATCACTTCCGAAAGGGTGAACTGCCGGTAAAATTTGCCCGTCTCGTATTCGATGAGAATGTCTTCTTCCTCCGCCCCTTCAAAGGGAGCAATTTCTCCTGTCAGGGTCAGCACGTTTTCGCGAAGATCGATGGTCAGGTCTTTCGTCTCCACGCCGGGCATGTCGGCCAGGAGCACAAGCTCCTTTTCGGTTTCGAAAATATCGACATCCGGAGTAAATACCAGACCCGGCCGGGTCTGCTCGGCAGCAGCGCTGACCTCCTGCTTGTCTTTGACTTTCAGTTCCTTGGTATCGGTGTCGGTCATGGAAAGTCCCTCCTGATTATATGGATTGACAAAGTTTCGTTCCGTTTAGAGCGCTTGTCCTGATCAATGTGGTACTGGAATAACCGTCCAGGGGGAAACCGAAAAACGGCTGCCATCGGAGCGGTATTTTGCCAAGCGGTCTAGCTGATGGTGATCTGCCGTGGTTTGGCCGCCTCAGCCTTGGCGATCGAAACCGTCAGTATCCCGTTGACCAGCTGCGCATCTACTTTTTCCGGATCTACGTCCCCGGGAAGGCCGATGATCCTGGAAAACCGTCCCCCTTCCCGCTCTCTGCGGTGGTACCTGGCGCTTTCTGCATCCTCGCCTGTCTTGCGTTCACCGGAGATGCTCAGGTTGTTTCCGGTGGCCTGGATGTCGAGATCGCCGGATTTGATCCCCGGCAATTCGGCGCGAACGTAGTACCGCTCTTTGTCCTCGGTCAGATTGACGGCCGGAAACACCCCGGCGGTGGGGCGGAATGCCGGCCTGCCTTGAAACCCCTCCAGCACGCGGTCCATCTGGCTCCGCATCCGCTCCAGTTCCTCGAAGGGGCTGCGGACCCGCCAGTTGGGAAGGTCGAACAATCGTCTGTAAATCATGGCCCATCCTCCTTTTGAGTTGTTCTTGCGCCGGCTCTTGGCGCATGAATGATTGCCCCGAATCCTTCGTTTACCGATATCATAAAAACAATTCGGTGGCTGTCAAGATCATAAATAGATTTATTATGACTATTACTATTTTCTTAATTAGACTATTAATAATATAGCAGCCCGCCGGCAATGCCAACGGATCAAATATACAGCTGTCGTGTCTTCCATATACGGGATTGCCATGATTTTAACCCGGACCCTCCTGAGTCATGATAAATTCTATTAGTGCAGTTTTTGTTGTTCCAGACAGATCACCGATATTGTAAAGGAGAAAAACCGAATGAACGAAAAGGAAGCCTACCGGCAGAAAATCGAGGCGCAGATCGACGAATGGAAAGCGGAGATGGACAAGCTCGATGCCCGGGCAAAGAAGCTGGAGGCGGAAGGTCGGATCGAGGCCGAAAGCCTGATCCAGGACCTCAAGGCTCGGCAGGAGGCCGCCCGGGCCAAGCTCGAGGAGCTTCGCAGTGCCGGCGACGCCGCATGGAAAGACATAAAAGAAGGCCTTGACCGGGCCGTCTCCGAACTGGGAGATGCGGTCCGGGCCGCTTCTGCGAAATTTTCCGCTACGGATAAGCCATAACGGACCCTTATGCCGGGAGGTCGATGTGAAGCGAGAGGTGGTGGCCATCGTCATGACGGCAGCGCTTTTCTACTTCTGGGCGGGCGATGCCGCCGCCTGGTTCGACGAGACCCACCTTGCCGTGGCAAAGGCGGGCGGCTACCGGAAATGGTACAATGCGGCGGCAGCGGACATTTCCCGGGTGAAGGCCGGCAGGCGGGAGGGATACAACCATTACAGCAACCACCGGCGGGGGGAGAAGGTCACCGCGGCCGAGGTGCGAAAACAGATTGCCCTCTACGACCGCAAACACAGAGAGGGGCATCTGTACGGGGCGATCGTCGCCTCTTTGCGCGACGCCGTTTCCGAAGCCGCAGGTGGAGGCTACGGCCACAATCACCTTGCCTACTGCGTCCATTATATCGGCGATCTTTCCATGCCCCAGCACCACATCGTCTACAACGCCTTCAACCGAAAAACCCACCGGCAAAACGACGGGATCGTCAATTCCGGGGTGCTGGAAAACCTTCACCGGATCCGCCGCTACCCGGTCCGGATCGCCTCCGAGAACGACCTGATCGGCGAAATCGTCCGGATCGCCAATCTTTCTATCGACCTGGCTTGGAAGCTGGAAGAAGAAGAGCGCCTCATGACGCCGGAAGAAGCCTACCGCCAGCTCGGCCACAGCGCCTCGCTGCTGCACGGGGTTCTCACCTATTACGAGAAAAAAGCCAGGCGCGGCGCACAGTAGCCCGTTTGACGGATTTCATGCCGCGCCAGGAATAGAAAGGCCGTAAGCATTGCGGCGGTCAGAGCTTCAAAAATCAGGAACGAGCACTGTGGCAAGAAGTGTACGATCCAATGACCCGTGTGTTTTCTTGGCCCAGATAGTACATCTTGGGTGTTGAAATTTCACCTAAAATTGGGTATCAATGGTAATAGTGCTCGCTGTACCTGGCAGGTTTTACGAGGATTACCGAATCTGTCCGACGCTTCCTTTCCAAGCCTTCGAGAACATAGAGATGGAAAATCAATCCCGATAACCGCGCTTTTTTGCGTGATATTATGTCATTATGAATACAGCAAAATACTCCCCGAAGGCCATCGAAAAGTTCCTTAAACA
>CAYPFH010000028.1:6488-24182 GCA_964409825.1 uncultured Desulfobacterales bacterium | reverse complement strand
CGCTCCACTTCGGCTGGCTCCATCACAAGCAGCCCTTCTACGACTTCTTCCATCCTCATGGCCCGGGAGCCTTTGACCGCGATCCAGTCGCCGGGGCGAACGAGGTCGGCAAGCACCTTAAGGATATCGGACTTGCTGCCGGCAAAGACGGCCTCCGGGGCCATGCCTGCAGCAACTGCGCCGTCGGCCACCGCACCGGCAAAATCGCCGGCGGCAAAAAGGCGGTCAAACCCGTTTTCCATGGCGTCGGCGCCAAGGCGACGGTGTAGTGAGCCGGACTCGGCCCCCAGCTCCTTCATGTCCCCAACTACCAGGATGCGCCGGCTTGCCGGGGCTTCAGCCAGGGTTTGAAGGGCACCGGCCATGGATCCGGGGTTGGCGTTGTAAGAATCGTCGATGATCGTGGCCCCCAGCCTGGTTTCGATCACCTGCAGCCGCCCCTTTAGCGGCGCAAACGATTCCAGCCCGGCGCGAATGGCTTCCGGCAAAAGCCCCAGCAGATGGCCGACCGCCGCAGCGGCCAGGGCGTTGTGAATCATGAACCGCGCTGGCGTGTCGATAAACACCGGGACACGGCCGGAGGGAAGCACCAGAAAAAAGTGCAGCCTGCCGGCGTCGGCTCGGATCTCTTCGGCCCTCACTGCGGATTCGGAGCCGGTACCGAATAGGATCACCTCAAGGTTGGTCTTTTGCGCCAGGTCCAGCACACGGGGGTCGTCGGCATTGAGGACGGCGCGCCGATTCGGCGGCATTCTTTCAAGGAGTTCCCCCTTGGCCGCTTGGACGCCCTCCAGAGAGTCGACCCCTTCCAGATGGGCCGGACCCACGTTGGTGATCACCCCGATATCCGGCCGGCAGATATCGGTCAGCCGGGCGATTTCTCCAAAATGGTTCATTCCTAGCTCCAGCACGGCAACCCGATGGTCTTTCGTGAGCCTGAAAAGGGTCAGCGGCACGCCGATGTCGTTGTTGAAGTTGCTGGCCGGCGCCAGGGTCGGTCCCAGCGTCGACGCCACAGCCACAGTCATCTCCCTGGTGGAGGTCTTTCCGTTGGATCCGGTGATCGCCACCACCTGGGCCGGGAGCCGGTCCCGATGAAAGGCCGCAAGGTCTCCTAAGGCGCGCCGGGTGTCGGCGGCGGCGGCGCAAAACACCCCCTGTTCGGCCCACCGGCCGGTGGGCAGTTCTTCGATCTTGTCTCGTTCGATCAGGACGGCGCGGCAGCCGCGCCGCACCGCTTCGGGCGTATATCGATGGCCGTCGTGGAGTTCTCCCCGGATGGCAACGAAGAGCTCATCGGGTCCGACGGTCCGCGAATCGATGGAAACAGCCGAAAAACCCATCGCAGGATCACCGCAGACAGTCACGGCGTCTGCTCCTTTCAGAACCGCTTCCCCGGTCCAGACCGGGGGATGGCGATCGGCAACGACCATGAATCGTCCTTTTCCCTCCTTTATGAAAACACTTTCATTGCCTCTTTGCGGTCGTCGAATTCCAGCCGCTGGCTTCCGATGATCTGGTAGGTTTCGTGGCCTTTTCCGGCAATCAGCACGGTGTCGTGTTCCGCGCTGCAGGCGCCGGCCAGTTCGATGGCCCTTCGCCGGTCCGGCGCCACCGCATAGCCTTTTTCGGTAAAACCCGATGCCAGGTCCTGGGGCTCATACTGTCTTATGCAGAGCGGTTCGATTCCCGCACAGATCTCCTCGATAATGCTCACCGGGTCTTCGGTGCGCGGATTGTCGGAAGTGACGATGGCCAGGTCCGACATCCGTGCTGCGATGGCGCCCATCTGGGGCCGTTTGCCCCGGTCCCGGTCACCGCCGCACCCGAACAGGCAAATCAACCGGCCCCGGTTGATCTCGTTCAATGCCCCGAGCACGTTTGCCAATGCATCGGGGGTGTGGGCATAGTCGATGAAGACAAAGCGCCGCTTCGATCCCTGTACGGCTTCGAGCCGTCCCGGTATTTTCTTCACCGAAGCAATTCCCTCGACGATGGCGGAAAGGGGAATCTTCAGGGCCACGGCGGCCCCTGCCGCCGAAAGGATGTTGGCCAGGTTGTGGCTTCCTACCAATGGAGACTCGATGTCGGCCCGGCCGACCGGTGTTACCAGGTTTGCCCGCATCCCCCGCCGCCGCAGGGCGGCATGTTCCGCCCTGACCTGACACCCGCCCGAGGTTCCGGTGGTGATTAGCCGTCCCTGCATCTCGCCGGCCAGTGCGGCGCCCCGGGCGTCGTCCACATTGATCACCGCAGTGCGCTCCGGCTTCGGGTTTTGCTGGCCGAGATGACGGGTAAACATCGATTTTTTGCACTCCCAATAAGCTTCCATGTCCCCGTGGAAGTCGAGATGATCCTGGGACAGATTCGTAAAAATTCCCACATCCAGGGGGCATCCCTCGATCCGGTGCAGCGCCAGTCCGTGGGAGGAGACTTCCATGGCCACGTGGGTGACGCCGCTGTCGACCATCGCCGCAAGGATCCGCTGCAGATCGATGGACTCGGGCGTGGTTACCGGGTTGTCAAAGATCCTGCCGCCGTAGCGGCAGCCGATCGTGCCGATCGCGCCGGTACTCAGCCCCGCTTTCTTGAAGATGCCTTCCAGCAGCCAGACCGTGGTGGTCTTTCCGTTGGTGCCGGTCACCCCGACCACGGTCAGCCGCCGGGCGGGCCGCCCGAAAAATTCGGCCGAGATCTGCGCCAGAGCCCGACGGGTGTCGTCGACCGCCACCAGCGGAACCCTGGACGGTGCCGGTCGTTGGGCCACCACGGCGACTGCCCCCCGCTTCACGGCGTCGTCGATGAAATCGTGGCCGTCGGCCGAAAAACCCTGCACGGCCACGAACAGACCGCCGGCGGCGACATTCTGGGACCGGCAGTGGACCGAACTGACCTCGATCGCGCCGGCCGCCTCTTTCGAGCCCGGATCCCCGGTCTGAAAGCCGGTTGGCAGAACAATCCGACTGACGGCGACCGATCGCAGCAGCCGGTCGAGCCTCATCCTGCCGTCTTCCGACCGGCCGAGACCCGAAGCCGGTCCTTGCCCCCGTCGGGCGGAATGTTGAAGTAGTGCAGGGCTCCTTCGGCGATTTTCTTGAACGCCGGCGCCGCCACCACCCCCCCGTAGTGGGATTTTTTAGGCTCGTCTACGGTGACGAGCACCACGATTTCGGGATCCTCCAACGGGGTGAACCCGACGAAGGAGGCAACGTAGCGGTCTTTGGCATAGCTTCCCCCGCTGTCGACCTTCTGGGCGGTGCCGGTCTTTCCGCCGGCGGAGTAGCCATCCATGACGGCCAGCGCGCCCGAGCCATCTGCTGCCACCACCCGGCTCATCATGCGACGAAGCTGATCTGCGGTTTCTTCCGACACGGCCCGTCCGGCAGGCGTTGGCTCGGTCCGGTGGATGAGGCGGCCGTTTTTGTCGGTCACCGCCTGGACGAGGTACGGGCGCATCAGGACGCCGCCGTTGGCAATGGCGGCGGTGGCGGCGGCAAGCTGCAGCGCGGTTACCGAAATACCCTGGCCGAAGGAGATGGCGCACTGATCGATTTTAGACCATTTCTGCCAGGGCATCAGCGAGCCGGGGCTTTCCCCCGGGCAGTCGATGCCGGTGCGCCGGCCGAATCCGAATCGCTCCAGGGCCCGGTACAATTCCTGGGCTCCGACCAGATCCCCGATCTTGGCCGCGCCGATGTTGCTCGACACCCGAAGCACATCGGCCAGCGACAGCCATTCGTGGGGCTTGATGTCGTGGATGACGTTTGCTCCGACCCGGTATTGTCCTTTTTCGCAGTAGACCACCGAATCGGGGGCCATTGCGCCGGTTTCCAGGGCCGCGGCCGCGGTGAAGAGCTTCAGCGTGGAGCCGGGCTCGTAGGGGTCGGTGATCGATCGGTTTCGCCAGGCGCCCCGATCGAATTCGTTGAAAACGTTGGGATTGAAGAACGGAAAATGGGCCAGGGCCAATACGGCTCCGGTTTTTGCGGACAGAACGACGGCGATGCCGGAGTCGGCCGAGAATTCGGCGACGGTGGCGGCCAGGGCGTCTTCGGCGAGGAACTGAACTCCGCGATGGAGGGTCAGCACCAGGTTGTTTCCGCTGCGGGTGCCCGAAGGGCCTGCGGCCTTTTCGAAGCCTCGGCCCAGCGCATCGCGCAGGATCGTGGTCTGGCGGCTCCCGCCGGCAAGCTCGCTGTTGTAGTAGTACTCGATCCCCTCCAGGCCGGTGCCGTCCACCCCGGCAAAGCCGATGACCTGGGCGGCCAGGACGGTGTTCGGGTAGAACCGCTTGTGTTCCGGGACGAAATCGATGCCGTTCAAGGCCAGGGCCTCGACGGCCCGTGCCTCCTTGGGGTCGGCCTGCCGCTTGATCCAGACAAAGGGGCGGTCCAGGCGCAGTTTTTGGTCGAGCTGGCCCTGGCTGGTGGAAAGCACCGACGCCAGCGCCCGGGCCGCCCCGGCTGGATCCGCAATCCGGCTCGGATAGGCTGCCACGGAGGGGACGTCCACGCTGACCGCCATCTCCTGGAGGCCGGCGTCGTATATCGTTCCGCGTTTTGCCTGTTGATCGAGGGAAGCCGCCACCTGGCCGACGGCCTTTTTCGAGAGCCAGTCGTGTTGGAATATCTGCAGGTATGCGGCTTTGGCGCCGATCCCCGCCAGGATGGCGCTGAACAGGACCCCGATCATGATCGTTCGGAGCCGAAGCCGCTTTTGGACGGAGTCGGATTTCATGGCATCACGATGGTCTGCCCTGCGTTGGGGGTGGTCAATCCCAGACGGCGGCGGGCGATTTCCGCGATTCGTTTCGGATTTTTCAGATGGGCCAGCTCGATCCTGAGTTCGTTTTGTCGTGCCGTCAGTTGCCGATACCGATCCGCGGCTTCGGCGATTTCGTATCCTGTCCGCACGCACTGCACCCGGCACCAGGTGTAAAAAAGGAGTTCGGCCAGAAAAATGGCCAGCAGAACCATCCAGATCCCGACCTGCCGGGGTGGTTTTATGGACTTTCGGTTTTTCCTGGCCATATCAGTTTCTCGGCCGCCCGCAACCGGGTGCTTCGCGCCATCGGATTGGCGTGAACCTCCCCCGGCGAAGGGGTGACGGCCTTTCGGGTCAGAATTCGCAGCGTCGGCTGATGGTTGCAGGTACACACCGGCAGGCCCGGGGGACAGGTACAGCCCGCGGCATGCTGCTTCAGCCGGTGCTTGACGATTCGATCTTCAAGAGAGTGGAAAGAAAGAACGCAGAGGCGTCCGCCGGTGTTGAGCAGATCAGGAGCGTTGTCCATAAATGCCTCCAGCCGCTCCAACTCCCGGTTGACGACGATGCGCAGGGCCATGAAAACCCGGGTGGCGGGATGAATCCGGCTGCCGGCCCCTGCTTTTGGTATTGCGCCTGCCACGATCTGCGAAAGATCCTGCGCGGTGGCGATGGGCCGTTTTCTTCGCCTTTGCACGACGGCCCGGGCGATTCGGTTCGCCCAGCGCTCCTCTCCGTATTCCTTGAAGATTCGGGCCAGCTCCTTTTCGTCGGCCTGCTGAATCAAATCTGCTGCCATCGTCTTGGATTCGGTGTCCATCCGCATATCCAGGGGCTCCTCACGGCGGAAGCTGAATCCGCGGCCGCTTGCTTCCAGCTGGTACAGCGACAGGCCTAAATCCAGAAGAATGCCGTCGGCCCCGGAGATCGCCAGATCCGACAAAATATCCGGGAGGTTGGCGAAATCGTCGTGAAAAAGGCGGACGTTGTCTCCGCGGCCTTTGAATATCGCCTCCGCATGGCGGATTGCCTCGGGATCCTGGTCGATGCCGATCAGCAGCCCGCCCGGCACGATCTGCTCGAAGATGGCGCCGGCATGGCCGCAGCCTCCCAAGGTTCCGTCCACGATGACGTTTCCCGGGGAGCAGTTCAGGTACGCGAGGACCTCCTCGCGCATGACGGGAATATGTCGATAAGCCATGGGGCAAGCCGCGGCCAGCCCGGATTATAGTCCGAGCTTGGCGATCTGGTTTCGAACCTCCTCTTTTTGCATGTCCTCGGCCATATGCAGATTTTCCGATTCCCAGCTTTCACGAGACCAGATTTCGAAATGATCCAGGACGCCGACAAGCACGACTTCCCGGTCCAGGTTCGCGTAATGGCGAAGGGACGGCGGAATGAGCACCCGCCCCTGCTTGTCACAGGCGCAGTCGAACGCCCCGCCGACAAATACCCTCCGGAATCTCCGGATTGCATCGCTTTTTTCGGCCATTGACAGAATGCGTGATTCGATCCTGCCCCATTCGTCATAGGTGTAGGCAAAGATGCTGCCGTCCATACGGGTGAGCATCACCCCGTCGCCGCCGCCGACCCGGATGATGTCCCGGAACCGGGCGGGAATGATGAAGCGCCCCTTGTCGTCGACCGTGTGAAACGAGCTTCCTCTGAACATGGCGGCATGCGCGCCGTTGCCGGAGCGCCTCCCTTTTGAATTGCTCCACTTTAATCCACCTGATGAGGATAAAAACGTAATAATGCTGTTGTGTCAAGAAAAAAATGAAATCAAAATAATATTTTTTATAATAATTTTTTTAACTTAAAACAAAAACCCTAGGCGGAAGATAAGGTGGAGCAATGTGGTTCTTGTCTCAATATGTAGGTGCCTGGCGGGTCAATCCCGGGGAAAGCCGCGGTGCCGTATTTTCTCGCTTAAAAATAAACTGTAACATATTAAAATGTTATGATTTGACATGAGGGCTCAACTTTTCTGCGGAACGGAAAGAACCTCAGCCGAGGGAGGAAAGTGGCCTTCAAGGGAGCACCGCGGCGTCGGTCATGGTGCCGGAGATTTTTTGCGTTGTATATAAAGTAAAAAATGTCCCCTCGATGTGCGCAGCCGGAGCCTCCGGCTTTTTTAGGACATCGGACATCCGACATCGGACATCTGTCCCTTCCGGAGCAAAGGCCTTGAAGTTCAGGGCCATGTATGGGATAAAATACCGGTTTTTCCCGGTCTGACCCGGCAGGAATCCAGCCGCCGGCGGAAACCCGGCAGAGGAATTTGCCGGCGGAAGGGTCCTCGGCCGTACCGGCCACGGACAGACCCGATTGATGAACGGTGGAGGATAGGGGGAGTCGCTGTTGGCAGTCTTCGCGTCTGCTTTCGAAGGTCCGGAAAAAAAGCTCGAAATCATCTTGGCCGCTTCGCAGCCGAACCTGCGCGATACTTCCGACGGGCGGTGGCATCGTGTCGTGGCTGCCAGCGGCGCCGAGGTGATCAGTTCGATTGCCTCAGCGGACCTGGATGCCTATCTGCTTTCCGAATCGAGCCTTTTTGTGTGGCCGGACCGGATCCTGATGATCACCTGCGGCAAAACGGTGCTGCTCCGGGCGGTGCCGGAGATCTTGAAGATCGTCGGTCGGGCCAATGTCGCCATGCTCTTTTACGAGCGGAGAAAGCTGATGTTTCCCTCCGATCAGGCGGCGGATTTCGAGGCCGATGCCGAGATGCTCAACTCCCATTTCCCCGGGAAAAGCTATCGGCTCGGTCCGGCCAACGACGACCACGTGCATCTGTTTTTCTCCTCCCACAAGCGGATCGAGGCATCGATGGATGCCACCTTGCAGATCCTGATGACCGATCTTTCCCCGGTCATGGCCCGGCGTTTTTTTGCCGGAAACGGCAGCGCCGCCCAGATCGAGAAAAAAAGCGGCATCGGAAGCCTGTACAGCGGCATGCGGATCGACAGCCACCTGTTTTTCCCCGGCGGCTTCTCCCTGAACGGGATTCGCAAAGCCGACTACTACACCGTCCATGTGACGCCCCAGAAGGAAGGCTCCTACACCAGCTTTGAAACCAATGTCATCGAGCCGGATTACAGCCCCACTGTGGCGAAGGTGATCGGCGCCTTCAGGCCCGGCCGGTTTTCCCTGGTGTTGACCAGCAGCATGGAACCGGGCCTGAACCACCTGCACCGGAACGTTTCCGGCAGGATTCCCGGCTATGGGATCCTGGAAAAAAGCTACCACGAATTCGACTGCGGCTACGCCGTCACTTTTTTCAACTGCATCAGAAACGAATTACAGGATCAGGCGCCATGACCAGTTCCACCGAGCCCGAACTCTGGATCACCGAAGAGCATCAGGGAACCGTCAGACTTTCTTTCAAGGTGGCCAAAACCCTTTTTTACGAGCAGAGCCTTTACCAGCGGGTTGACATCGTCGAGACCCGAAGCCACGGCAACATGCTGCTCAACGACGGGGTGGTCATGCTCAGCGAGCGCGACGAGTACGTGTATCATGAGATGATCGCCCATGTGCCGCTCTTTGTTCATCCGTCGCCCCGCCGCGTGCTGATCATCGGGGGAGGGGACGGCGGAACGGCGCGGGAGGTGCTGCGGCACCTCAGCGTCGAACAGGTGGTGATGGTGGAAATCGACTCCGTGGTAGTCGACGCCTGCCGGAAGTATCTTCCGGCGGTGAGCCGCTCACTGGACGACCCCCGGCTCGAGCTTCGGATCGAGGACGGGGTCCGGTACGTGGCGCAGACCGATGGAAGGTTCGATCTTGTCATCGTCGATTCCACCGACCCGGTGGGACCGGCGGCGCCGCTTTTCAACCGGGATTTTTACCGGAACGTCGCCCGGATCCTGAAAGACGATGGGATTCTGGTCACCCAGGCAGAATCGGCTCATTACGATCGGGAGATCCAGAAGCCGATGTTCGGCGATCAGCGCGGCATTTTTCCCAGGCTTCACCTGTACCTGTATTCCAATCTGACCTATCCCGGCGGCCTTTGGTGCTTCGGGTTCGCGTCCAAGAAGTACTGTCCGGTCAGGGACTTCGAGCCTGGCCGGGTGGACGAAGCCGGGATCGAGACCCGGTATTACAATCCCGGCGTGCACTACGGCGCGTTTATGCTGCCTAACTTCATCGTCGAGGAATTTGCCGGCATTCTGGACCCGATTCCCGCGCTGTCTGCAAAGCAGGCTTTGCAGACGGGTGCAGAAAAATAAAGACGGGCCGACCGCCGAACCCGGTGCGGCAGCAGTTGGCAGTCCGTGCCGACCGTCCAAGATCGGAAATCATGTCATGCGAAGAAAAGAAAAACAGATCCATGATCCGGCGGTGATCGAGTCGATTATCCGGCGCTCCCTGGTCTGCCGGCTGGCCATGACCGATGGATCCCAGCCTTACGTTGTGCCCATTTCCTTCGGATTCCGCGACCGCTGCCTCTATTTTCATTCGGCCGGAGATGGGAAAAAGATCGAACTGCTCCGGAAAAATCCGAAGATCTGTTTCGAGTTCGATTGCGACCTCAATCTGAAGAAATCCGACCGGCCATGCCGGTGGAGCATGAAATTCAAGAGTGTTGTCGGCTTTGGAACGGTGCGGTTCATCGAAGATCCGGCGCAGAAAAAAGAGGCGCTCTCCGTCATCCTGGCCCACTACGCCGGGGAGCGGTTCGAGCTACCGGAAGAGGAAATGCAGCGGGTGACCGTCTTTTGCGTCAAGATCGACCAGATGACCGGAAAGCAGAGCGATTGAACCCAGAACCCAGAACCCAGAACCCAGAACCCGGAACCCGGAACCCGGAACCCGCATGTTCGAAGAAGAAATCAAAACGGAGGCCGATGGGGAAGCCGGGCTGGTTGAATTCGTCCGGGGGGAGGCCCGCGGCTTTTTCCTGGGTGCCCGCGGCAGCCACGATTGGGAGCATACCCAGCGGGTGGAGTCCCTTTGCCGCCGCATCGGACCGGTGGAAGGCGCCGACATGGCGGTGCTGCTGGCTGCGGCCCTGCTTCACGACGTCGGCAGGGCCGAACAGGACGGAACGGCGGGGCGGATCTGCCACGCCCGCCGCGGCGCCGAGTTGGCCGCGGACATCGTTCGGAGCCTTTCCATGAGCCGGCGCCGGCAAGACAATATCCTGCACTGTATCTGCGCCCACCGCTTTCGGGGAAAGGAGCGGCCCGAAACCGTGGAAGCCAGGGTGCTGTTCGACGCAGACAAGCTCGATGCCATCGGGGCGGTCGGGGTGGCCCGGGCGTTTCTTTTTGCCGGCGAGGTGGGGGCGCGACTTCACAACCCGGACGTGGACCCGGTCGACACTCGGCCCTATACGAAAGAAGACACCGGATACCGTGAATACAAGCTGAAGCTGAGCAGGATCCGGGAGCGGATGCTGACCGACGAAGGACGGCGGTTGGCAGAAGAACGCCACGCCTTCATGGAGGCGTTTTTCAACCGGTTTATCGAAGAATACCAAGGAAAGAGGTAGCCAAAATGAGCATCAACGTGGTCGATCGGATCGACGATCGGGTGGCTGTCCGGCACGTGCTGGTCAGCGTTTCGGACAAAACGGGACTGGAAAGATTCATTCCCGGCCTTGTCGGCATCAATCCTGAGCTGAAGATTTTTTCTACCGGCGGCACTTTTTCCCGGATCGGCGAGATTCTGGGCGAGCGCGCCGAAGGCCGCCTGGTTCAGGTGTCGGACTACACCGGACAGCCAGAAACCCAGGGAGGCCTGGTCAAGACCCTTGATTTCAAGATCTACCTGGGTCTTTTGACCGAAACATACAACGAGGCGCACCAGAAGGATCTTCGGCGAACCGGAGCGGTGCCGATCGACATGGTGGTGGTCAACCTGTATCCTTTCCAGCAAACAGTGGCCAGGCCTGATGTGACTGTGGAAGAGGCCCGGGGAAACATCGACATCGGCGGCCCGTGCATGATCCGGGCGGCCGCGAAGAATTTTCTGCGGGTCGCACCGGTGGTCGATCCGGGGGATTACGACCGCATTCAGGGGGAGCTGGAAAAAACCGGGGGGAGCCTGACCGCGGCCCTGCGCTTTGCTCTGGCCCGAAAGGCCTTCGCCCACACGGCGACCTATGACCGGGCGATCGCCGACTTTCTGGCCGAAAGAACGGAAGAGGAGATGAAAATTTGCTATACTTTTGAAAGCCAATAAATTGACGGCCCGACAGGACCGGTCGGATCCGCCGGATTTGTCGGATCGGTCCGAGTTTTCGGCTTCTACCGGATGCCGATCGTTCCTGAACCTCTGAACCCCTGAACCCAGAACCCCCGAAGGGAGTCGTGATGGCCGAAGACCTGAAAAAGATGTACCGAACGATCGTGGAGGATCATTTTCCCGGCAACATGGAGATCAGCTTCGTCGAAGGAGACCGCAGGCAGACCCTCTTTTACGAAAAAGTGCTCTGGGAAATCGAGGGGGTCAAAAAGGGGCTTCGATACGGAGAAAATCCAGGCCAGGAGGCGGCCCTCTACAAGCTGGTCAACGGCAACCTGGTGCTGGGAGAGGCCGATGCGATCCAGCCGGGCCGTTTTTTGGCCTCGGACATCGAACTGCTGCAGTCCGGAAAGCACCCGGGAAAGACCAACCTCACCGACGCCGACAACGCCTTGAACATTCTGCGCTACTTTACCGACCGGCCGACGGTGGTTATTGTCAAACACAACAATCCCTGCGGCGTGGCCCGGGCCGATACGCTCGAATCGGCCTATGAAAAAGCGAACATGGCCGACCGGGTGGCCGCCTTCGGTGGATGCATCGCCCTGAACCGGCCCGTGGACAAAGCTACCGCCGAAGCGATCTCCCGCCAGTACTCGGAGGTGGTGGTGGCCCCGGAATTCGAAGAGGGGGTGACGGGAATTTTCGCCCGGAAGAAAAACCTCCGGCTGGTGCGCATCGCCAACATCGATCGCCTCCAGGCATTCGTGGGCCAGCGCTGCGTCGAGTTCAAGAGCCTCATCGACGGAGGAATCATCGCCCAGTGGTCCTTTGTCCCGGAGACCCGCACGGCAGAGGATCTGAAGCCGGCCGAATGCGAGTACCAGGAAAAGACCTACCGGATTGAGCGCCGGCCCACCGAAAAGGAGATCGACGATCTGCTTTTTGGCTGGCTTGTCGAGTCCGGGGTGACCTCCAACTCGGTGATCTACGTCAAAGACAATGTGACGGTGGGCATCGGCACCGGCGAACAGGACCGGGTCGGGGTCGCCGAGATCGCCCGGGACAAGGCTTTTCGGAAGCTGGCTGACCGGTACTGCTTCCAGGAGTACGGCATCGCTTATAATGAACTCGACGAGCCGGACAAGAAAGGCGCCATCGACGAGCGCGTGGCCCGGGAAAAGGGCGGCCTGATCGGCGCTGCCATGGTCAGCGACGCATTTTTCCCCTTTCGCGACGGGGTCGATGTCGGATTGCGGCAGGGGGTGACCGCAGTGGTGCAGCCCGGAGGGTCGACCAACGATTATCAGGTCATCGAGGCCTGCAACGAAGCCGGCGCAGCCATGGTCTTTACCGGTCAGCGAAGCTTCAAGCATTGACATGGCCGCTAAAAAACGACTGGCCCTGGCAGCCGCAATCGCGGCGCTCATTGTTTTTCTCCTTGCGGTTTTTGCCGCAGTGGTGGCCCCGCGCCTTCTGGACAGCCGATCGGTGCGCGACGCGATCCAGCGCGAAGTATCGAGCCGAACCGGCGCAGACTTCACCCTGGGCAGCGTTGAGCTCGAGCTGCTGCCCCTGCCGCGGCTGAAGGTCTTTTCCCCTCGCCTGATAAGAGGCACGACGGTCTCCGCCGGTGCCGATGCGCTTATTCTTTACCCGCGCCTGCTATCCCTGCTCAAGGGAAAGATCGAGATCGCACGGTTGCGGTTGAATGCGCCGAGCGCTGCGTTGACTGTCGACGCTGTTGCTGAAGCCGGCAAAGATACCGGTCCGTCGCTTTCCCCTGAAGCTGCGGTCGCCGCGTTTGCCTCGGGTTTGGCTTGGATCAGGCAACAGATACCGGATCTTTCGGCCGATGTGGCCGGCGGCACCCTGGTCCTGAAACTGGATGACGGCGCTGCGTTTCGCTTCGAGCAGATCGATGCGGCGCTTTCCACGGCGGCGCCCCGCTTCGAGCTGAGCTGCCGGTCGGACTTGTGGGAGAGGCTGCGGGTGGAATGGACACTGGGCGAGCACCCGCCGTCGGGAAAGGCTCAAATCACCGTTTTTCATCTCCGACCGGAACGGCTCGTCAATCGGATGCTTTCCGAGTCCGGACCGGTGTTGTCGACCGCCCGGGGGAATCTGAATGTCGAGATTTTGCCCGGCAAAGACGGCCTGCCGCACATTACGTTTTCCGGGAGTCTGCCCGAGGCTGTTTTTCAGAAGAACACCGAGCGGGTTTCTGTCTCCGCAGACTCGTTTTCCGGCAGCCTTCAGCCGGAAAAGGATCGGGCGTTGCTCGTTATCGACCGGTGGGAGGGCAAAACCCCTGCCGTCGATCTGTCCGTGCGTCTCGGCTTCGATCGGCGAGGCGGTTCAGCTGTCGCCTTGCGGGATATCCAGGTCCGCGGCACAGACATCGATGCGGCCGCGGTAAAAACGCCCGCGCTTTTCTTTGCCGGCGGAAAGGCGGCGCTGGATAACGTGTTCGACGTGATCCGGGGGGGGGAGGTGACGGACCTGATGATCGAGGCCCGGATCCCCGGATCGCAACAGCCCTTTGTCCCGGAGGATTTCAGGCTCGAGGGGAAAATCGAGGACGGCGCCGTCCATATTCCCGGCATCGATCTGGACCTGGCATCGGTGGCGGGAGCGGCCCGCATCGAAAACGGTCTGCTTACGGTAGAATCGCTTGAGGCCGTCTATGGCAACGTTTCGGGCACCGACGGGTCGCTGACCCTTTCCCTGTTCGACGGCAACAACCGGTTCGGGCTCGATATCGGCGTCGACGCAGGGTTGTCGGGCCTTGCCGAAAACCTTGCCCGCCTGATCGGCAGCCCCCAGTTTTCCAGAAGGGTCGAAACGATCCGCTCCCTGGAGGGCAGGGCAGAGGGGCGGCTCTTTTTAGGGGAGACTCTCGACGAGATCCGTTCCCGGGTGGCGATCGACCGACTGTCGGCAGAGGTTTTGATCGACCCGCTGTCGACCCCCCTGACGATTTCAGGCAGCGGAATCGACTACCGCGACGAATCGATTTCAGCCGCCTCCCTCGATCTGGCTGCCGAAGGGCTCCACATCGGAAAAATTTCAGGGTCTCTCTCGTGGGATCGGGTGCTTCGAATCGAGGCCGTGGCGGCTTCGGCCCGGCTTCAGATCGATCCGGTCCTGAGTTGGATGCCGCAGCTTGTAGCCCTGGAAGAGCTGATGCCCGGGATCACATTTTCCGGGGGCAAGGTCGACCTTTCGGCCATTGAATGGCGCGGCCCGATCTTTTCTCCATCCAAATGGGACTATGATGCCCATGGAATCCTGCACTCGGTGCAGGTCTCCCAAGAGGGCCTGCCGGCGCCGGTGCGGGTGTCCCTGCTGGCCTTTCATGCGGGTCCGGACCGCTTCGAGAGCCGGGAGTTTCAGATCGCGTTTCTCGATGCGGCGCTTTCCGGCAGCGGCTACCTCCAGGGCCGGCCGCATGCCGTGGAGGGGGCGGAGCTGAGACTCGAAGGCAGAATCGGACCCGAGGCGGACCGCTGGATTTTGGCGCAGTCCCGGATTCCGGCGGCCCTGACCCTTCAGGTTCACCAGGTTTCCGATGCGCGCGTCCATTGGAACAGGACCGGGGAATTGTCCGTATCCGGACACCTGCTGCTGAACCGGGATACCCGACTGTCCGTGAACCTCGATACCGGCCCGGATCGCTTCGACCTGAAGCAGCTTTCCATCGAGGACCCGGACTCCCGGGTCGAAGTGTCGCTGCGGCGGACCGTAAAAGCCCTGGAGTTTGCCTACCGCGGCCGCTTGTCGAGTGCCACGATCGATCGTCTCGTTTTGGACAACCAATTTCTCGGCGGATGGATCCGGGGGGGGGTGCGCGGACGGATCGACTTAGAAATTCCAATTGAAAGCGAAATCGAGGGCCGGCTGGAAATCGAGGGCCTCGCCATCCCCGTAGAGCGGGGGCCGCGCATCCGGGTTGCGAAAGCGTCGCTGTACGGTGAAACGCATCGACTCGATATAGAGCGGCTCGACGTAAGGCTCGATGACGATCCCTTCGAAGCGAAAGGGGAAGTCTTTCGCCGGAAAGGCGGCTTCGACCTGAACGCGTCCGTCACGGCGCCGCGGATCGATCTGAACCGCTGGCATGAGATACTGGCCGGACAGTCGCGTGAAACCGGGGAAGAGGAGCCGGCGGCTGGCCGGATCCCTGTAGAAGGCACCGTCCGAATCGAAGCTGACACGGTCATGTACGGAGAATACCGATTCGAGGCGGTCGATGCCGAGGTTCGGCTCCTTGAGGACCGAACCGAGGTGGGCATTCAAAAAGGGCGGCTCTGCGGCATTTCGGTTCCCGCCGAGGTAGCGATCCTTCCCGATTCGATATCGCTGCAGGTCCGGCCCCAGGCGACCGACGGCCGGCTGGCGGAGACCAGCAATTGCCTGCTAAGCCAGCCCGGCCAAATGGAAGGCCGTTTTTCCCTCAACGGAAGCATCGCCGGCGTCGGGGGAGATACGAAGGAGCTGATTTCCTCGCTGAGGGGAAACGTGAATTTCAACGCCCAAAAAGGGGTCATCCAGGACAGGGCCGGTTTCGGGATTTTGAGACAGGTACTGGCCCTGATCAACGTCACCGAAATTTTTAGCGGAGCGCTGCCGGAGTTCAGACGGAGCGGATTTGGCTACAACGCCATCCAGATCAAGTCCGAGGTCGAAGAGGGCGTCCTTCATCTGAGGGAGGTGGTAATCGACGGCCGGAACATGAATCTGACCGCCCAAGGCGAGGTCGGGCTATCCGACCGGCGGCTGAACATGACGGTGCTGGTGGCGCCGTTGAAGACCGTGGACCGGATCGTCGGAGCGATCCCGCTGGTGAGAGACATTCTGGAAGGAACCCTCGTATCGATTCCGGTCAGGGTCAGGGGAACCCTGGACGATCCGAAGGCCGAATTCCTTCCACCGTCGACGGTGGGCAAAGGGCTGATCGGGATCGCCGAGCGGACGCTGAAGCTTCCGTTGAAGATCGTCCCCGGCAGGCCCTGAAGCTTTCCTGGCCGAGCACCCGGGGTTCTCGCGCGGGCAGGGCCCCGGCAAAGTCCGCGCAGCGGACGAACCATCTTGAATAAAATTTATGTGGATTGTCATAATCGGAACGTTATTTTGATGAGCGCTCCAAGCTAAGAGTTGGGATCCGGTTGACGGCAGGATACCGATCGGGAGGGACCGATGAAAGTAGAAAGTTGTCCGGGATATTTGACCCGAAGGGAGTTCATCGCCGCCGGTGCCCTGGCTGCGGCCGGCGCAGTGGTCGGCTGTGCCGCAAACCCGGTGACCGGACAGAGCCAGTTGATGCTCATGTCAAGGGAGCAGGAAATCGCGCTGGACCGGCAGCACTCCCCCCAGCAGTTTTCCGCCGACTATGGAACCGTCCAGGACCGGGAGCTCAATGCCTACATCGACGAAACCGGAAAGCGGATCGCCGGTCAGACCCACCGTCCGGACATGCCCTATTCGTTCCGCGCGGTCAACGCCACCTACGTCAACGCTTACGCCTTTCCCGGCGGCAGCATCGCCGCCACCCGGGGCATTTTGCTCAAACTCGACAACGAAGCCGAACTGGCCTCCCTGCTCGGCCATGAGCTGGGCCACGTCAACGCGCGCCACACCGCCCAGCAGATGACCAAGGGAACGATTACCCAGGTCATCGTAGGCGGCATCGCCGCCTATGCCGGGAGCCAGGGGCAGATCTACGGCACCCTGGCATCGAGTCTGGGGATGGTCGGCGCCGGCGCCCTGCTGGCATCCTACAGCCGGGATAACGAGCGCGAGGCCGACGACCTGGGGATGCGCTACATGGTGCGCTCCGGCTACAGCCCCGACGGGTTTGTCGGTCTCATGGAAATGCTCAACGCCATGAGCCGGCACAACGCATCGGCATTCGATTTGATGTTCGCCACCCACCCCATGAGCCGGGAGCGGTACGACACCGCGGTTGCCCAGGCGGCCGCCTACGCCGAGGCAAAGAAATACCCCCTGTACCGGGAGCGGTATATGGACCGAACCTCCCGGCTTCGGGCCAGGGCCGGCGCCATCGAGAACATGCAGAAGGCAGAGACCGCCATGGCGAAGAAAAATTATGCCGAGGCCGAGACCTTGCTGGAAAAAGCATTGAAAGAGGCGCCAGAGGACTATGCCGGCCTGGTGATGATGTCCAAGGTTCAGCTCGCACTCAAAAAACCGGAAGCCGCCGATCGGTATGCACAAAAGGCCAAGGCAGTCTACCCGGACGAGGCCCAGGGCCATTACCTGAGCGGTTTTGCCTCCCTGCAGCAAAAAGACTACGATGCGGCCCGGGCTGATTTTGGCCGGTACGAGAAGCTGCTGCCCGGCAATCCGAACGCGATCTTTTACCAGGGGCTTTCCTTGGAGGGGATGGGCCGCCGCAAGGACGCCGCCCGCACCTACTACCGCTATCTGCAGATGACCCGGGAAGGCGACCAGGCCCAGTACGCATACAGCCGGCTGGTGGAGTGGGGGGTGGTGAAATAAGAACAGTTGATTGGTTAATTGGTTGAAAGGTTGATTGGTCAAGTAGGGAAGGGCTGGTTGATTCGTCTATGAGTTGAACCGTCGATCGGGAAAGAAAGCATTGCCAGTTTCCTCTCCGCAAGATTATTGATTTTACCATTCAACCAATCAACGAATCAACCAATCAACGAATCGACCAATCAACGTCTTTTGCCGCTGCCGCCTTCGGCAAGC
>CAYPFH010000028.1:1026-6388 GCA_964409825.1 uncultured Desulfobacterales bacterium | reverse complement strand
ACCAATCAACGAATCGACCAATCAACGTCTTTTGCCGCTGCCGCCTTCGGCAAGCTGTCCGATCGACTCCCGCAAGCGCCTGGAAAAATCGGGGGGGACCTGTTCCTGCTTCAGGTTCCGGCAGACATCCACGGTTCTTTTCAACGTCTCCATGCATACCTTGCACGGTACGCATCGGCCGATATGGGCCTCGATTTCGCTGCAGGTCTCCTCGTCCAGCTCCCGGTCCAGGTACTCCGAAAGCCGTTCGAACAGCTCCCGGCATTTTTCATGATGGTGATTCGATTCGGTCATGGTCGAAATAATCTTTCAGCCGGTCTCTGAGATACAGCCGGGCCCGGTGAAGCCGGACCTTCACGTTGGATTCGGTCAGATCCAGGATCTGGGCCGCCTCTGCCGTGGAAAACCCCTCGATGTCCCTGAGCATGAGAATCATCCGGTACTTGTCCGGAAGCGAGTCGATGCCGGCCTTCACGATGCTGGACAGCTCTTCGTCCAGGAGCAGATCCAGGGGGACGTTGGCCCAGTCCGGAATCTCCCTGGGCATCCCTTCCCCTTTGCCGGGCATGAACTCATCCAAGGAGAGCTCTTTTTCCGGGGCGAATTTCGATTTTCTCCGCCGCTTGATGCAGGCGCTGGCGGCAATTCGGTAGATCCAGTTCTTGAGTTTGGTTTCGTACCGGAAGCTTTCCAGGTACTTGAAGACGTTTAAAAACGTCTCTTGAACCATGTCCTCCGCATCCTGGACGTCGTTGCACATGCGGAGGCTGAAATTGTAGATTTTCTGCTCATAGCGGTTGATCAGCTCCTCGAACCGGTCCATTCTACCTGCGTTAATCGCCTGGACCAGCTCATAGTCCGTGTCCTTCTTGATCCCCGGCTTCCCGTTTTGCGGCATGGCTCTCTTTTTTTCTTGTCACCTGACAAGCGTCCCGGATTCATGTGGACACGCCAAGCTTTGGCAAGATGACGGCCTGCAGCAGAATCCAGATTCCGATAAACAGTAAAAAGGCAATGATTTCGTTCATAAAATTTCTCCGACTCTATACCGGGATTCGAGTTCGTTGTCCATCTTTTTCCAAGATGCCGGCACGGCAGCCGGCGGTAAAACAGGGTTGCCCCCGACGGCGGGAGACGTTTGAGAATCGTTTCCTACCGGGTTTTTTACGAACGCACCAATACTTACTGAGTTCATAGTCGATGATTTGTTACAAAAACAGCGGCGCTTTTTGCCGCTATTTTTCGGCCTTGTAGCCCATGGGCAGCTTCTTGAAATCGACTTCCCGGCTGTCCTGGTGGCAGCGGTCGCAGGTGCGTTTGCCCTGAAGACTCTGATGGCACTGGACGCACGACAGCGCGCTTTCGGCGGGCATCACCTCGTGGTCCAGGCGCCAGTACATCCAGGTCTCGACCCAATTGTACTTGCCGCTGTAAGGCATGTCGGCCGCCGCCATGCCGTCGACAAAGGCCTTTTGCCAGTCGGTGTGCTTCCAGTAGGCGGTCTTGTCCTCCTTGTCCCGCGGAAAAAGGTGCGGCACCAGCAGGGTCTTGTACTTGGCGTCGGCGGGCTGCACCCCCTTCATGCTTCCTCCTGTGCCGTTTCCGGTCGCACGCCGGCCCGCTGCACCCGGAGGCAGAAGTGGTCACCCACCGTTCAGGTTCAATTCCAAATTCCCCGCCATGTCATTTCCTTTGCTCAGGGTCGTCCGAATCAGTCCAGCAAGGGGCGTGCCGTTTTTTAAATAGACAATTAATAATACGAAATCATTATATAAATCCTTTATGCATTGACGGAGGAAAAGGCCGCATGGTAAAAGCATTTAAACAGTTGTTGAAGGCTGTTTAAACAATCGGCGGTGCGTCGCTGGGACGCCTTTCGCGTTGAACGGATCAACCTTGATGGCTTCGTAAAAAGTCCGAATCGGACACTATTCGTCATTCCGGACGAGCGGAGCGAGATCCGGAATCCAGTAGCTTCAAATCCATCTGGATGCCGGATCAAGTCCGGCATGACGCTTCGGGGACTTTTTACGATTTCATCAACCTTGAACGCCTAGCCCGGAACCCCTGAACCCGGAACCCCTGAACCCTGAACCCCAGAACCCGGAACCTCCTCCATGAAAGAACGGGAAATAAACCGGCAGTGGAAGCGGATCGTCAACACCATGAACGAAGGACTCATGCTCATCGGACCCGACGGTACCATCGTCTTGGTCAACAACGCCTTTGAGCGGATGACCGGTTATCGGGCAGACGAAATCATCGGAAGGCCCTGCACGCTCCTGGGGTGCGACGCCTGCGAGGGCAAGCTCCGCCCGGGAGAGCACTTCTGGTGCACCCTGTTCGAAAACCGGGGGGACATCAACTGCCGGTGCGGCATCCGGAAAAAGGACGGCGGGCTGCTGCCCGTGCTGAAGAAGGCGGCCCTCTTGGAAGATGAGGCCGGCCGGCCGGCCGGGGCCGTGGAAACCTTCACCGACCTTTCCGAGCTCGATGCCCTGGACCGCAAGGTGAGCCAGCTTTCCCGGCAGTTGGACGAAGAGGCGGGTTTGAAGGGAATGATCGGAGAATCCGCCCCGATGCAGCGGGTATTCGATATCGTCCGGAAGGCGGCCCTGAGCGATGCGCCGGTCATCGTCTACGGAGAAAGCGGCACCGGCAAGGAACTGGTGGCCCGGGCCGTCCATGAGTTGAGTCATCGGAAAAACGGTCCCTTCGTCATGCTCAACTGCGCCGCGCTCAACGAATCGCTCTTGGAAAGCGAGCTTTTCGGCCACATCAAGGGGGCCTTTACCGGCGCCTACCGCCACCGCCTCGGTCGGTTCGAGGCGGCCCACGGAGGGGACATTTTCCTGGACGAGATCGGCGATGTGCCCCTGTCCATCCAGGTCAAACTCCTGCGGGTGCTGGAGACCAAGGCCTTCGAGCGGGTAGGGGAGCAGGAGCCGGTTTCGGTGAACGTTCGAATCATCACGGCCACCAACAAGAACCTGGAGGCGATGATCCGCCGGCAGCAATTTCGGGAGGATTTCTTTTTTCGCATCAACGTGATACCGATCCATCTTCCCCCCCTGCGGGAGCGGAAAGACGATATCCCCTTGCTGGTATCCACCTTTCTGGAGCGGCTGAAGAAAAGAACCGGTAAACCGATCAGGGGCTTGGCTTCGGAGGTGATGACCCTGTTCGTGGAATACGATTGGCCCGGAAACGTGCGGGAACTCAAAAGCGCCATGGAATACGCCTTCGTGTTGGCCGAGGAGGGCACCATCCAACCGGAGCACCTGCCCCGTCAGATCCGGGGCAAGCTTCAACAGGCCTCCGGGGCCTTCGCTTCTGCCGGCGGAGACGGCCAGGAAAAACAGGCCCTGCTCGATGCGCTGGCGGCCACCGGGGGAAACCAGACCCAGGCGGCAAAGCTTTTGGGGATCAACCGGGTCACGGTCTGGAACCGGATGCGCAAGTACGGGATCGATTTGAAGAAAGTCATCGCCTAAACACATGTGGGCGAAATTATAGTGACGACGGGTTCACCGCAGAGGCGCTGAGGTCGCGGAGGATGCGCAGAGAAGATGGAAAAGATTTTCTCTGCGCCCTCGGCGTCTCGGCGGTGAAACAATGGCTAGCATAATTGCGCCGACATGGACGAAGTGGATCACCGAGCCCATCCCGTGCCGGGGGTATAAATCCGAAGCACGAAGCAAGAAAACACGACGGCGGCCGGCTGAACAAGACAGCGGCCGCAGCGCCACCCTTGTTCCAGGAGGAAACCATGCAGCAGTACACCATCCATCCGCTGGCCATCGGCATCAACGAAACCGACCAGGGGATCATGACGTATTTGCGGGACTACGGAAAAAACTTTCCCCAAGTCGGTCCGGTTGTCGCCCCCGGCGTCCACATCGATGCCCGGGAGGCATATGATTCGATCCAGAAGATCCGGCAGATGGCCGACATCCTGATCCCCCTGCACGACATCGAGATCGGCAGAAAGACGATGATTCCGGAGAAAGGGGGGTCGTATTGAAGGCCCGGCGCATCGTCACCCGGCCGGATTTTGACGGCATCGTCTGCGCGGCGCTGCTCAAGGACGCGCTGCAAATCGAGGCGCCGGTGCACTGGGTGGAACCGGCCGAAATTCAGGGGGGCCGGGCTGAGATCCTGGCCGGCGACGTGATCGCAAACCTTCCCCATGATTCCCGCTGCAGCCTCTGGTTCGATCACCACTACACCAGTCGGATCGAGGCGCCTTTTCACGGCGCATTTGCCCTGGCGCCCTCGGCGGCCCGGGTGGTTTTCGATCACTATCGGGTGCGGTTCAGCCGGGACTTTACCGAGCTTGTAGACCACACCGACCGCATCGACGCAGCCCGGCTGACCGAAGAAGAGGTGTTGCGCGCGGAAAACCACCCCTACGTGATGCTTTCCATGACCGCCGGAGATCCGGACCGGGACCCTTCCTACTGGGATCTTTTGGTGGAGCTGCTGCGCCGGGATCCGATCGAGACCGTCATGGGGGCGCCGCGGGTCAAAGCCCGATGCGAGGCGGTGTCGGTCCAGAACCGCCGCTACAAGGAACTGCTCAAAGACTTTACCGAAGTCAGAAACAGGGTGAGCATCACCGATTTCCGGTCGATCGATCCGCCGCCTGCGGGCAACCGTTTTTTGGTGTATACGCTGTTTCCGGAAGCCGTGGTCAACGTCAAGATCCACAACCATCACACAGATGAGGACAAGGCCGAGGTTCACTTAGGCCACAGCATCTTCAACCGGAACTGCCGGGTCAATGTGGGGCTGCTCCTTTCCCGGTTCGAAGGCGGCGGCCATCGGGGCGCAGGTGCCGCCACCTTCTTAAAGGAAAAGGCGGACGACTATCTTGCCCGGATCATCGAGGTGCTGGAAAAAAACGAGCCCAACGAATAGGTGAATATGACACAGGAAAACGATGTGGTGTTGATCTATTTCGAGGACGAACCGATGGTCTTTGCCCGGATCGAGGAGATCTCCCCCGACGCCAAGCCCGAGTGGTTCCAGGTCAAGCTGCTTCTTTTCCAGGTACCCCTGCAGGTGGTCACCTGGATTCTTCGTCCCGCCTACATCGACGGCGAGCCGTTTACCATGGGGGGCAAGCAGATGCGGCTGGAGAAGGTGGTCTCTCCGGAGCCCGAGGTCCAACGGGAAAACGATCCGGGGGAGGAAACCGCCGGACAAAAAGAGGCGAAGAAAAAAGACGGCAAGGTGGTCTCCCTGTTCGATTCCCGGGAAAAGAGCTAAGCGGCTCAAACAGTTGCCCAGCTTCCGAGCTGACACCCATCGGCATCCGGCGGTCCCGGGCTGGAGGATTCTAGATAAGCGTATAGAGCTA
>CAYPFH010000028.1:0-1016 GCA_964409825.1 uncultured Desulfobacterales bacterium | reverse complement strand
AGATCGTCTTGTCCGCATCCAGAAGAACCGACATCCCGGCCTTTTACATGAAATGGTTCATGGAAGGGATCGAGCGGGGAGAATTTTCGGTGCGGCATCCCTTCACCGGCGCCGTTCGTGAGGTGCAGGCAGGACCCGATCGGGTGCACAGCATCGTTTTCTGGTCAAAGGACTTCGGACCCTTTCTGAAGGACGGCTGCGGAGAGCGGCTCAACGAAAAGGGATATCACCTGTTTTTCAATTTCACGGTCAACTCTCCGGACTCCGTGCTGGAGCCTCGGGTGCCGTCCCTGACGCCGCGGCTAGCCCAGCTCGAGGCGATTGCCCGGCGGTTCGGCCCGGACTGCATCCAGTGGCGGTTCGACCCGGTCTGCTTTTATCAAACGCCGGATGGCCGGATCCACGACAACCTGGGGGATTTTAAGCGCATTGCCGCTGCAGCCGCCGCCGCCGGCGTCAGGCGCTGTGTGACCAGTTTTCCCGATCTCTATGCCAAGGTCCGACGGCGCGCCGCACGGACCGGCGGCGTTTCCTTTATCGATCCGCCTATGGCACAAAAGGTGTCGGTGCTCGAATTTATGGCCCGCATTCTGGAGGATAAACAAATCCGCCTTTACACCTGCTGCGAAAAAGAGGTGCTGGCGGCGGCAGGGGAGAAGAGTACGGTTCAACCCGCCGCCTGCATTTCCAGCGAGATTCTGATGGGGCTGTACGGCGGGCGGTTGTCGCTGAGGCAGGACCCCGGTCAGCGAACAGCCCAGGGATGCGGCTGCCGGATTTCGATCGACATCGGCTCATACCGGGACCAGCCCTGCAGGCATCGGTGCCTGTTTTGCTACGCCAACCCGGCGGCTGCATCGCCGTCGAAATGCTGGGAGGCTGGGAGGCTGGAAAGCCAAAGGTTGAATGGTTAACTGGTCGAGTGGTCAAATGGGCGGAAAGATTTTCTCCGGTGGGTTTTTTGCCGAATCAACCATTTGACCACTCGACGAATTGACAAACCATGGAACGAGCTC
>CAYPFH010000027.1:0-24314 GCA_964409825.1 uncultured Desulfobacterales bacterium | reverse complement strand
ACCCTGAACCCCGAACCCTGAACGCCGCGCCAGTGGCGGGGCTTGTCTTTCCCCACTTGACCATTCAACCATTTATCCAATCAACTTTGGATAGGTTTCTCCGGAGATCTCCTGAAAGCCCCCAAAATATATCGAAACGTGGCCACGGCGAAGAAAAAGGGAAACACCACAGCGATCCAGCCGCGGACGCCGAAGATCGCAACCTCGTTTTGAACGAAGCCGAATGAGGCGGCGAGCAGCACCCCCATCACCGCCGCACCGAACAGCCCGACGGCGATTTGTGCCCAGCTCCGGACCCGTTCCGGGACAAACCGGAGAAACAGCTCCAGGCGGATATGACGCCCCTGGCGAAGGGCAAGGGAAGCCCCCACCAGGGCGATCCACAGTACGCCGGCCGGAGCCAGCTCCAGCAGCTGCTGGGAGGAGGCTCCGAACAGGTTCCGGGCCACGATGGTGCCGAAGGTGATCGCGGTCAGGCCGAAAAAGAGCAGACAGGCCACCGCCTGTTCACATCGGGCCAGCACGTTGTCAAGGTGGGAGAGAAGTCTAAGGGTCATTTAAAATTCCATCATGGAGAGTGGTGCCAGCCCCGTGCCTGACCGCTCAAGTGTCCAGTTCAATCAAAAACGAAAATGACCAAATCTCAAGCACCAATGACCAAACAAATTCCAAGTCTCAAATTCCAAACGAAATACCCATAAAAGGTCTATATCCTTCTTTGGACAGTGGAAATTATTGTTTGGTGCTTGTTTGCGTTTTGGTGCTTGGTGCTTGGTATTTAAGGTTATCTCTTTTCTGTTTCCGGCTTCGCAGCTCAGCAGCTCAATAGCAGCTATTTTCCTGCCCGGTATTTCTGAATCAGTGCCTGTACCTGCTCGAAAAGTTGACGGGGGTAGATCCGGGAGATGCTTTTTTCATAGGCGGCTTCTGCACCGGCGCGAAAGAAATCGACCAGCTCCGGTGATGCAGACTCGAAGGAGACTCCGCCGGCTTTGAGCACCGCCAGGGCCTCGGCATTGTCCCTCCGGCTCAATCTCACGAGTTCTTCGGTGTGCTTTTGCGCTGCGTCCCTGAGAATTTCCTGATGCGCCGCGGCCAGCTGATCGAACTTGCGCCGGTTCATCAGCAGCGCCCCGGTGGAATTGACCATCGGATGATCGAGGATATGGCGGGTCCGGGAATGCCATTGGAAGGCGACGGCGGCCGCCGGCGGCGCGTAAAAGGCGTCGATCATGCCGGTTTCCAGACCGGTGTTGACGTCGGTGATGTGAAGCGGAAAGGTGCGGATGCCGAAGCTGTCTAAAAAGATTTCGGCCACCGGATCGCCCTTCCAGGCCCACATCTTCACGGAGCGGAGATCTTCCGGGGCGCTCAGGCTCGATTTGGAGAAAAAGTAGACGAAGCCGGCTTCGGCAAACCCGAGCATGACAAACCCCTTGTCCGCGAACTTTGCGGCGAAATGATCGTAGAGCCGATCCTTGACGTAGTCGATCTCTTCGTAGGTTTTAAAAAGAAGCGGCGCCTCCAGGATCCTGATCTCCGGCAGAATCACCCCGAGCCCGACCCCGGAAAAACCGGCGGCATGAATCCGGTTGACCCGCATCTTCCGGAGCACGTCGTGTTCGTCTCCGCTGATGCCGCCGGCGTATACGATGAAACGGACTTCGCCGCCGGTTTTCGTTTCCACTTCCCGGGCCATCCGGTGCAGGGTTTCGGTCCAGGCGCTGCCTTCGGGGGTCACCAGCGCCACCTTGATTTCGGTGACGGCCGCAGCCGGAGCGTTCAAGGTCAGCATAAAACTCAGAACCCAGCAGGGGATCAGCCAGAAGCATCGGATTGCTTTCATGCAGGAATTCATATCCGTCTCCATCGGTGGCCGAGCTTGAAGGCCAATCCGATTCAAACATTTTTCATGTTTCGCGCAACGCCCTACACAAATAAAATCGCTGTAAAATCGCTTCCGCGATTTTACAACGATTTTATTTGGGGAACAGCCGGTCCTCGGCCGCCAGGTACAATGCCGCCCGATCCGCGGCCACCTTGTTGAGCAGCCGGTGGGGGCCCGGCTCCACCGGACTTTGGACGATTTTTGTCAGCACCTTCCGAAAGCCGTCCCGATCCTGCTTTCGATACAGGACATAGCGCGCATGGAAAAGATCGTCCGGGTAAAATCCGTCTCCATGCATCTTTTTCAAGGCTCGGTAGTGTCCCATGGCCGCTTCGATATTTCCTCCGGCCATGGGCGGCCGGGCGGCATGGTAGATCATCAAAAACAGGTGGGCGCCGCCGTGGTAGTAGGAAGGATCGAGTTCGAGAACCCGCCCCATGGCCTTTTCGGCCAGGTAGGCCCGGGAAAGGGCTTCGATCGACCCGCGGCTGCGATTGACGTAGCCGCCCAGATCGAACCCGTACCAGAACAGGGCCGGCAGGTCGGCTTCCCCAAGCCGGGCAAAGCAGGTATCCGATTCGGCGACATCGGCGAGCTGCACCGCACAGCCCGGATGCCGGGCTTCGAGAGCGGCAAGCGCGTAGTCGGCGCCTTTTCGGTAGTAGCGCCGAACCGCTTCTTCCGGTGCTTCGGAGCGGGCCGCCGGGGGCCGGCGGCCGGGCAAAAGCGCTTCTTCTTCCAGATCCCGTTCGGCAAACGCAAATGCATAGCTTCCGTATAACCGAGCCAGTAAAATGCGGAGCCTGTCATCTTCTGGGCTTTCAGCCAGCAGGGCCTCCGCCAGCTTGATATTGGCCGGGAAGGCCGCTTCGATCAGGGCCAGGTCCTCGTCCTGCTCGAACCGATCCACTGCGTTTTGCAGTACGGCCGAAAACTCCCGAACCGCCAACTGCCGGGTGCTGCAGCCGGCAGGAGCCATCAAGACGATTGCCAGCAAAATCCAGCCGGCGGCCCTCAGCCCCGGCATTGTATAAATCCTCGGGTCATCGCCGCTATTCCATGTCGAACTCTTTGAAGCCGAGCCAGTAACCGGTGCCGGACAGGTAGTCCAGCTCAGCCTGAACCGCGTCCACGTGGCCCTGTTCAATCTGGTAAAAATGCGAAAACAGGCGTTGTCCTTCACCGTCCAGGGCATCGATCGTCTTTTTGTAAAATGCGCTGGTTTCGATCTCGGCCTGGAGCGCCTTGCTGAGCATCTGCTTTTCGTCTTTCCGGTCCTCCCGGGCCATCTGTTGTTCCACGGGAGCCGATTTGTCCCGGATCCATCCCCGGTCCGGGACGGCCTCTTCCAGATTTTCCAGGGAAATCTTTCCGGTCTCGCGCCACTGGGCAAGCCGGCTTTCCAGGTAGTCCACGTGGCGCTGTTCATCGGCAGCCAGGCCGGCAAAGACGCGACTGCCGACAGGATCCTCGGCCTGTTCGGCCGCCTGCTCATAGATGTCCCGGATCCGGCGCTCGTAGTCGAGGGCGTTTCGGATGGCTTGTTCCAGGTTCATGGCAACCTCCCTAATGCTCGATGGCATCGTTTCGGTGACGTGTTACAGATCAACGAAAAATCACCGCGAGACGCGAAGATTGGAAATGCCTAAAATGCCTAAAATGAGCTAGAATGCCTAAAATTATGGAATACTGCCTGTTTGACATGAAAGCCGGAGCGAAGCGACACCACCATTTTAGGCACTTTAGGCATTCTATATCATTTTAGGCATTTATCTGGTTTGGACTCCATCAGCCTGCAGCATCATGCAGACGCGCGGCCTCCTGCATTGCGGCGGCCGGCAGCGGCTGCATCAGGTTTTTCAGCCGGAAGGCGATCCGTGCGGCCCTGCTTTGGAATCCGAGAACCGCAAACCCCAGCGGCAGCGGCTCGCCGTGGGCGACCAGATAGATCAGGTTCAGCCGGCCGGCTGAAACGATGAATGCGGTGGACGTCTTGACCATATGCCGCGACGCTTCCGGCACAGAGATCGTCACCTTGTGAGCGAGGCCATCGCCACTCTGGCTGGAGAGGATTTCTCCGATCCGTTCCCCCTGGAAGTAAACTCCGGCGTCGAAAAGCCGCGGGGCGGACTCGAACATGACGGTATAGACCTGCTCCTGGGAAGACGTCACACATCCGGAGAGCACCAGGGTCATCAGGGCGGCAACGGTACAGACTCGTTTCATCTTTCCTCCTCAGTGGGAAACGACAGAAGGCTACTATACATCCCCATTTTTCCGGAAGTCAACCGGGCGTCGTCCGACCGGTTTTGGTCGAAATTTGCTGCTTCTTGCGCTGTGTTTGGTGTTTGGGTGTTTGGTGTTTGGTGCTTGTTGTTTCGGGTTCTGCGCCTGGATACCGACACAGCGATCGAAATGGATTCTTGACAAACCGCCCCATCACCCGTTTAACCAGTCATGATCTTTGGAAGGGTTGCCGATTTCATGTCCTGCAGATAAAGTCGAAAAACAACTTTCAGAATATCGCTTTTGCGCCATCCATTTTAACAATCAACCATTCAGCGAATCAATCCATGCCGCCTGCCAACATCGACAGCGCCGAAACGGCCAAATTCAGCCGCCTGGCAGACACCTGGTGGGATCTTTCCGGTCCGCTGAGGTCGCTTCACCACATCAATCCGCTGCGCGTCGGCTACATCCAGGCCAGCCGCCCGCTTTCCGGCCGCCGCGTCCTGGACGTAGGCTGCGGCGGGGGAATCCTGAGCGAGGCGATGGCGGCGCTGGGAGCCGATGTTACCGGGATCGATGCATCCGCCGAATCCATCGGCGCGGCAATGGCCCATGCCGAAATAAGCGGCGCCAAGGTGGTCTACCGGCAGTCAACAGCGGAGGAGTATGCCGAAAAGCATCCGGGCGTCTTCGATGTGGTCACCTGCATGGAGCTTCTCGAACACGTGCCGAAGCCCGCGACCGTGGTCTCGGCCTGCGCTGCCCTGATCCGGCCGGGCGGCAGGATCTTTTTTGCCACCCTCAACCGGAACCTGAAATCCTACCTGTTCGCCATCCTCGGAGCGGAGCGGATTCTTCGGCTTCTGCCGGCCGGCACCCACAGATGGAGACGCTTCGTCAAACCCGGCGAACTCGAAGATTGGGCAGCCGCCGCCGGCCTTTCCCGCATCAGCCGCATCGGTCTTCATTACAATCCCTTCGCCCGGCGCTATTTTCTCGGAGAAAACATCAGCGTCAACTACATGGCCTGCTACCGACGGCCGGAAGACTGAAGACGGAGGGCAGCCCCGCGGTCCGGCGGGATTCAAAATTCCGGATTCCAGATTCAAGATTCTCCGGCGGAAGATTTATACGAATCTTTTAGCCTCAACCGGCAGGTTTGATCAAAGGCCTGGATTCCCCCGGATCGGGGGCCACATCAGGCTTGTCAAAAAAGCTCGCCCTGGACTCGATCAAGGGACCGGAATGACCAACCTGATAGGTCGAAGTTTCAGACAAGATTGATTAGGATGCGAAAAAAACCGCCGCGGCGGCAAGGGCCGCAACGGCGGAAGATTTTACCTTCGTTTACGATACGTATTTTTCTTAAACAGTTTCGCGATTAGCGAAATCTTTATAAAATCGCTCAAGCGATTTTGTCACCATTCCGGATGGCACTCGGTGCAGCCGGTAGGACCGGTGGCGGGGAGTTTTTCCTTGAGAATCTGGCCGGACATCTCCAGGCGGCGGTTTTCGGCCTTGATGGTTTTGTGGCAGCCGATGCAAAGTTCGTGGTAGGCTTCTTTAAAATAGAGAATCTTTTGCTCCGGATTGCTTCGAGGCGTTTCGAGCTTGTCGTGGCACCCGGAGGTCATACAGGTCAGGCCATCGCCCCCTCCTTTCCACTGGTGATGGCACTGCTGGCAGGAATAATTGAAATGAAGCCCGTGGGGAAACATGACCGAAGTCCGCTTGGCATCCGCTCCAGGGGGCGGTTGAAGCTCCAGTTCCCCTAAAGGAATGCACAATTCTTCTTCCTGGCTTCCCATTGCATCCAGAACCGTTCCCACCGCAAAAACCAGCGCAAGACAGATGACCAGAACCGGAACTTTCTTCATCCTTCCCTCCTTCGTCAAAGAAATCCTCGACCGTATAGTAAATCTTGATTCATCTTTCAAGATAAAATCGTGGGGCATAATACCGCCCCACGATTTTATTGGCCGCGGCTTCGCCGCCGGGTGCTCGAAACGATGATTTCTAACCTCAACCTTTGACTTTTGTCTCTGGCGGAAGGTTTTGGGTGATCCTCCGGTGGTGGTTGCTGTTTGAACAGATTAGATCCCTTTGCAGGAGCGCCTGCCAACGGCAATCATGCCAAATCGGCAGCGCCGGCACCCTCAAAAGCACAGCGAAGGGACGTATTTAAAATTTTCAAATTCTTTAAGAAACTTAAATTTTTAAATACGTCCCTGAGGCTTGATTCCGGAGCTTTGAACTTTGAACCCGGAATATTGGATCTGCACGCCCACGGCGAGCCTGGCCGGCCAAGGACTTGGCGGGAAGCTCTCGCTTGTCCAGACGGCTATCCCAGTTCTGCCGCAGCTTCCTTCATCAGGCGGCCGATCGGCACAGCCCGGGGGCATCGGCGCTCCGCATCGGAGAAGTCGACTTCCGACAACCTGCGCTGCGCCGTCGGGGAAAGCGAAGAAAACAGCCGGCGTCCCCTTTCCGGATCCCCATAGGAACGGCTGTACATCAGGCAGCGCATCACCTCCCCGATGGGCAAAGGCCTGGAGAAGGCCGCTTCGCAAAGATCGCTGCAGCCGGCGCAGTAGTCGGCGGCCGTTTCCGAGTCGTAGCGGGCCATCAGCCGGTGATCGGCCGACGAAAGCCGGGTTTTGTCCACGGCCGCCGCCACGTTGGCCATAAGAATGGTCATGTTCGGCATCTGGGAGCAGATGCTCGCAATGTCCGGATTGTCCCATACCGCCTTGAGCCGGGCCTGGGCGTCGGTAAACCCCTTTTTCAGAAATCGACCGGCAAGCGCCATCTCCGTTGAGCTGTCCGTTTTCAGCTGGCCGCCCCCCTGGGTTTTCATGGCGGTCAGTCCGATGCCGGCTTCCTTGCAGGCGGCTACCGCCTCCTTCATGGCCGGGGCGTGCATCAACCGAAAATTGTAGGTCATCATGATCCCGTCGATCCAGCCCAGACGGGCAGCGTCGATCATCAGGCGCTCCATGTTGCTGTGGGTGCTGAACCCGAACAGCCGGATCTGGCCGTCGGCCTTGGCCTCCTCCGCCCAGCGGCGGGTCCGGTCGTCGAGCTCTCCGATCCGCCTGACGCCGTGGATGAAGTACAAATCGATGAAATCGGTGTTCATCCGCTTCAGGGACCGGTTCAGCAGCCGGGACATCCCATCCGGGTCCCTGGCATCGGACTTGGTGACCAGAAAAATCCGCTGACGGTCTTGCGGCTGGCGCCGGAAGTATTTTCCGATTCCCTCTTCGCTGGCCCCCCCGCCATAGCAGTCTGCCGTGTCCCAGTAGGTGACCCCCCATCTGACCGCCTGTTTGAGAAGAAGCTGGTTGTTGGGGATATCGAACATGCCGCCCAAAGAAAGAGTGGAGACCGGTATCCGGCTGCGTCCGAACAACCGGGTGGGAACCTGGTCCCCGGCTTCCAGGGCCGTCTTTTGTGCAGCCGAAACGGACCCGGCCGACGCCAAAAGGGCTCCGGCGCCGGCGGCTGCGGCGGTCTTGAAAAACTGCCTGCGGCTGTATGGCAACTTGTCTTGTGTCATCATGCCCTCCTTCCCACAAACTCACCCGCATCGCGATGGGGAATTAAATTCTAAGTTCTAAATTCTAATTTTCGTTTATCCGGAATCCTCCAGCTTAGGGCCGCCGGATGCCGGTGGGTGTCGGCTCGGATGCCGGGCAACTGTTTGAGCCGGTTAGGCCGCGTTAAGACGGCCGCAAACTGGCAACGGGATTTACCGGGCATTCCCGTTTACCGCTGCCATTTTCAACGTTTTCATCGGCGGCCGTCTTTACGCGGCCTTGACGGCGAGTTTTGGCCGGCAGGAGAGCCGACACCCATCGGCATCCGGCTCAAGCCTCCTTGAGCTTCTTAGATAACCGGATTCTAATTTTGTCCTCGCCCAATCAAAAGCGCGCGGGCCGGCTGCCGGCTTTCGTTTTCCGCGTTCACGTAGATGGCCCTGCGCCCCTGAACCGGGCATTCGTGTTCGCAGATGCCGCACCCGATGCATCGGGCCGGATCGACCCGGGGCTGCTGAAGCCGGATCGCGACGGCTACGGCATCGCCGGGGGCCGGGGGCGAGATCCAGGAAACTTCCGATGTCATCCGGATTTGGCCGGCACCGGCGGAAACAATCCGCCTCGGCGGGCCTCCCTTCCACAGGCAGAAATAATCCCCCGAGCCGTAGGGCCGTTCTGATACGGCAGCTGAAAGGTCGACATCCACAACATTTTCTCCGGAACGCTTCACCGTCAAGCCCTCCTCGATCGGGTGAAACGCCTCTGTCACCAGAATCGCCTTGGGGCTGACCGGGCAGTTTTCCTGGCAAACGATGCAGGGCCGGTCCATGGACCAGGGCAGACAGCGCCCCCGATCGACAAAGGCCGTTCCGATCTTGACCGGCCCCCGCTCCTGAAACGCCCCCCGGCCCAGTTTTTCTTCCAGGGAAAGGCCCCGGATCGCCGCAGTCGGACAGACGTGCCCGCAGGCCACGCAGTTGAGCTGGCAGCCGCTGGAACCGATGCGGAAGTTCAGCACCGGCGTCCAGATTCCTTCCAGCCCGGCTTGGCCGATCGCCGGCTGGATGATGTTCGTGGGGCAGATGCGCATGCATTGTCCGCATTTGATGCAGCGCCGCAAAAAGCGGTCCTCATCCAGCGCCCCCGGCGGGCGGACAAGGCCCGCGGGCCAGTTGGCGGCCGTATGCCCGGAAAGCCTGAGCACCGGCACCGACAACAGGCCGGCCGCCAGAGACGATGCAAAGGCCCGCCGGGAAAGATCGCAGGAACGCACTTCTCCTGCCGCCGACGGCTGGATGCGAAACCCGATGTTTCCGGTTTGGCACCGGCTAAGGCAGTTCAGGCAAAGCACGCATTCCGCACTCCGGATGGCCCCCGACGGCTCGCAGGCCCCCTCGCAGTGGCTCTCGCAGCGCAAACAGGACCGGCACTTGGCCTCCTTCTTTCCGATCCGCCAGAGGGCGCCCCGCCCCAGCAGCCCGAAAAGCGCGCCTAAGGGGCAGATCATCCGGCAATAAAACCGGGGAATCCAGAGGCAAAGCAGCAGCCCCCCCCAGAAGATGAGGCCGATCGACCAGGCACCGGCATAGCCCCGGATTTCGGCTGCCGCCCCTGGAAGCTCTCCCCGCACCAGGGGCATGAGGGTGAGATTGACGCCGCGCTGGGCCAGGGGAATCGGATCGAAAAACCCGGTCTGCAGCGACGCGGCATAGATCCACGGATCTGCGGCCGGGAAAAGGGCCGCGGCCGAAAAACCGGCGACCAGAAAAAAGCCGACCAGAAGGCCGGTCCGGCTCTGGACGGCCCCGATCCGGAAAAAGACAAAGACGAGGGCTCCGGCGGCGGCGGCCAACAGAAAAAAACTGGCCGTGCGGCCGATGCTCAACCGCAGAAAATGGGGAACGAGGTCTGCCGCTGCCGCTGCCAGCAAAAACGCCAGCAATCCGTACTTGATCTTCTGTGCCGTGCGGTAGCGGTTGGCACCGATTTTTTCGGAAAGCTTTTTCTTCCGAAAGGACAGGTATCCGAAACCCTGCTGCATCGTGCCGAAGGGGCAGATCCAGCCGCAGAAGAACCGGCCCAGCACCAGGGTCAAGGAGACGGTGACAAGCCCCCACAAGAGTCCGGCATACAAGGTTCGGGTCGCCAGCAAGGTGGCCATCCCCACCAGGGGGTCGAGTTGGAGCAGCCAGTTGACGGGCCATCCCCCGAGCTGCCACCACCGATCCCCCAGGGTCGTCACCCAGCAGAACCAGAAAAACAGGACCAGGAAAAACACCTGGGTGATGCGCCTGGCGGCGATGATTTTCACAAATTCACTTCCTTGATGTTCAATCCGCCCACATCGGCGGTTCCGGCGCCGACAGCGGCGGCTTCTGCGATAAAGGGAAGTTCTGCCGGCGTTCGGCCCAGAAGCTTCGCGCCGAGCACGTCTGCGGCCACCGGATCGGTGCTGACGATCAGGGTGTCCGTCTGTTTCAGGTCCGACAGGGAACCGCCGGTGGGCCCGTTGGTCATCATGGACACCGTTCCGTCGAGCACCACCAGGGTCGGCCGGATCAGAACCGCCAGTTCCCGGATGATGCCGTGCACGTCCTGGTGAAACAGGTTGCGCCGGCCGCCGAGCAGGCCGTACCAGTTTTTGAGGCTCATGGAGGCCCCGCTGCGGTGATGGTCCTTGACCGGCGCCATTCCGATCACCTTATCGGCCCCGGTCAGGGGGCCGGAAAACACCGGCCAGTTGACGATGAGGCGGCCCTCGGGGATCGAAATCCTGTCGAATCGCCGGGGACGGGGAAGCATCACGAAAGCGCCCGCTTTTTGTGCGGCATCGGCGATCCCGGTGAGGGTAAAGCAGGCAGACGGATCGTTGATCGGATTGTCGGCCACCGTCACCGATCGGGCGCCGGCGGCAAAACAGTGCCGCGCCGCCTCGAAGACGAGTTCGGGATGGGTGGTCGCCCCCAGCGCGGCCGGAGAAGAAAATGCGGCATTGACCTTGAAAAGAACCCGGTCTCCGGGTGCGATAAAGCGTTCGATGCCCCCCAGGACCTCAAGCCCCCGGCGAAGGGTTTCTTTCCGGTCCGGGCCCCGTACAACGGCAATCTGCGGAGTTTCTTCTGAAATCGAAAAATCAAAGGAGCGGACCGCTGCCGAATCCGCGCTTTTCGGCGCCGGTCCGGCCGGATCGAAGCAAAGACCGGCCACGCCCGCCCCGGCCGCGGCCGAGACCCCGATCCGGGCCGACCTGAGCAGAAAATCCCGGCGGCTGATCCGGTCACCTTCGGTCATGGGGCTTCTCCTGACAGGCTCGACCATATCCGGTGGCCAAGCAAGGCGGCCTGCACCCGGTCTTCGGCTTCGTGGACGCCGGCCAGCATCCGCCCGTGGGTGAAAACAAGCTCGTAGGCGCCGAAAATCTCGATCAGGTGCGCATCCGGAGCCGAAAATGCGAATTCTTCCGGCCGGCCGCCGAATCGCTCCAAGAAGGCGGCGTAGGCGGCGGCCAGCTCCTTTGCCTCATCGGCCGAAGCCCGCCGGGAGATGAATGCCGTCAGTTCGGCGCCATCGAACCGGTACCGGGCCAAAAACACGTTGTCCAACGCCTGAAAACCGAAAACATCTGCCGGCTGCAGTGAAACGGAATCGGGGACGAGCCCCTCTTCCGGGAAAAGCGCCTGCTCAGAAACCACGGTTTCGACCGCCGGATGCGCCTGGACAAATTCGGACGCCACCTTCTCCAGCCGCTCCGGGATCGTCGGCCCCGCCGCAGCCGATACGATTTCCACGTAAAATGGACCGTGGATAAAAAACAGCGCGTTTTCGGTGGAGTAAGAATACCGGGAGACCCCCGCCGGCGAGGCGCCCTCCCGGTACTGGGAGCTGTAGACCGCATAAGCATCCATGGGCGTTTCCATTCGGTAGGCAAACACCTCGAGCCAGTCGCCGTCGTCTGCGGTCATGCGCTGGGCGGTGAGCTGATGCACGCCGGCAGACAGATACAGCTCTGCCTTGCCGTCGATCTTGTCGGCAAGCCGCTCCGGGCGGTAAGTCTCCGGAGGGCTCATGGCGGAAAATCCGTCGGGAATCGGAATTCGGACGCCGCCCGGGCCGGCCACTCCGGGGACGCCGGCCGGCGATAGGGCCGCCTGTTCGAGTGCGCGCACCGCGGGATTGGGGCTGCGCTGCACCAGAACCAGACCGCATCCGATGCCGAACAGCAGTACCAGAATCAACAAGCTTGTCAGCGACTCCCGGTGGGAGGCAGGGGCCAAGGCCATGGCAGGTTATGACGCCCGAACCTGCTCGGCAATCCAGGCCAGAAACGGGGGGTTTCCGTCGGATACAGCCAAGCTCAGAATACAGGGGCACTCATCGCTGTGCAGCGAACGGATTTTTTCCATCACGGATTCGACGCGCTCCTCGGTGGTCTTGGCGATCATCACCACTTGGCTGTCGTCCTGGAGCTGCCCTTCCCACATATAGATGGCGTTCATCCCGTCGAAGATGTTCACGCATGCCGCAAGGCGGTTCTTCACCAGGCGCCCTCCGATGTCCCGGGCCTCTTGCTTGCTCCCGCAGGTGGTGTAAATCAGGCGGTAATCCATAAAGCTCCTTGTTTGGTGAATGTTGGAAATAAGGTTGCGCTGTAGCTGAGTTTATCCTATCCAGAAGCCGGCGGCAAGGGGTCGGGCAGATTCGGTCCACCGGCGCCGAATCCGTAGCGCCCGGACAGGAGCCTGCGCGTGGCGGCGCTGACCGAAAGAGAATCCAGTTCCGCCGGTGAAATCCACGCGGCATCGGTTGCGTCATCACCGGGGGCGGGCCGGCCTTCTTTGTACTCGGCTTCCAGGTCTACGATCAGATAATGAAAGCGAACCCGGCCTGCCGAATCCCGGTCGATCACCTCGAAGGTGAAGACCGGATCTTTCGCCGCCACCCGAACGCCGGTTTCCTCCCGGGTTTCCCGCTCCGCGGCCCGGCGGAGGCTTTCTCCGAGCTTGACCCGGCCCCCGGGGATCGCCCATTGGTCCTTTGCCGGAGGATTGGACCGCCGCACCAGCAGGACCCGGCCCCGGTGAAAAACGACGGCGCCCACCGCCACCTGCGGCGTGTCGGGGTATTCGGAGGCAGCAGCTTGCCGGTTTTCATTTTCAAGGTGTCGGGTCATGCGCTCATTTTTCCCCATTTCGGGAAGATCCGGCCAATAGTACATGTGGGCGTAACTATGGAGACGATGGTTTCAACATGCGAGGCGCCGAGGCCGCAGAAAATGCGCAGATGTAGCTATGTAAGGTTTGCTCGGCGCCCTCGGCGCGGTGAGTGTTCTTTGACCTGAGACGCGCCACCGAAATTATGCCATCGAGCACTTAGTCGAGTGGCTGTGATTTTATGCCGAGGCTCGATTGCCTGTCAAGGAGGAGGCCGGCCACCACCGGAGACACCGCTTATGGCCAGAGGAGAGCAGCTCGGAAGACAATGGAAAATTCTGCAGATCCTGATCGGGTCCCGGGGCAAAACCGTCGATGAGCTGGCGCAGGCGCTGTCCTGCCACCGCCGCACCGTCTACCGAGACCTGGCGGCGTTGCAGATCGCCGGGTTTCCTCTTTACACCGACAAAAAGAAAGGAAAAAGCTGCTGGGCGCTGCTCGACGCCGATCGGCGCCATGCTCCGCTCCCTTTGAGCCTGACCGAGCTGATGGCGCTCTATCTGAGCCGGGGCATGCTCAGGGGGGCCAGGGACACGGTTTTTGCAGAGGCCCTGGAAAGCTTGTTTGAAAAGATCCGCGCCACCTTGCCGCCGCAGACGGTAGACTACATCGACCGCGCCGAAAAAACCGTGCGGTTTTCGGCAAGACCTTTCAGGAAAGCTTCCGGAGGCGGAACCGGCGTGCAGCAGGTCCAGGCGGCGATCGTCAACCGGCGGTCCCTGGATCTGCTTTACTACACCATGAGCCGGCAAAAAGAGACGCGGCGGCGCGTCGATCCTTATAAAATTTGGTTTTTCGACGGCGCTTTTTACCTGATTGCCTACTGCCGGCTGCGCAAAGAGGTGCGCATTTTTTCCATGGACCGAATCCGCAAACTTCATACGACGACCGACGCATTCGAGCCGCCGAAAGACTTCGACGCAGACCGGTTCATGAAAAAAAGCTTCGGCGTCTTCGTAGGCCCGGGAACGGCCGTAAAAATCCGCTTTTCAAAAAAAATCGCCGGCTACATCGAAGAGCGCCTGTGGCATCCGGAACAGGTATTGACGCCGCTGGCCGACGGTGCCGTCGATTTCGAAGCGACCGTGGCCGGCACCGAAGAGGTCAAATCCTGGGTCCTTGGATGGGGACGACACGCACAAGTCCTTCAACCCGATTCGCTGCACCGGGAAATCGCCGAGGAGCTCGAAGCGCTCCGCCGGCACTACAAGAAAACGGAAAGATAAACGAATCAATAAATATATTGATAGGTTATAATGATTTTTGCTTGACTCCCGATATTGAAAATCGTATGGTGATGCGCTTTTGCCGCGCACCTGCGTCGTTTTTCCTGAACGCTTTTCGATGCTTCCGGCACAGCAGAAGGCCTACAACAGAAATCACCCATCATGAGCGACACTCCCGTTGACGACAGATTCATCTCCGGCCTGACCGATCTGAAGGCTGTCGGCAGATACAAGATCATTCGCAAACAGGGACAAGGCGGCACCGCCGTGGTCTATCTCGGCCAGGATCCGCACATCAACCGGTTCGTTGCCGTAAAGCTCTCCCGCCCCTCGGACCGGTACCGCGAAGGATTTTTTTTAGAAGCCCAGTCATCGGGAAGGCTCAATCATCCCAACATCGTAGCAGTGTACGACGCCGGGGTTTACCGGGACTACTGCTACATCACCATGGAGCATGTGGAAGGCGACTCGCTGGAACGCTACTGCAGCAAAGACACGCTTCTTCCCATTTCAAAAGCGGTGGAGATCGTTTTCTCGATATGCAGCGCCCTTGAATACGCCCACCAAAAGGGCGTCATTCATCGGGACATCAAGCCGTCAAACATCATGCTCGACCGGAACGGCAGCCCCAAAATCACAGACTTCGGCATCGCCCAGGTAACAGGGGAGACCGCGCCGCTGGGCATTTTCGGAACACCCAGCTACATGTCCCCCGAACAGCTCAAGGACGAACTCGCCGGGCCCCGGGGAGACATCTTCTCTACCGGATGCGTGCTCTACGAGCTGCTGACCGGGCAACAGGCCTTTATGGCCGCCAACAATTTTTCGATCATGTACAAGATCGCCCACGAAGAGCCTCCGTCCATGGTGGCTCTCCGGCCGGATCTGCCGCCGATCCTGGAAAACATCACCCGCAAAGCCATTGCCAAGGACCTCGACTCGCGCTACCAGTCCTGCAAGGATCTGGCCTACGATCTCCGGGTCGCGCTGCGGGGTCTGAGCGGCCCGCCAAACGGAGACGCCGAAAAGCTCCGGGATCTGGTAGACTACGTCCATCACGTGCCTTTTTTCCATCACTTTGACAAGGAACAGGTCCGGGAGCTCATCTGCGCCGCAACCATCCGAAAATTTCCGAAGGACCGCATGATCGTCGAACACGGAGAGATCGACGACAGCTTCTACATCATCCTCAGCGGAAAGGCCCGGGTCCGCAAGGACCAGACAGATATCGCGCTGCTCGGCGCCGGAGAGTGCTTCGGCGAAATGGCCTTTATCAGCGGACAGGCCCGGACGGCCAGCGTCGTAACGGCCACGGCCTGCGTCCTGCTGAAAATCAGTGCAACACTGCTGGATCGTTCCTCTCAATCGATTCAGCTCCAGTTTTACAGAAGTTTTGCCAGAACCCTGGTTCGGCGGCTGGTCAAGGCGCCCTGAAATGATGCCATCAGCCCCCAGGAGAGTGAAAAAAGACACCCTTCAGGGGAATCGGCCAAAAATCCGGCCAGGTGGATGACACCGGCCCGGAGCAAAGCAGAGCCAAGCGTCCGCTCCATAACGGCAGCCCGGGAGACAACGGATGAAAAAGACCTACCGGTTTTACATGGTGGACGATGATCCGGTGAGCATCCAGCTTATGACGCGGATCCTGACAAAGAAAAACCATACGGTTTTTTCCAATTTGTCCAGCTCCGAGGCCGTGGCCGAAATTCTCCGCCTCAAGCCGGACTGCATCCTGCTGGACATCATGATGCCGGAATTGGACGGCATCCAGCTGTGCCATCTTCTTCGAAAGCACAGATCCCTGGCCAAGGCCAAGATCGTCATGATCACCAGCAAGTTCTTTGAATCCGACCGGGAGCGGGCTTACCGCGCGGGCACCGATGGATATATCCTGAAACCGGTCGACCCGGATCGGCTTGCCGATCAACTGGTCCGGATCATCGAAGACGGGCTGGAGCTGACATTCTGGGGGGTTCGGGGGACCCTGCCGGTTCCCGGAAAGAGAACCGTGCGATACGGCGGCAACACCAACTGTATGAGCCTGTCTTTTTCCAAGGGCCAGCTTTTTATTTTCGATTCGGGTACCGGCATCAAAGAGTTGTCCGACCACCTGATGCGGGAAAACCCGAAGATGCTCAACGCCAAAATTTTCATCTCCCATCCGCACTGGGACCATATCAATGCCCTTCCCTTCTTTGCTCCCCTGTATGTCCACGGCAACAACTTCGAAATCTGCGGACCTTCCCAGAACCAGGTCGGCATCAGCGACATCCTTTCCGGCCAGATGGACGGCATTCATTTTCCGATACAGATCAAGGAGTTCGGCGCGAACATCGTATTTCGGGACCTGACAGAGGGGCAGCTGGACATCGACGGCATAAAGGTGAGCACGATGCTCCTCAACCACCCGGGCCATTGTCTCGGCTACCGGGTGCAATACGGAGACCGGTCCGTTTGCTACATCACGGACAACGAGCTGCTGCCGGAATCAAGCCCGCACTACGACACCAGCTACATCGAAAAGCTGACCCGATTCGTCCACAACGCCGATGCGCTGATCACCGACGCCACCTACACCGACGAAGAATACGAAGGCAAAATGTTCTGGGGGCACTCTTCTCTTTCCCGCGTTGCCGCGCTGGCTGAAAATGCCCGGGTCGGCAAGCTCTTTCTCGTCCACCACGATCCGGACCAGACCGACAAGGACATCGACGCCAAACTGAAGCTGACCCGCGCCGCGCTTCGCCGATTGAGCTCGCGGGTTCGCTGCATCGCGCCCCGGGAAAAGCAGGTGTTCGTTCTCTGACGATGCGAATCTTTCTTCTGATCCTTCTGGCCGTGGTTTATGCCCTATGGCCCTTTGACCTGCTCCCGGACCTGCTGCCCGGCCTGGGCTGGATCGACGATGCCGCCCTGATTTACCTGGTTTGGCACCTGTATCGCAAAATCCGCGGCCCCGCTTCTGCCGGGGCTCGCTTCAGCGGTCCGGGCGCCGCTTCCGGCGCGTCGGACAAAGAGACAGACCGTTCCGGCCCCAAAGACCCCTTCGACATTCTCGGTCTGCCAAGAAACGCCCCGCCCGAAGAAATCACCCGCGCCTACCGGCAGCTCGCCGCAAAGTATCATCCGGACAAAGTCCAACATCTCGGCGAAGAGTTTCAGCACCTGGCCGAAGAGCGCTTCAAGGAAATCCAGGCGGCATATGATGAACTGAAAAAACAGGGAAAAGCGTGACTGGGGTTTGGTGTTTGGTGTTTGGTGTTTCGTGTTTGGTTGTTTTTTTCAGTGATGTATTGAATTTCCGGAAATCAGAAATGGACGATGAAAAAACCGCCCGTCTCGAAGCGGCGTTCGAACGACAGGTTCTTCAGGGGCTCGCCGCCGAATGGACCGCTGCGGCAAAGGAACTCGACGCACCCTATGACGGCATGATCCGGCTTCCGGTGTTCGCTCTTCGGGACATGGGGGCGCGGCTCGGGCAATGGCACCCGGATCGGTTCGAGATCAGTCTGAATCGCCGTCTGGTCAGCGACCACCCCTGGGATGCGGTACGGGAGGTGCTTTACCACGAAATGGCGCACCAGCTTGCGGACGTTCTGCCCGGCGGAAAGGACGATCGATCCCATGGGAAGGTATTTCTGAGCGCCTGCCGCCGGCTCGGGGCCAATCCCCGTGCTTCCGGCATCTATCCCACGCTCCATGAGCGGCTCGGGTCAGGCGATATGGAAAAAAACGACCGGCTGCTGCTGCGGATCAGAAAACTGCTGGCGCTGGCGGGCAGCAAAAACCGGCACGAGGCCGAGGCCGCCATGATCAAGGCCCACGACCTGATCCGGAAGTACAATATCGATCGGCACAGACTTTCTTCCCACCGCGATTTTACGAGCGTATTTTTGGGAAAGCCCGCCCTGAGGCATTTTCGCGAAGTCTACCACCTGGCCCGGCTGCTGCAGGAATACTATTTCGTGGAAGGCGTCTGGGTTTCGGCCTGGGCGCTTGAAAAGAACCGGATGGGACGCGTTCTGGAAATCAGCGGGACCGGCCCAAATGTCAAGATGGCCGCATACGTGTTTGACTTCGTTCTCGGCTTTATCGATGCCGAGTGGCGGCGATACAACCGGGAAAGACAACTCAACCGCTACCGGAAGACCGACTTTGCCGTGGGCGTCGTCGAAGGGTTTCGGGAAAAGCTGTCCGGCCCCCGGGAATCGAACCGGGCCGAACCGGAAAGGGCCTTGGTCTGTGCGGAAGATCCCTTGCTGAAGCGGTATATACGGAATCGCTATCCGAGGATCCGAAGTTTTCAGCGTCCCGGGGGCCGCCCGGACGAAACGGTCCTCAAGGCGGGTCTTCTCCGCGGAAAAAAGCTGGTGATCGCCAGGGGGATCGAGGAGCAAGGCAGCCGGGAGCGGCCGAAACTACTGCCCAGGTGACAGAAGACCCGGCTTCGCCGCCAGGCAAGATGGCGAAAGGAAGAAAGCGGCGGAGCGGGAAAAAATCCCAAGCACCAAACTTCAAATCCCAAACAATATCCAATATCCAAAAAGAAAATATCCGAACATGGGGCCTATTAAGGAAATCTTAAAAGAAATAGCAACGGCATCCAGATTTGGAATTTGGGATTTGGTGCTTGGGGTTTGTTTGGAATCAGGCGCCGCTACATTTTTATGACGAAGTCGATCAGGTCTGTCTCCTCGGCAGTAGCTTCTCTTCCCAGGCCGATCTTTCCTTCACCGAGAAGCTGGGCCTCGTCTCTTTTCAGGAACAAGTTTTTCTTTCCCTGAATCAGCGCAAAGGTGCCGTTGGTGCTCTGATCGATCAGGAAGAACTTTCCGCGCCGGTATTCGATCCTTGCATGGGAGCGGGACACCCTGCGATCATCGACGACGAGGTCGTTGTGGGGCTGACGGCCGAGGGTGACGGTGGGCCTGGATTCATCGACGGTCAGTTCCTGTCCGGCATAGGTCAGCTCGAGCCGGCATCGGAGAGCCGGCGATCTCACGGCGTCTTCGTCGAGCATTACCGTCACGTCCTGCCGCTCCCAGACCACCTCGTAGATCTTGATCTCGCCTCCCTTTCCCTTGATGGTCGTCTGGTCGATCCACCGGGTATTTGCCCGGTGCTTGTCGGCAAGCAGATTGACGGTATCTTCCGTGGTAAAGATCTGCCGCTCTTTGGCCACCTGGACCATTCGGGCGGCAACGTTGACTGCGTCTCCAAAAACATCTCCTCCCTCGTTGATCACGGGACCGAAATGAAACCCGATATAGATGTTGGGTGCGGCGATCTCCGGATTTTCTTCGATGGTGATGTCCTCGAGGCATTGCTGCATCTCCATGGCCGCCTCGACGACATCGTCCGGCGTCGAAAAGGTGCACATGATCTCGTCGCCGATGGTCTTGACCACGCGCCCCCCGTAGCGGAGAGTGACGTCGGAAAGAAGCATGAGGCATCGACCGATCAGATTCTGGGCGATTTTGTCTCCCAGCGTCTCATAAAGGGCCGTGCTTTTTGCAATGTCGGCAAAAAGGATGGCTACCATTTCGGTTTTTCTTTCCGTCATCGCCTGATTCCCGCGCAGGGTGGATCTTATCGGATCCGGCAGATCGCGACGCTGGCGTTGTCCTTGCCGCCGGCCTCATTGGCCGAATCGACAAGCCGGTTGGCAATTGCGTCCACCGCATCGTTTTCGCTCAAAATCCGGATCATTTGATCCATAGAAACCATGTCGGACAACCCATCGCTGCAAAGGATATAGAGATCTCCGCGGTGCGAGGCTTCCCACGCTGTTTCAGCACTCACACCGGCCGCCGGTCCGATGGCGCGGGTGATGATGTTTTTGCTTGGGGCGTTTCCCTGACGACCTTTGCGCTCCCATTCCTTTCGGGCGGAATGGTCTACGGTCAGCTGAGTCAATTCCCCCCGGCGCCATCGATACAGCCGGCTGTCTCCGATATGAAACCAGAGAAGATGACGGTTTCCGGCAAAGATCAGCCCAACGACCGTGGTACCCATATACCGGGTGAGCCGCTGGGCCTTGTTCATGGAAAACAGGGTGTCGTTGGCGCTGCGAACGGCATCGTCGATGAGCGATGTCAAACAGACGATCTCAGGAGGCACCCCGCTTCCCTCTGTAATGTCGCAGAGCTCGGAGCGAACGACCTCCGGCTGCAAGTGCGACTGGAGGATCTCAACAGTCCGGTTGGCGGCTTCGGCCCCTCTTTCGTGTCCCCCCATACCATCGGCCACCAGCACAAAAGTTCCCGAAGGATCCAAATATATGGCATCCTGGTTTTCGGGCCGAACCCGGCCCCTGTCGGTCACGCCGACAGCTTCCATGGCTTCGTTTTGGGCCTGCATCTGTTCGCGCTGGGGAGGGTTCATGAGGCGATTGCTCATAACTGCGGAGAATTAAAGATTGATTCACTATACAGCGTTCCCGCCGGGTGTCAACCTTTTCCCTTTGAAGCAGCGCCTCGCCGCCCCGGAGGACGTGGCCTTTTCCAAACTCCGGCGGCCTTCGGCTCGAGAATTTTTCCGGCGGTTTACCCGGGTCGTGGGTAAACCGCCGGACGCCCCCGGGGCTTCAAGACGGGATGGCCGCTTGACAGCGAATCAAATTGCTTTTATAAATCAGTAAATTAAAAGTAACTATCTCTTTAAAAAACAACGGAATTATACCCCAAACGAAAGAGCTGAATCGAGCCGCTGGAAATCGATCATCTTGCTGCCGGTCGGCTTCACGGAAATGACGCCATGAGGCTTACCTACACCGTCGGCGCCTGCACTGACCGGGGAAGGCGAAAAACCGTCAATGAGGACGCATACACCTTCTTTCCACCGGAGCAAGGGCAGCGTCATGCCAAGGGGATGCTGGTCGCCCTGGCAGACGGCATCGGGGGGCGGGAGGGAGGAGAGCAGGCGTCGAAAATCGCCGTAAACACGCTGCTGAAAGCGTTCTATGAGGACACTTCGGCAAGTATTCCAAAATCGTTGGAACGCGCCTTTGCCGCGGCCCACCAGGCGGTGATCGAAGCCGGTGACAAGGATGTTCGTGTTCAGGGGATGGCCACCACCCTTACGGCGGCCGTGGTGATCGACAGCCAGCTCTATCACGCCCATATAGGAGACAGCCGGGCCTATATCGTCGAAGCAAAGGGGCTTCGATGCATCACAGAGGATCACTCCTTTGTGGCCAGTTTGGTCAAAGCCGGCGCGATTACCGCAGCCGAGGCCCGCACCCATCCCCAGCGGAACCTGATCACCCAGGCCATCGGGGCCTCCGAGAAACTTCAAATCGATCTGTCCAGAGAGCCGCACCGGCTTGAAAACGGCGGCAGCGTCCTTTTGTGCTGCGATGGTTTGTATAAAGACCTCAAAGACGAAGAAATTCTGAAGGCGATCCGAAAGACCCCTGGCCCCCAGGCGGCTTGCGAGACGCTGATCACCATGGCCAACGAGCGCGGCGGTTCAGACAACATCACGGCGGTGCTGGTTCGCATCGGCAGCGCCGGAGAACTCGCCGATCCATTGCTGCGCGTCCTCGATGATAGGTAAAGTGCGATGATCGGAGAGAAGTTCGGAGATTATGAAATCGTTGCCTCTTTGGGCAAGGGCGGCTTCGGCAGCGTCTGGAAAGGCGTCGACAGCAATGGGACCCCGGTCGCCGTCAAAGTGCTCAACCCCCAGGTGCTGGACAACCAGCAGGTGGTGAAAAAATTCTTCCATGAGGCGATGATTCTGGCAAAGCTCGACCACCCGGGCATCACCCGCCTGCTGGAATTCTTTCCGGATGGAAACAACTACGCCATCGTCATGGAATATGTGGAAGGCGTGGAGCTGAAAAAAATTCTACAGCAGCAAAAGGGACTGCTTCCATTCGATATCGCGATGAAAATCGCCAAACAGGTCCTCGACGCATTTCAATACGCACTGCAAAACGGCATTTTGCACCGGGATATCAAGCCCGGCAACATCATGATCGACAAACACGGCAACGCCAAGATCATGGATTTCGGTATTGCCAAGATGTCCTCCACCGCTTCCCACGACACCGCCGCGAGCATGCTCTCGGTCCACTATACGGCGCCGGAGCGGTTCGACCAAAGCCGGGAGGTCGACGCCCGGTCCGACATCTACTCCCTGGGACTCGTTTTATACGAACTGTTCGCCGGCCGGCGTCCGTTCTCGGCCACGGAAACCTCCCAGATCATGTTTGCCCACCTCAACGAGATCCCGGATTCCCCCTCAAAATTCGCACACCATCTTCCCCCCGCCGTCAGCGGCGCCGTTCTCAAGGCCCTGGAAAAGGACCCCGAAGATCGTTTCCAGGACTTTGGCCAGTTCAGCCGCGCCCTGGACGCAAAAGGCGAAGACGCCCCCGACGCCACCATTTTAACCGATGCCGACATCACCCTGATCATGGACACGGCCGGAGGCAAATCCGACACCGACTCGGTCCTCGGCAGGGGCGCTGCCGCCGTCAAGAAACACCCGCTTGGGCTGATCGCTGCTGCGGCCGGGATTGTCCTCATTTTCGCCGCAGCCGGATACTTTTCCCGGCAGCCTTCGCCCGAGATTTCGGTCCACTCCGGCAACGAACCCGCTTTAACCGCCAGGGCGCCGGACCCCTCCGCGGTTAAGAACAGCAGGGGCTTTTTGGAATTCGATCATCCTGCCGACGGCATGCCGTTGGTGCAGATTCCCGCCGGAGAATTTATCATGGGCTCCGACAAATATTCCGCCGAACGCCCGGCGCAGCAGATTTTTCTGGATGAATACTACCTGGGCAAGCACCTGGTGAGCAATGAGCAATTTTCCAAATTTATCGAAGCCACCGGCTATGTGACCGATGCGGAAAAAGAGGGCGCCGGCATGGTGCGCATCGGCCGACGCTGGAAAAAAGTCGGAGAGGCAAACTGGCGCATACCCGACGGGCTGATCGGCATCGAAGGGCGGGAGAATCATCCGGTCAGCCAGGTGTCATATAACGATGCCGTCCAGTACTGCCGCTGGGCCGGCAGGGAGCTGCCCACCGAAGCCCAGTGGGAAAAGGCCGCCCGGGGAACCAACGGCAGCGAATATCCCTGGGGCGATCAGGACCCCGACGACACCATGGCCAATTTCGACAACCTGGTCGGCACGACAACCCCGGTGGACCGGTATGAAAAGGGCCAGAGCCCATACGGGATTTATGACATGGCGGGAAATCTTCATCAATGGACGGCCGACTGGTATGCCACCGGAGAACGCGCGATGAAAAACCCATCCGGCCCGGAAAACGGGGAGGAGCGGGTCGTCAAGGGAGGCTCCTTTAGCGAAGGCATCGAAAGTCTTCGCTCCGCCAGCCGGGACCGCTACCCCCCGAACTTCAGCAGCTTTCTTTTCGGCTTTCGGTGCGCAGAAATCAAATCTCCTTGAAGGGTCAATGACCTTTCTTGACCATTTTCTGATACTCTTCAAAAGACCGCTTCGGCTCGGCACGCCGGTCCCGGGGATCCATTTCGCCCAATGGAACAGAAAGGGGAAGTGATGAAAAAAAAGCCGCGGATCATCGGGGTCATGGGCGGAGGCAGCGCCTCGCCGGAGGCCGTACGCAAGGCCCGGCGGCTCGGGGAGTTGATTGCCGACCAGGGATGGATTCTTCTCAACGGGGGGCGCAGTGCCGGGATCATGGAGGCCTCGGCCAAAGGGGCCCGCTCCCGCGGGGGGCTGACCGTCGGGATTCTCCCGGACGACCACGACGGGCACGCCTCCGAATTTATCGACATCCCGATCCTGACCGGGATGGGCAGCGCACGAAACGCGATCAACGTTTTGTCTTCCCGGATCGTGGTGGCCTGCACCGGCGGCGCTGGAACGGTTTCGGAGGTGGCCCTGGCCCTGAAAACCCGTCGGCCGGTGATCCTTTTGGATTTCGATGTGGGAGAATTGTTCGCCGACGCCGAAAAAGACGGGATGCTGTTTCGGGAAAGTACGCCCGAAGGCGTTGTCGAAAGGATCAAGGCATTGCTGGCCCAGGAGCCATAGCTGATGGCCAAAGAAGCCCTTCGGGCCTGAATCCGGCCCTGCCGCCGGCCGCGCCAGGGTTCAAGAGTAAAGAACCGGGACCGGAGAACCCGGCTTTGAGCTAAGCCCGGAGGGCATATAAGCTTAAATCCGAAATTCGAATATCGAAATTCGAATGACCCAAATTCGAATGACCCAAATTCGAATGATCAAA
>CAYPFH010000026.1:0-25327 GCA_964409825.1 uncultured Desulfobacterales bacterium | reverse complement strand
GCAACCCCACCGAGGGACTCGAATTTTTCCCGGTCGTGAAGAGGAAAAAATACGTTCCGGAAAAAGACGACGTTCTCAAGGTGATCAACACGGCGAATTCGGAAACCCAACAATACCTCTGGACCATCGTATTGACGGCGGCAAGGGTCAGCGAAGTAAACCAGCTGACCTGGGACGATGTGGATTTCGGCAAAAAGGTCGTCACGCTCTGGACCCGAAAGAGAAAAGGGGGCAACCGGGAATCCCGGGAGGTCCCGATGATCCAGAAGCTTTACGACATCCTGTGGAGCCGGCATCAGTCGCGATCTGCCGAGGTCCCCTGGGTTTTCTGGCACACGTACTGGAGCCGGAAATCCGGGCAATGGGTCAAACGCCCATACAAGGACCGGAAGAGCCTGATGACCAAGCTGTGTAAAGACGCCGGCGTAAGGTATTTTCGCTACCATGCCTTCCGCCACCTGACCGCATCCATCCTGGATGACCTTGGCGTCTCCATCGGCGTCATCCAGCGAATTCTTGGCCACCAGAATCGGAAGACCACCGAGATCTATCTGCATTCCATCGGCGAGGCGGAAAGAGAGGCCATGAAACGGCTCGAAGAGTCGGACTTTTTCAAGGCCGACGTCAAGCCGGACCCCGACGCGCCCACCAACATGCCGGTGGCCTTCTGGAACCGGAAGGTGGAGCGGCCGTCCTACAAAGTGCTGAAAGGCGAAGTCGCCCGGTTGGGCTTTGCCGCCACGGGGCGGAAATACGGGGTGAGCGATAATGCAGTGCGAAAATGGCTGAAATCCTATGAACAAGAAAAGCAGTGCCTGGCCAACTGACCCCCCAGGCTGGTTCGAACTCCCATGCAAAAGTCTCACACAGATTCTCACACAGGAATGGACAATAAGAAAAAGGGGCTGGCCCCTGATCGGCCAACCCCTTCTTCTTATTTGAAATTTTTGGTGGAGCTGAGGGGGATCGAACCCCTGACCTCATGACTGCCAGTCATGCGCTCTCCCAGCTGAGCTACAGCCCCGAAGTGAGTCTTCCTCCTTAATAGACGCTTTTGGATGTGTCAACACCAAATTTCGGACCGCTTGGTCAAGTGTCCGCCAAAGAAAGCAGGTATGCCGGGGGCCGAACAATCGCCGGATATGATCATAATTTTGAGGCGGGGGCGGCCCGCAATCCTTGACAAGTATGGGAAGAGCGAATAAAATCATAAATTTACTAAGACACAGGCGTTTGATTTGACTGGAAAAGCCAGAAAACGGCGGGGTCTGCCGCCGGCTTGGGAGGATCATATGAAGCGAAACCCATACGCTTCCTACTCAGCTGCAAACCGTAACGACGAAAACAGCAAAGGGATGTACAAGGAGTTCGACGCCACCGAGCTGTATTGCCCCAATTGCAAAACCGCGGTCCCGGTGCGCAAGCGTCTGCTTCTGGTGCTTCCCGAAGGGGACAAGTATGAATATCTTTGCGCATATTGCGCTGCTTCTGTGGGGAGCAAAATCGACAAAAACTCCAAGCCGGCCTCCTTGTTGATCTGAAACAGCAAAAGGAAACCGGGCGGGCGAACAGGATTATGCCTGCTTCGGTTTCTACCACAAGCGATACGGAGGAACTTTATTTCATGCTCAGGATAATGAGGGATTACGCCACCAGTTGGATGATCAAGTTCATCCTCGGGGCGATCGTTCTGGTCTTTGTATTTTGGGGGGTTGGAAGCTTTGACTCCGGAGACGCCGCCAAGGTGGCGGTGGTCAACAAGCGCGTCATCACCGTTGAAGAATACCGGGAAGCCTATAACAATCTCGTGGAGCAGATGCGCCGCAACTTCGGCGACAACCTCGACGATGACATGCTCAAGGCCTTGAATGTCCGGCGGCAGGCCCTGAACAGCCTCATCGACGAAGCGCTCCTCGTGCAGGAGGCTGAGGCCCTCGATTTCCGGGTCACCGACGAGGAGCTGGCCTCTGCGATTCGCAGCATCGAGGCGTTCCAGCAGGCCGGCGTCTTTGACAACCGGCTTTACCAAAATATCCTCAGCCGCCTCAGGATGACTCCGGAACAGTTCGAGATCGCCCAGAGAAAGGCGATGCTTTCGGGCAAGGTCAGGGATTTCGTCACCCGGACCGTCCAGGTTTCCGAAGCCGAGCTTTTGAGCTGGTATCGCTGGCAGAATGCGCAGGTCGACCTGGCGTTCGTCCGGTTTGCCCCGGCTGCTTACAGCGCGGTCACCGTTTCGGAAGAAGACGTAAAACGCCGCTTCGAAAAAAATCCCGAGCGCTATAAAACAGAAAAAATGGTGAAAGTCCGCTATCTGAAAATCGCCCCTGAAGATTTTCTGTCCCAGGTGGACGTGGTGCCCGAAGATCTGAAGCAATTCTATGAGGAAAACCTGGAAGAATTCCACCAGCCGAAAACCGTCGAAGCGCGGCACATTCTATTCAAGGCGGCCCAGGAGGCCGACGAACAAACGGTTCAGGAAAAAAGACAAAAAGCATTGGACGTTTTGGAAATGGCCAAGGCCGGAGAGGATTTTGCCGAACTTGCCGAGCGCTATTCGGAGGGTCCCTCCCGGAACCAGGGGGGGGATTTGGGTACTTTCAGCCGCCAGGAAATGGTTGCATCTTTTTCGGACAAGGCGTTTTCCATGGCTGCCGGAGAGGTGGCCGGCCCGGTGCGCACCCGGTTCGGGTGGCATCTGATCAAGGTGGAGAAGGTCAACGAAGCCACAACGGAAACGTTTGAAGAGGCCGCCGAAAAGATTCGAAAAAAGCTTGCCCTTGCCGAGGCCCGCAATCTGGCCTATGACACGGCCGGGGAAGTTTACGACGTCTCCTTTGAAGGCGACGATCTGCTCCAGGCCGCAGAGGAGCGCGGTCTTTCCGTGAAGACGACCGATTTTTTCACAAGGACCGGGCCGGATCTCGACATCGAAAATCGGGTCGAATTTGCACGGACCGCCTTTGCGCTGGCGCCGATGGTGGTCAGCGAAATCAAGGAGTTTGGCGACGGCTACTACCTGTTGCAGGCGGTGGAAAGCAAACCGGCGCGGGTCCCGGAATACGACGCCGTGGCCGGACAGGTACGGGCCGACCTGATCGCGGAAAAGCAAAAAGAGGCGGCCAGGGCAGGCGCAGAGGCGTTTCTGCAGGCGTTGGAAAAAGACGGCGCGGCAATGGCTGAAAAAAGTGCCGCCGAGGGGAAGACCCCGAAGACAACCGGATTTTTCAAACGAAACGAGCAGATTCCTCAAATCGGCTACGCACCGGAAATTGCCCAGGCTGTATTTTTGCTCACCGAGGACGCTCCGCTGGTGCCGGAAGTTCTCGAGGCGAACAACGTTTATTACGTGATTCGGCTGCAAGCCAGAAAGGAGCCGGCCCCCGCGGGATTTGAAGCGGAAAAGGACGATATCGCACAGGGGCTTCTGCAGCAGAAGCGGCAGCAGGCCTTTCAGGAGTGGCTGGCGGATGTTAAGGCTCGAAGCGTGATCAAGATCGAAGAGGGGTTTATCGAATAGGACGGTTGCAGAAATGCCGCCGCATTCGATTTTACCCGCCGATCAGCGAAAGGGAAGATCATGGGAAAGGTCAGGAAGGGTGAAGAGGCCTTTAAGTTCAGCACAAAAAAATGCTACGAATGTTTTACCCACCTCCCGCTTCATGCTACGGAATGCCATGCCTGCAAAAAAAAGGTCGGAAAGGTAGACAGAAACGGTATCGCAGACAAGCCGACCGATTACAAATCATATGCCGTATTTGCGCTGGCGTTTGCCGCCTTGCTCGTATTTTTATGGAAAGCTTTCGCAAAGTAGCCGAAGCGCCGAAAAGGAATGCGGCTCCGGAAAGGAACTGGCCCCATGCCCCGTTTGAGCCGGGAGGATCGTCAATATCTACTGAGGCTCGCCCGATCGGCCATCGCCCGAGAATTGGGAGAAGACGCTTTGTACGACCGGGGCGGGGAACCGTCTACTGAACTGAAAACCCCCCAGGGGTGCTTTGTCACGCTGGAAAAGGAAGGCGCCCTCCGGGGATGCATCGGGACTTTGGAGCCGGTCACCTCCCTGGCCGAAGCGGTGGAAGAAAACGCCAAAAACGCCGCTTTCCACGACCCTCGATTTTCCCCGCTGAAAACGCAGGAGTTGAATCAGATCGAGATCGAAATCAGCCGACTGACCATTCCGGTCGATCTGCAATTTCACAGCCCGGAAGAACTTTTAGAGAAACTGAAGCCCGGTGTTCATGGCGTGATTCTCCAGTTCGGACCGCGCCGGGCGACTTTTTTACCGCAGGTGTGGGATCAGCTTCCGGACAAGGTCCAATTTCTGGAGCATCTATGCCGAAAGGCCGGTCTGGGGGGAAGTTGCTGGAAGGAAAGGGACCTTTCGGTAAAGATTTACGAGGTAGAGCATTTCTCGGAAAAAGAGATCGGCGCGTAGGCGCTCCGCGCCGCTGGGAACCGGGGATGATAGAGTCCGTCTTTGCCTCCAGTTGGGTCTGACAGGAACCAGGAAACTTGGAAGACGCCGCCTGGGGGTCCGGAGTCCCGAGTGTTGGTTCGGCATCTAAAATTCTAAATTCTCATTTCTACATTCTAACTGGGCGGCTGCTTTTTTTATGCCGCCCAGCTTCCTAGCATCCAAGTCTTCCCGCCTTTTATTTTGCCACCATTGCCCGCATCATGTCTCCGGCGTTTTCGGCATGGTCTGCGATGTTCCCGATGGTCTCGGCGAGCCGGATCATGTGAAATACGGTCACCGGGTCATTGACCACCTGGAAGACCTTCCGCTTGAGGTCTGCTTCGAGTTTGTCGGCATCGTGCTCCATTTGTCTCAGGCTTCGGATGATATCCTTGACTGCGACCCGCTGTTTTTCTGAAAACGACGCGAAATACTTTCTTGCTTCGGCCACCATATTGCTCAACTCCTCGATGGGGTCGACCACGGCTTCGACCAGCAGAAAGAAGTCCTTGGCCAGTACATCGGGGATGCCGGGCTCGCTCCGGTAGGAAATCCAGTCCAGGGCGTCTTCGACAGAATCCAAAACACTGTCCTGTTCTCTCAGGTAGCGAAACAACTGAAACTTGTCGATGGCCAGAAGCGTGCCTTTCGGCAGGTGCCCGCGGATTCGCCGTTTGATGGCGTCCGCCTGCCGCTCGATTTTGATGATTTCGCCGCGAAGTTCCTCGAAACGCGTGCATTTTTCGGCGACGTGGCACTCGATCGCATGCTGAAAAATAAACGAGCATTCCGTTACCTTTTCGGCATGTTCCTGGAGTGCGTCAAACGGGGATGTGATAAATATGGATAAAAACGGCAGTCGCATCTGCGCCTCCCTTCGGCCCGAAAGGGCCAGTGTTCGAACTTCACACATTCGCCATGGACACGGCACGGCTCAGGTCAAAGCCGGGTGGCTGCAATATTCGGCAACCGGCGTCATGTAGGATGCAGTCATTGCAGCGGCCATGTCGCCGCCGCAACCAATCAGATCAACCGGCTCAATATCGCATACAGCACCGCACTGGTGCAGGCCGCCGCCGGCACCGTGAGAATCCAATACAATATGATTCGCAGGACGATCCGAAAATTCACCGCTTCGATTCCCCGGGCGATTCCAACGCCCATGACGCCGCCTACGGCCGCATGGGTGGTTGACACCGGCAGGCCCAGTTTCGATGCCACCAGCACGGTGGTTGCAGCGGCAAAATCGACCGAAAAGCCACGGGTATTGCTCAGGGTCGTGATCTTGTGGCCGAGGGTGCCCATGACCCGGTAGCCCGCCATGGAGATCCCGCAGGCGATGCCGACGCCGCCGAAAAGTAGAAGAAAAATGGGTACCGGCACGGTCGATCCTACGGCTCCGGTTTTCACGATGAAATAGATGACTGCCAGCGGCCCGATGGCATTGGCCACATCGTTGGCCCCCTGGGCAAGCGCCACGTAACAGGATGTGCCGATCTGAATCCGGCGGAAGATTTCTTCGGCACCCTTTACCCCGCTTCTCCGGCCCACGACGGCGGCGACGACTTTCTTTGCAAACCATCCGAAAAGGATGGATAGTCCCAAAGCGATGGCCACAGCCGCCGGGGTGCCCACATCGAGGGATTTGCCAAGCGGTGTCTTGAATAGAAACGAAAGAAAAACGATAAAAACCGTCAGGCCGATAAAAGCGGGGGAAAATCGCAGCGCCGATTCAAAAGAATTTTCTCGGGACAAAATCAGCCTTACGATTATTTTAAACAAGACAAAGGCGATGATCATCGAAAAAAGGGGAGAAATCACCCAGCTCGACACCACCGCCCCCAGCTTTGCCCATTGAATGACCGACCAGCCCCCGGCCATGATTCCGAAGCCGATCATGGCCCCGACGATCGAATGCGTCGTCGATACCGGAAGAGATTTCCAGGTGGCGAACGACACCCATAAAGCGGCTGACAGCAGCGCCGAAAGTGCGCCGATAAGCGCCAGATCCGGGTCGCTCAATACGCCCGGAGAGACGATTCCCTTGCGTATGGTGTCGGTGACGTGGGAACCCAGAAACACGGCCCCCACGACATTGAGAATGCCGGCGATGAACACGGCCTGCCGGACCGTGATCGCCTTTGCGCCGACGGCTGAGGCCATGGAGTTGGCCACATCGTTGGCGCCGATGTTCCAGGCCATATAAAAGCCGAAGATGTAGCCGACGATAAGAACGATTGATTCTGGTGACATTCAACCCGTTGGGACCGTTTGAGATATCGCCGCCGAGAAAAGAGGCGGCCCATGGGTTTATGTTTTGATCCGTTTTGCCTTTCCTGGTGCAACCGCCTTTTGGCCGCATCCTGATGCAAAAAAAAGCCGGGAAAGGCCGACACCTAAGATTTTTGCTGGCGACGCTAACACAACCCTAACATTTTGCCAATGGCGATTGCCGGTGAGGAGAAGCGGCTAAGCTGAGCCGCTGAGCCCGACCAAGCATAATGGTGACTGCGAAAGCAGTTGTCAGCCCCAGCTGGCGGCCCGGGGCGACCAGATTGATCAACCGTGAAACTTATCTGGACGCCGTCCCCATGGTCTGGGTCAACGCCCGGTCGCGCCTTTGTAGCGAGGTAAGATGGCGAAATACGCAAACCGGCGGGCTAAAAAATCCCAAGCACCAAATTCCAAATTTCAAACAAGCACCAAGCACCAAATCACAATATCCAAACAAGGACAAAAGCCTTTCTAATGTATTTTGTTTGGGATTTGGTGTTTGGGATTTGGTATTTTCCTGCCCCGAGCCTCTGCTTGCGCAGGGCCGGGCACCGTAGCCTCCCTACGGAACCCCCGACTTCGATCGAAGCTTCACATAGTCGTTTTTGAGCGTTGATCTTGAGGATAGTAGGTTGGGGTTTCCGCCTCTGGCGTGCTGGCCGAATAGCTCAGCAGCTTCTAGTAGAGGTCCGCCCGCCAGCGGGCCAGCAGCGATTCTGGAATGTCGGCGATGAACCGGCAAGGACGGGTCAACAGCATCCCGGTGCCGCGATCATAGCTTTGCATGGGGCAGGTGAAATAAAGGTGTTCCTTTGCCCGGGTGGCGGCGACGTACATGAGCCTGAGTTCCTCTTCGAGCTGATCTTGGTCCTGCATGGACTGGACGGACGGAAACCGGCCGTCCAGCGCCCATATGACGAAAACGGTGTCCCATTCGAGCCCCTTGGCCGAGTGGACCGTGGAGAGCACCAAACGGTCCTCCTTGCGGGCCGAAGTGGCCATCGTGTCATCGGCGCTGGTATTGGGAGGCTCCAACGCCATGTCGGAGAGAAAGGCCTCGAGTTCAGTGTAGCGCTCCATGATCGACAAAAGCTGCTCCAGATCCCTCAACCGCCTTGGGTGGTCGTCGTAGGTTCGCTGGAGAATCGGTGCATAGTATTCCAGCACGGCCTCTCCGATCTGGGCAACGCCCATCGGTGTGGCATCGAGAACGGAAAACAGGTTCTTGAGCCGTTCGATTCCGCTGTTGACAGGGCCTTTCAACGTTGCAGTGAGAAGCCCGGTATAGCCGGCGTTTTCCGCGCAAACCGCCGAAAAGACGTCCTGGGCTGTCTTGGGCCCCACCTTGTCCACCAGCAGCAGGAGCCGATACCAGCTGATCCGGTCCAGTGGATTGACGATAACGCGCATATGGGCGAGCAGATCCTTGATATGGGCCGATTCCATGAATTTAAATCCGCCGACCTTGATAAAGGGAATCGACTCCCGGCTCAACTCGATTTCCAGATCGAAGGAGTGAAACCCGGCCCGAAAAAGTACGGCCACGTCCCGCAGGGGGACACCCTGGCGCTGCCGTTCGCGCAAGGTTTCCACCACGAATCGGGATTGGGCGTTTTCGCCGGCGGTGGTGACCAGAACCGGCAGACGGCTTCCGGGATTCCGGGTAAACAAGGCCTTGGTAAACTTCCGGTCGGCTTCGTCCAAAATTCGATTGGTCAGATCCAGAATCGGTTGAATGCTTCGGTAGTTTTCTTCCAACCGCACGATTTTGGCCTCGGGAAACGATTCTGCGAAATCGAAGATGTTCTGGAAGTTTGCCCCGCGAAAGGAGTAAATGCTCTGTGAATCGTCGCCTACCACGGTGACATTGCGATGGCCTGATCCCAGCAGGTAAACGATTTCCGCCTGGATCCGGTTGGTGTCCTGGTATTCGTCGACAAGGATGATCCGATACGCCGAGGCAAGGCGCTCCCGGATATCGGGGTGCTCCTTAAGCAGGCGCTTCAGGTAGACGAGCAGATCATCGTAGTCGAACAGCCCGTCGGCTGTCTTGCGGCGCCGGTATTCCTCGTAGACGGAGAGAATATCTTCCAGTACGGGCAACAGGTGGGGATGATCCTCGTAAATGACGTCTTCGACGGCGCGTTCCTTGTTGACGGATCGGCTGAAGATTCCCATCAGCGTCTGCTTGCGTGGAAACGATCCGCTTTTGGGCGAAGGGCCGATTTCTTTCCGGATCATGGCCAGGAGATTTTCCGAGTCGGATCTGTCGAGTATGGAAAAGTTGGTTTCGAACCCGAATCGAGGCGCATAACGTCGCAGTACGCGATGGGCGAAGGAGTGGAAGGTTCCCCCGGAGACTTGCCGGCACCTTCCGTCGAGAAGCTCCGCCGCCCTGCGAAGCATTTCTTGAGCCGCCTTTCGAGTAAACGTCAGCAAAAGTATGGCCCTGGGCGGCGTGCCTCTTTCCACTTGCCGGGCCACGCGATAGGTGAGGGTGCGGGTTTTGCCGCTTCCGGCGCCGGCGATGATCAGCAGGGGACCTTGGCCGTATTCGACGGCCTCGATCTGGGCTTCGTTCAGATCTTTAGTGTAGTTGATTCCGTCAACCCGCTTGTCTTCTTCGTTGAAAAGGGCCATGGCGATATCGGCTTTCCGTTTTCTTGATTGCCGCGAATATTTTTGCAGGAGCCCATCTCTTTCACAGGCAGTATGGCTTGTCAACAGCTACCATTTATTCTTCACTTTGCCATAAATGGTTGACATTTCAGGAACAGTATATTATGTGCAACTTAAAACGGCAGTCAATCCGTCTTATCAAAAGGAGGTAGACTATGGTGAAGAGATTGCAGAATCAACTCAAGACGATCACCAAAAGCCTCGTCGATCTTTCCAAGAAAGTAGAGAAGCTGTCGGGCGATCTGGCAAAACTGGAAGCCAAGAAAACCGCTCCTGCAAAGAAGACCCCAGCAAAAAAGAAAACCGCTCCGAAGAAAAAAACTGCCGCAAAAAAGGCTCCGGCCAAGAAAACGGCCAAGCAGGCCGCCAAGAAAAGCGCGGTGAAAAAGCCTGCCCGAAAAGCGGCCGCGTCGGAAAAGCCCACGGTGCTAAATTCGGTGCTCGACGTGGTCAAAAGAAGCCGAAAGGGCATCGATATTCCTACGCTGAAAAAAAAGACGGGGCTTGAATCCCGGCAGCTCAGCAACGCCCTTTACAAGCTCAGCAAGCGCGGCGACATCGAGGCCCAGTCGAGGGGGACTTATGTGAAAAAATAAGGCTCCCCGGGGGTCTTTGCCTCCGGTGTGCTTTTTCCGCGCGGATAACTTTTCCGAAGGGTCTTTTGTGCCGATTTTCCGCGGCCAAAAGACTCTTTGTTTTCCACGGGGCTGCTGCATCCAAATCTTGAGGCGGAAGTTTCGGCGCTTCGGGTTTTCCCATTGTCATCTTTTCTCCCTGTCTTATCTTTCCGGAAGTTGTATCTGATTTCATCCATCATCGAAGGACATAGCCGGCATCTCGCATTGCCTTGAGATCGGAAGATACCGGCCCAACGCCGTATAGAGGAGAATCGATCCGCAAGGAGGGTCTTCATGGTTACCGATGGCTTTGTTCGAAAAACCGCCGCCCGGCTCCTGCTGCTTCTGGTCCTTTTTTTGAGCGGTTGTGCCGGAACCGGAGTCTTTTCAGGCCGTGCGCCTGAGGCCGGGGGGCCGCTCTGGCCCCATGAAAGAAGCGATCTTTCTCCCGATGCGGCGCTCGTGTTCGGACGGCTCGACAGCGGTTTTCGATACGTTCTGATGGAAAATAGCGAGCCGCAGGACCGGGTCAGTATGCGGCTCAATGTCCAGGCGGGATCCCTGAACGAAACCGAAGAAGAGCGCGGTCTGGCGCATTTTTTGGAGCACATGCTGTTCAATGGAACGGATCACTTTCCTGGCGGAGAACTGATAGAATACTTTCAGCGCATCGGAATGCGCTTCGGCCCGGATGTCAATGCCCACACCGGCTTTGACGAAACGGTGTACCACGTGCTTCTTCCCGACGGGAAAACAGAAAGTATTGCCGAGGCCCTGCTGGTCATGCGGGACTATGCCCAAGGAGCCTTGCTGTATGAAAGGGAAATCAAGCGGGAGCGGGGGGTGATTCTGGCGGAAAAGCAGGCTCGGGACTCGGCGTCTTACCGGACCTTCCAAGCGGCCTTTCGTTTCGAAATGGAAGGGACGCTGGCCGCACAACGTCTTCCCATCGGCACCGAAGAAACGATTCGAAGCGCCGACCGGCCCCGGCTCAAGGCTTTTTACGACACCTGGTATCGACCCGAGAAGATGATGCTGGTCATGGTGGGGGATTTCGATGCAAAGAGTGCCGAAGCGCTCATCCGGGATCGGTTTTCCAAGTTTACGGCTCGTGCCCCGGCAGCGCCGGGACCGGTGCTGGGGGATTTGGACCACCATGGGGTGAAGTCGTTTTACCACCATGAACAGGAAACCGGCGACACCACCGTCAGCATCGAGGTGCTCACCTCCGTTCCATCCGAAGACGACTCCCGGTCTTTCCGGCAGGATAAACTGGCTCGGGAGATCGCCCATCGGATCGTGCAAAAGCGGCTGGATCGAATGCTCAGCGATCCGGATGCGCCGTTTACCTCCGCCTCTGTGAGCGCCGGCCGCTTTCTGCAGAAGATCGCCTTCGGGGAAATCAGTGCAAAAGGGCCTCCTGAAACCTGGCAGAGGCGGCTTGCCGCACTGGAGCAGGCCCTGCGCCGGGCGCTGTCTCACGGATTCACCCCTTCCGAATTCGATCGCGTCAGAAAAGAGGTGCTGGCAGAACTGGAAGATCCCGTTCGAAAAGCCTCGACCCGGGACAGCCGGGACCTTTCCCGGCAGATCGTACGCCGTCTCAATCAAAACCGGGTCTTTCTGTCTCCGGTGCAGGAAAAGGAGATGCTGGCGCCGTTTCTTGACGGGTTGACCGCCGAAGAGGTGTATCAGGCCTTTCAAAAGACCTGGAAACCCACCCATCGCCTCATACTGGTGACTGGAAACGCCCAAGTCGAAAGCGCGCCGGCCGGCCCGGAAGAGACGATTCTGGGGGCTTTTTTTGCCAGCCGTCGCCAGTCCGTCGCGCCGCCGGAAGATGTCCTTTCTGCAGCGTTTCCCTTTTTTGCCCTGCCGCCGGCCGATGCCGAAACGCCAAAGATCATAAGGATCGATGACCTGGGCATACGGCAGGTCGATTTTGGCAACGGCGTCCGGCTCAACGTGAAGCAGACCGATTTTAAAGCCGACGAGGTCAAAATCCATGCGGCTTTCGGATACGGAGACGCGGAGGAACCTTTAACGCTTCCGGCCCTGTCCGAGGTCACCCAGGGCGTTGTCACCGAAAGCGGCATGGGGCCCCTGACCCGTGATGCACTGGACCGGGCGCTGGCCGGAAAGAACACTTCTTTCGACTTCAAGGCCAAAGAGGATCATTTTCTTTTTCAAGGCAATTCGGTGCCCGGGGAGCTGGAACTGGCGTTTCAGCTGCTTTACGGGTATATGACCGCCCCGGTGTATCGGCCGGAAGCCCTGGCACTGACCCGGAAGCGGTTGAAGCAGCGCTACGAAAAGCTGTTCCGGTCCATTGACGGGCGGCTTCAAATCGAAGGGGAGCGATTTCTGTCCGGTGGAGACCCCCGGTTCGGTTTGCCGGATCCACAATCCGTAGATCGGGTCACCCTGGAGGATGTCCGCGGCTGGATGGACAGCGCCGTTGCCAGCGCTGCCTTGGAGGTTTCGGTGGTGGGCGACGTCGATCCCGAGGCGGTCGTGGCCATCGCCGGCCGGTATCTGGGCGCGCTCGAACCTCGAAAAAGACCGGACCGGCAGATTGCAGAAGAGATCCGGTTTCCTGCCGGAGAATCCCAAACCGTCTCCGTGGACACGGAAATCGTAAAAAGCATGGTCGTGGTCGCCTGGCCTACCGATGATTTCTGGGATATTCATCGGACGCGCAGGCTGTCGGTCCTGGGCCAGGTGTTTTCTGAAAAGCTTCGGGAAAGGATCCGGGAAAAGCTGGGATTGGCCTACTCTCCCTATGCCTACAACGACCCGAGCCGTGCCTTCAAAGACTACGGCGTGATGCAGGCGGTGGTCCCCACCGACCCGGAAGCCGTCGAAACGGTGGTATACGAGATCCGCAAGATCGCCGAGGAACTGGCCTCCCGCCCGCTGCCCGAAAACGAGGTGCGGCGGGTCATGGAGCCGATTCTGACCAGCCTCAAAGACCTGAGGCGCACTAACCGCTATTGGCTGGACAGTGTTCTTGTCGGGTCGCTGCGTCATCCCCGGCAGCTCGACTGGGCTCGGACCATCGAAGAGGACTACCGCAGCATCGGTGCGGCCGATATTCAAAACATGGCTCGGACCTACCTGGACAGCGGAAAAGCGGCAAAGCTGGTCATTGTCGCGGCTGATTAAATCGCTGGGGCGATTTAATCAAAGTTTCGCGTTCCGCGAAAAAAAGACAAAAAATCGAAAGGTGAAGTGACAGGCATTAAAAACTGCGCAGCATTTCTCAGATTTGACCGGTCGACAATCGATGAACCACCGCTCTGTGTGAAGAATTTCCGGAGCGCCGGCATTATGGTGCGGAGCCCGATCCGTTGTCCGAATTCTTCACGAGCTGCTCGGGGCCGCGGATGAAATCCTCGTTTTTCCAATCGGAAATGATGTAGATCCATTTGCCCAGTTCAACGTCGGCAGACGCGACCGCCCCTGCTTCCCCGTTCGCATCCGATGGCAGTGCTTTCAATTCGCCGTCTTTGACGGCCGATTTGTCCACCCGCGCGTACGTGTACGTTTCATCCTGCCGGGAAAAAGAGGGGCCCAGATGAACGGTGTACAGCCAGCTGTTTTCGGTGCGGAATTCAAACCGGTCGGCATTTTCAAAGGAAATGTCCCTGCCCGGATTTTCGGCCGGCAGAACATCTTCGGTGCGAAGCGGCGAAAGCGCCTCCACCACCCGGTCCACCTTGGCCGGATCAAGGGGGCCTTTTCCTTTGCCGGCGGCCAGGGTGAAGCCGGCATCCTTTTCCTGCCGTTCAAGCCGATATGCCGGCTCGGACCCATCGCCCCGGTAAAGCGCTACGGAGCGAATCGTTCCGGCATCCAGATCGACCACCTTGCGTTGAATCCATAAGGCCGGCTCCGTTTCCAGGGATGTTAGGCTCTGGTCCGCGAGAAGCACCGTATCCTGTCCGAAGTGCATCAGATACTGTCCGCCGTATCCGGTATCGCTGTCCCGGGCGTTTCCGATAAGCAGGTCGGCCAGCGTCCGGTTTTCGTTGTCGAGCAGCGTCAGGCGGACTGCCACCGATTCTTCCGGAGCCGATTCGTCGCCGGGTGGATGCAGCGCCAGGCGGCTGCGGATCTCGGGATCGAGGGGAAAACGCCTGCCGATTTTCATTTTCTGCAGCTTTTCCACCAGATCGGAGATCTTGGAAAAATCAGCCGGATATCCTTTCTTTTGGACAACGCCCCAGCCTTGCGGAGTTTTGCCGATTTCGACCTTCTCGCGGCTGGAAACGATTCGTATCTTATCGATCCGGTCGAAGGGCAGATCGGCCAGGACCGGCTGTCCCAGGGTGCGATCGACCGTGTCCCTTTCTCCGGATCGGAGCGCAAAAAAGGCCACGGCGCCGAGCAGCACCACGCAAACAAGAAGAATCAGAAACGTTCTGGACTTCATATCGATCGGTCTCCCGGCATTATAGTACACGTGCAGACGTAATTATGGAGACGGTTGCTTCACCGCCGAGGCGCTGAGGGCGCAGAGGATGGGCAGAAAAGATTGAAAAAGGTTTTCTCTGCGGCCTCTGTGTCTCTGCGGTGAGTTTTTTTTGACCTGAGCACCCTCACCGAAATTATGCCATCGATCACTTGCCACCTTTAGCGCTCCCTGCTCCGTTTGCGGCGGTACAGGGCATAAAAGCCGCCGGCGATGCATACCAACAGCGGAACCAGAAAGATGTTGATGAATTTGACCCGCCGGCCCAGCGACTCGATATCGCCGCGGAGATTGCGCCGCACCTCTTTGAGCTCTTCGGAAATCCGTTGGCGCTCCTCCTGGAACCGCTCGACCTCGGCTTCCTGCTCCGGGCTGAGAATCAGCTTCTGGGCGGCGTCTTTCTGCTTTTCCAGGGCGTTGAGTTTGGCGTTGAGCTCTTCCACCTTGCGCTCCAGCTCCTTTTCCCGCTCCAGCCACTTTTCCTGCGCCCGGGCTTCGAGCTCGGCGACCCGGTCAAACGGCCTCTCATAGGCGCCCCGGCTGCGAATGCGGATCAGGGCGTCGACGCCGGCAAGCAGTTCGCCGGAGTTGAGCAGAAAATTCAGGTTGTCGTTGAAGATGCTGGCCATTTCAAAGCCGAGAAAGTTCTGACGGTTCAAGTAGTACCCGTCGTAGAGAAAATCGGCGTCGGCCAAAACGATTACCGTGGAGGCCTCTTCGGCTTCGGTGTGGTGGACTGCGGCGTCGGCTTCCACCCCCCCGGTTTTCTGCTCCTGGTCAGCGCCTTCGGGTTCAGGCGGTCCTTTGCGGAAGGCCGACGGAAAACGCCCATGGAGCTGGACTGCCAAGTCGTAGCGCACGTCTGCGGCGGAAAAGTCCTTGCGGATGTCGGCCACTGAAAACTGCGTCTTGAAGCTGTCGATCAGCCCGGATTGGAGGCTTGAGCGAAGCAGCGGCTGATAGGAAAGCCCCGGATCCTTTTCTTCGAGGCGCTCGATGACCCCGGCTACCGGAAGCAGCATGCTTTCCAGGCCGGCGGTGATCAGCGTTTCCTTGTCGAACGCTTCGGCGCGGAGCGAGAGCCAGAGCGGGTTGTTTTCGATCCGATTGTCTTGGGCCCGCAGGCGGGTGGCATATGCCAGGTCGACAAGGGCTTTTGTCTTGTCCATCCGGATCCCCCAGGCGGCAAACAGCCTGTCAAGGCTGGACCCTTTGTCGAATCCCTGGCTCATGTCCATCACCGCGTAAGGATCGACGAGGATCAGCAGGTTGCCGCCGCCGACCAGGTACTGGTCCACTTCGTACAGGAGCCTGTCGTTGATGCCGCGGGGGTGAATGAGCATGACCAGCTCCGCGTCGCCGGGAATCTCGGCGCCGGGCGCAAGGGGGCTGACTTCTTCGACCTCGTAGGCCTTTTTAAGCTCCTGGATAAAGAACCAGGGCTCCGAACCGCCGGGGTCGAAGCTTGTCCTGGCGCCGCCGAAGACCGGCAGGCCGCTGACGACTGCAATCTTCTGCTTTTTGGGCGACTGCACCATGGAGATGATGCGGGTGACGTCGTATTCGAGCTGCGCTTCCGCCGAAGGGTCCAGCATGGGAATGGCCCGCTCCTGGTCGGCCGATTCGGCGATCAGGCCCAGATAGATGCGCTCACCGGAAGGCAGATCGACCCCTTCCAGCCCGTATCTTCGTGCCCAGTCTTCTTCTTCGCTGTCGATGCGGGTGTCGATCACCTCCAGCGTCACCTTGCCGTTGCCGGCGTATTCGTATTCGGACAGAAAGTCGACGAGCCGATCGGTGTAGCTTCGAATCGTGATGGGAACGTTGACGTTGTCCCGGGTGACAAAAAGCCGGAGCGTCACGTCGTTTTCCATGTCCGACAGGATCTGTTCGGTGCCTTCGGAAAGCGAATACAGGTTGTCTTCGGTCAGGTCCCAGCGCAGATTGACCCGTGAAAAAATCAGATTGGCCAGCACCAATGCGGCCAGGATCAGGATCAACCCGCTTGCCGAAAAGAGCGACTTGACGATGGTGTTTTTGCCTGCTGCCATAAAATTCCCCTTACAAGAGATCCAACGCGTTTGAACCCGTCGCGTCAGGCGGTTCGGCGATTTTCAAGGATCGCGCCGTTTGCCGACAGCATGAAAATCGTAACGGACAGAAAATAGACGATGTCCCGCAGGTCCAGCACTCCCCGCTTGATGGAGGCAAAATGGGGAAGAAACCCGAGCCGGGAAATGAATTCCACCAGCCAGGAAGGCGCCCATCCGGAAACCGCTTCGGTTACCGGCGGATACCCGGCCAGGATGAAAAACAGGCATATGACCACCGATAAAACGAAGCTGATGACCTGGCTGCGGGTCATCGACGAGGTCATCGAGCCGATGCTCAAAAAGGCCCCGGCCATCAGGAAGCTTCCTACGTAGCCGCAAACCACGGCACCCATGTCCGGATTGCCCAGATAAGAGACCGTGACCACTGTCGGGAAGGTGAGGGCCAAACAGATGCCCAGAAAAACCCAGGCGGCGAGAAACTTGGCCAGGATGGCCTCGGTCGTGGTGACCGGAAGGGTCAGGACCAGTTCCATCGTACCGAGCCGTCGTTCGTCCGCCCATAACCGCATGGCCGCAGCCGGAATCAGGAAGAGAAAAACCCATGGATGCCACTCGAAGAACCCCCTGAGATCCGCCTGGCCGGCTTCAAACAGGCGGCTGATGTAAAAGGTGAAAAACCCGGTCAGCATCAGGAAGATCACGATGAAGACATAGGCCACCGGAGAAGTAAAATAGCCGGCCAGCTCTCTTTTGAGTATGGCCTTTACGGTATTGGACGATTGCTGAATTCTCATGATTCCTCTTCGATAGGGGTTACAACGGGCTGGTTGCCGACTCGCCGGTATCGCCGGTGGTAATGGTTCGAAAGACTTCGTCGAGGCGGCCCTGCTCCACGAAAACCGATTGGATCCTGGCGCCCCTGATCGAGGCCAGAGAAAGGATCTGCGGGGCGATGGCAAGTCCGGGCTGCCGGGGAAATGCCCGGAGCCGGAAACCGGCAGGGTCGTCGCTCACCTGGCATTCGATGACGTCGGCAAGGCGGCCGATCTCTTCGGCCAGTCCTTCGGGCAGTGCATCTGAAACCAGCATCGAGACCGCGCCGTGGGTTTTGGACCGGGTTTTGAGCCCCTCGGGGGTGTCGTCGGCTACCAGCACTCCGTCGTCGATGATGATCACCCGGGTACAGACGGCATCCATCTCGTCGAGGATGTGGGTCGAAAGGATGACCGCTTTTTCGGCGCTCATGGTCCGGATCATCTGCCGGACTTCGTGTTTCTGGTTTGGATCGAGGCCGTCGGTGGGCTCGTCCAGGATCAGGTAGGGTGGATCGTGTAAAATGCTCTGGGCGAAACAGACCCGCTGTTTGAACCCCTTGGACAGGGTGCCGATGGACTGGTTGACCACCTCGGTCAGGAAGCATTTTTCAACGGCGCCGGAAACGGCCTCGCGCCGTGTGCTCCTTGAAAACCCCCTCACATCCGCGATGAAATCCAGAAACCCGCGGACCGTCATCTCTCGGTATACCGGGGCATTTTCAGGCAGATACCCGATCATCTTCCGAGCGCTCAAGCCGTCTTGCACGATGTCCCGGCCGCCGATCACCGCCGTTCCGGACGACGGCGGCAGGTATCCGGTGATCATTCGCATCGTGGTCGATTTGCCCGCGCCATTGGGACCCATGAATCCGAGGATTTCTCCCTTTTCAACGGCAAAGGAGACGCCGTCTACCGCCGTGCAGATGTCGAAACGCTTTGTCAGTTGCCTGGCCTCGATCATATCCCCCCCGATCGGTCTGAAGGCGCCCAAATTCTTCGCCCGGGCATTTGGCCGGAATCGAAGGGCCGGGCTCTTGAAAACGGCTGCCTTGTCATGTCCCGCCCCGGCGCGCCTTTGTCGAATCAATTTTGTCCGGTAGGAATTGTCATACCGCACCCTGGATTGTCAACCCGCATTTCAAGGCTTATGATGAGAAACGTTCGAACTAACTTAATGCGGTGCCGCCGCCTGTCAACGTGGGGGCAGCCATACGGTTCCGGCATTTTAAAGGACGCCCGGCCCCGGGGACCGGACAGCTGTACGACACCGGTCCCAGGTTACCGGTTGCCTGAGCGGTTCAGGTCTGGTATCTATCGCCTCCGAAACGATGCGCAACACGCCGACAGAGGTTTTCCGTCCGATGAATCGAAAAGAAGACGTATCCGCCGACCTGGCCCGGAGCATCTGGGAATTTTTCGCCTCCCTGCGGCTGACTCTGATCTTGCTGCTTTCGTTGGCCGTAACGTCGGTGATCGGCACCCTGATCCCCCAGAACGAAAGTCCGGCCGCATATTTCCGGACCTACGGAGAGTTTCTCTACCGGCTCTTCGATGTTCTCGACCTGTTTGACATGTACCGTTCCTGGTGGTTCCAGCTGCTTCTGGTGCTGCTGACCGTGAACGTGCTGGTCTGTTCGGTTGACCGGCTGTCGGTCCTCTGGCGGGTCATCTTCGCCAAGCCCCTGAATTTTTCGGCGGACCGCTTTCGGGAGCGAAAGAACCGGCAGGAGATGGTTGTCGAAAAACCGCCGGAGCAGATCCGCGAAAGAATCGTCCGGATTGCCGGAAGCGGATTTACGTACACCAAAGTGGAGGAAAACGCCGGGGGATTTGCGATGTTTGCCGAGCGCTGGCGATGGAGCCGGCTGGGGGTCTACATCGTACACTTGAGCATCATTCTTTTGCTGATGGGGAGCCTGATCGGCTCCATTTTCGGCTTCGAGGGGTATGTCAACATTCCTGAAGGCGAAAGCGTCAATGCGATCCGGCTGCGCAACAGCGGAGACACCATCGAGCTGCCGTTTTCCATCCGCTGCGACGATTTTTCCGTTTCATTCTATGCATCGGGGCAGCCCAAGGAATACCGGAGCCGGCTGACCCTGCTGCAGGACGGAAAAGAGGTTCTCCAGCAGGACATTCTCGTCAATCATCCGCTGCGGTACGCGGGCATCAACATTTTTCAGTCCAGCTACGGAGAGATGGACCGCCCCGCCCCTCCAGCCAGAAGCGAGCCGATCCGCGCCGCGGTGCTCACATTTACCAGCCGGCAAAGCGGGATGGTCTACGAGGAGCGTCTCGAGGTGGGCGGGACGGTTGACATCCCCGAAGGCGGGGGCACCTTTTTGCTGGAAGCCTACGAACCCTCGGCCGTCTTCATGGGCCAACCCATCGGCGAGGCCCTCAAGGGGCGGCTGACGCCCTCCGGCGGCGAGCCGTCCGAGGTGCTGCTGCCGCTTCGGTTCGCCAACTTCGACAAGATGCGCAAGGGGCGATTTGTCATCGCCGTGACCGACGTGGAGCCGAAGGCCCAGGCGGCGCCTGCCCCGGAGAAGCGGTTTTACACAGGGCTCCAGATCACGCGGGATCCGGGCGTATGGGTGGTCTATACCGGGTTTGTCCTGATTATTCTCGGCTGTTTCGTGACGTTTTTCATGGCCCACCAGCAGATCTGCGTCGAGGTGGCGGCGGTCGAAGGCGGCAGCCAGGTGGCAGTGGCCGGGACAGCCAACCGAAACCGGGTTTCCATGGACGCAAAGATCGAAAAGCTTGCAGAGCGCCTGAAAGAATCATTCGCCTTAAACGAGCCATAGCCCGATTGTAACAGGGCAACGGTTGGAACGGTAAAGACTTTTTTCGTAAGGGACGCTTTTGACGGGCGTCCGATGTTCACCCCATTATCGATCTGCGCAGCATATCGATTGCGGAGCCAATTGATCATGACAAGCTCAGCGCTGTTTTCGGTTGTGACCTTCATCTATGGCCTGGCGGCCTTCCTTTATATCGCATCCTGGATCTTTAAAAAGAAAAAGCCGGGCCGCCTGGCCACCTGGATCGCACTGGCGGGGACAGTCGGAAACGGGGTCGGAATTTTGCTGCGATGGGTCGAGTCCTACCGACTCGGCATCGGTCATGCCCCCCTGTCCAATCTTTTCGAGTCTCTGATCTTCTTTGCCTTCGTGATCAGCGCCATCTACCTGGTGGTCGAGCGCCGCTACCGGAGCCGGGTGATCGGAGCATTCGTCCTGCCGCTTGCCTTTCTGACCATGGCCTATGCGTCGCTTTCGCCGAATATCAGCGATCGGATCCAGCCGCTCATTCCGGCATTGAAAAGCAACTGGCTCATCGCCCATGTGATCACATGTTTTGTCGGTTACGGTGCATTTGCCGTCGCCTTCGGGGTGAGCCTGATGTACCTGCTGCGCAAGGGCCGTACCGTCGAGGGGCTGACGGCCTGGGACTTTGTCAAACCGGCGGCGGTCTTTGCCTCGGTGACGCTGCTTGGCCGGATTCTCCAGCTTCACAGCTGGGGGGGTTCGGCGTTGGTCGGTCTCGGCGTCTGTTTCGTCGGCTATGGATCGGCATACCTGTACAGGCGGCTGGACCCGGCGTCGAAGCAGCAGCTCCTGGAGCGGCTTCCCGACGCGAAAATATTGGATCAGCTCAACTACCGGCTCATCATGTTCGGCTTTTTGTTCCTTTCGGCGGGCATCATCACCGGTGCGGTATGGGCCAATTCCGCCTGGGGCCGGTACTGGGGCTGGGATCCGAAAGAGACGTGGTCCCTGATCACCTGGTTCGTCTATGCCGCGCTGCTCCATGCCCGGATGATGCGCGGATGGCACGGGCGCAGAATCGCCTACCTTTCGATTATCGGATTCATGGCCGTGTTGTTCACCTACTTCGGGGTGAATCTGCTTCCCGGCCTGCATAGCTACGGCGCCGTGGGCCAGTGATCTTTTAAAACCGCCAGGGCCTCTTCTGGCGGGGGCCGCTTTACGCCAAACGAATCCGCAGCGGTTTGTACATGTAACACATCGATAATATAATCTATATTCTCTTCTTTAGATCCAAACGCCGTCGACAGACGGCATTTGGATTCCTCTTGACAAACCGCCTGTCTCCGGATACAGAATCCCATGAATTTTTTGGCCTTTCCGCCGGGATTGTTGCCGATTCAGGGGATCTTTCCGCGGATGGCGCACCTGCCTTTACAGATATGGGGTTTCCAAAACATCAGTCGTCGGAAGTCAGGGATTTTCCGCTATCTATGAATGTGCGGCCGCTGCCGATGGATGAAGCCGCCCAGCCCAGCCCAACGGAGTTTCCATGAGCACTGTAGACGAGCACGAAAAGGACATTCCCGCAGAGGATTCCGGCACAGAGGGCCAGCCGCCGCCGGATCCGGAGCAGAAAAGCAAGGCCGCGGCTTACGTGATCTTCTTTTTCTTCGTGGGACTCATCGCAAGCCTCATCGTGGGATGGCTCATCTTCCCGCAACTGCTCTACTCCAAGAAAGAACAACCCATCAATTTCAACCATGCCCTGCACTACGATCTGGTGGGAGACTGCGCAAGCTGTCACTACTTCAGGGAAGACGGCACTTTTTCCGGCGTACCCGACCTCTGGTCCTGCATCGACTGCCACGAGGACGTGCAGGGCGAGGACCCGGATGAGGAAAAGTTCGTCACCGAATATGTGTGGGAGTACAAAGAGGTTCCCTGGCTGATCTATTCCAAGCAGCCTGACTGCGTCTTTTTCTCCCATGCCGCCCATGTCCTTTCCGCCGGCATGGACTGCGTGACCTGCCACGGCCATATCGGGGAGAGCGAGCGCAGCAGGGTGTACGAGGAAAACCGGATCACCGGTTACAGCCGGGACATCTGGGGGCGAAACATTTCCGGCTTCAAGCGCAACTCCTGGGACCGGATGAAAATGGACGACTGCGCGGACTGCCATGAAGAGGCGCGCGAAAGCGCCACAAAAGACGAGCCCCGCGCTCCTTTAGGCCGCGTCATCGACAACATCATCCGGGTCGGCTTTCCGGGAACCTACCCGGACAGCCGGGGGGAGAGCGTTCAGACCCAGCGCGGCGCCTGCTTCAAATGCCATCAATAGCGGTGCTGCCGGATCGAGAAAAACCGAATCTGCTTGCTGAACAACCAAGGGGAAAATTCAATGAAAGTTGGCAGAAGAAGCTTCCTGTCTTTTATCATCGGCGGTGCCGCCGGTACGGCGCTTTCGCCGCTGCCATGGAAACTGACCGACGATCTGTCGATCTGGACCCAGATGTGGCCGTGGACGCCGGTTCCCAAAGACGGGGCGGTGAGCTACACCGGCTCGACATGCACGCTTTGTCCCGCCGGCTGCGGCATCGACGTTCGCATGATCGACCGCAGGGCCGTCAAGATCGAGGGCAGAAAGGGGCATCCGATCAACGACGGCGGCATCTGCATCCTCGGGCTGTCCGGTTTGCAGCTTCTTTACGGCCCCACAAGGGTCCAAAACCCGATGAAGCAGGTCGGGGGCCGGGGAAGCGGCCGGTGGGTTTCGATCTCATGGCAAGAGGCCTTCGATGAGGTCGCCGGCAAGTTGACCGAAATCAGGGCACAAGGCCGGCCCGAAGCGCTGGCCGTGTTTTCCGGCAGCCGCCGGGGAACGGTCCCGGCGCTGCTTTCGCGGTTTGCGACCGCGTTCGGGTCGCCCAATTTCGTCACCGCCGCCTCCTTCCAGGATTCATACGAACTGGCCCTGCATCGGATGCAGGGAGTGCAGGCAGCCGCCGGTCTGGACCTGGAAAATACCGATTTCCTGCTGAGCTTCGGCAGCGGCGTCCTTGACGGATGGGGATCGCCGGTTCGGATGTTCAGGATCCACAGCGCCTTAAAAGACGGCGGCGGAAAACTCGTGCAAATCGAGCCGAGACTGTCCAACACGGCGGCCAAGGCAGACCAGTGGATCTCCATCCAGCCCGGCACGGAAGCGGCCCTGGCCCTGGGCCTTGCCCATGTCATCATCCTGGAAAAACGCTACCGGGCGCAGTTTGTCAGTGAATACGGCGGCGGGTTCGAGGTGTTCAAGCAGATGGTCATGACCGACTACACCCCGGACAATGTTGCAAAGATCACCGGCATCGACCCGAAAACCATCGTCACCCTTGCCCGGGATTTTGCGCGGTCCGCCGCGCCGCTGGCCGTATGCGGAAAAGGAGAGGGGGACGTTGCCGGAAGCATGAACGAATTTTTCGCCGTTCACGCCCTTAACGCTCTTGTCGGCGGCATCAACCGGCCGGGGGGAATATGGGCGGTGCCGGCGTCGGGCGACTTCGGTTGGCCGGACCCGGAAATGGACGAGACCGCCGCCCGCGGGATGCAGAAGGACCGGCTCGACGGCGCCGGCGTGCCTCCCTATTCAGCCATCGCGGCGCTTCCCAACCGGTTTTTCGAGGCGGTCGCCGGCGGCAAGGGATATCCGCTCGAAGCCTTGTTCGTTGTCGAGTCCAACCCCTGCTTTGCCCAGCCCGACCCGGAGACGGTCAAGGCTGCATTTTTCAAGATTCCCTTCGTGGTCAGCTTTTCTTCTTTCATGGACGAAACGGCGCAGAACGCAGACCTGATTTTACCCAACCATGTCTACCTGGAGCGCTACGAGGACGTACCGAACCCGGCCGGTTTCAACCGGCCCTTTGTCGGGCTGGTGCAGCCGGTGGTCGACCCCCAGTTCAATACCCGGAACACGGGTGACGCCATCATCGAGCTGGCTCAGGCCGTCGGAGATCCGGTCGCCTCGGCCTTTGCCTGGGATGGTTACGAGGCCTGCCTGGAGGAAGCCTATCCGGACCAGTGGGATGCGCTTGCCTCCGAGGGGTACTGGATGGACGAGGACTTTGAACCCGCCCCTTGGCCGGAGGCGTTCGAAACGGCTTCGGGAAGGTTCGAATTCATCCCGGAGGGTCTTGGAAACGGCTACGTCCCGGTGGAGATCGCCGGGGAAAAGGACGGGTTTCCCCTTGTCCTGGTGCCCTACGATATCATGCGGATTTCCAGCGGATATGTCGGAAACCCGCCGTTCATGACCAAGACCGTTCCGGCCGAGGTTCTCAAGGGAAAAGAGCTGTTGGTAGAACTCAATCCGCAAACGGCCGACCCGCTCGGGCTCTCGGAGGGAAGCCGTGCGCTGTTGACCACCCCCGCAGGAGCCGCCAACGTCCGGGTGCATCTTTTCGAGGGGATCATGCCCGGTTTGGTGGCCATGGCCAGAGGCCTTGGGCATACGGCCTATGACAAGTACCTGGCCGACAAGGGGACCAATGTCAACCGGCTGATCGGTTCCATGGCCGACCCGGTATCCGGGCTCGATGCCGCCTGGGGAATCCGGGCCAAACTGATCCGGGCATGAGTTTCGGGCGATATCGAGGCAGAAAGCTGATCGCTTACTTTACAGCACGAGGTTCTGATGAAACAGGAAAGACCCAAAAAATTCGGAATGGTGATCGACCTGGACAAATGCACCGGGTGCGGCGCCTGCCTGGTCGCCTGCATGTCGGAGAACAACGTCCCGTTCAAGCCGGATGAATCGGACAAGCTCACCAGCATCACCTGGATGCGGGTCTACCAGCTAAACAACGGCAAGCCCTATCCGGAAACCGATATCTGCTATCTGCCGCGGCCCTGCCAGCACTGCGAGGGCGACCACGGCCACTCCCCGTGTGTATCGGTGTGTCCGGCCACCGCCACCGACTACGGGATGGATACGGGGATTGTCAGCCAGATTTATACCCGGTGCTTCGGATGCCGGTACTGCATGGCGGCCTGCCCCTACCATGCCCGCTACTTCAACTGGTGGGATCCGGTCTGGCCCGATGGCATGGAAAAGTATCTCAACCCGAACGTGTCTGTCCGGATGCGCGGCGTGGTGGAAAAATGCAGTTTCTGCTACCACCGCTATCAACTGGCCAG
>CAYPFH010000025.1:0-25849 GCA_964409825.1 uncultured Desulfobacterales bacterium | reverse complement strand
CGAACCGGTTTCGGTGCTGGTGGACACCTTCGGCACGGCCTGCATCGACGAAGACCGGATCGGGGAGATCGTCAACGAGGTCTACGACCTGCGGCCGGCGGCGATCATCGAATACCTTGACCTGCTTCGGCCGATCTATGCGCAGACCTCGGCCTACGGCCACTTCGGCCGAAACGAGCCCGGGTTTACCTGGGAGAAGACCTCCGAGGTCGAGGCCATGAAAAACGCGGCATGAATCAAGTCGCTGGCGCGATGTGATTTGTCTTTCACAGGCGGCAAAGAACGATAAAGGCGCCGGAAGCCGAACGCTTCCGGCGCCTTTTTTTGCTTCAAATCATTGATATTTTCCTACAACCATGAATAAAAATCCGCGTGGTTTTTTTTTACCCTCAGGCCCACGAACCCAGCAAGTACCGGAAAGGAGGCATCCCATGAAAAAATCGATCGGCGCGGACACCCTGGCGTATCCCACTCCCGTATGGTGCGTCGGCAGCTACGACGCCGAAGGCCGGCCCAACGTCATGACCATCGCATGGGGCGGGATTTGCTGTTCCAAACCGCCGGCGATGACCGTCTCTTTGCGCAAAGCGACCTACACCTACGGCTGCATCGTGGCGCGCAAGGCGTACACCATCAGCGTGCCTTCGATCAAATACGCGGCCGAGGCCGACTATTTCGGCATGGCCTCCGGCAAAAGCACGAACAAGTTCGAAGATACCGGGCTTACCGCCGTGCGTTCGGACAGGGTGGACGCCCCCTATGTCGGGGAATTTCCGCTCGTACTGGAGTGCAACGTCATCCAAACCCTTGAAATCGGGCTGCACACCCAGTTTGTCGGCCAGATTGTCGACATCAAGGCAGATGCGGAAATCTTGAACGAAAAAGGTCTTCCGGTCATGGAACGAGGCGCCCCGTTCGTGTTCGCCCCGGGGATCCGCGAATACCGGGTTTTGGGCGAAACCCTCGGCCGCGCGTTTGACATCGGGAAAAAATTCAACAGGCGAAGCTGATGGCTTCGAAAACAGAATTCAGCCATGGACACGTTGCTCATCATTTACATGTCGTCGATTTAAACACGTTGCCAAAACGTGTCGATCTAATCCATTTTTATCGACACGTTATTTTGATATGTAGAGATAATCCATATCATCAACACAGTCATTTATCGTGCTTCAAGCCGGAGGGTTTCCATGCGTAAATTGTTGATGCGGGGCATGCTGCTTATGGCAGTGCTGGCGGTTTTTTACGGCTGCGGCTACAACCAGATGCAGCGGCTCGAGGAAAATGTCTTCAAATCCTGGGGGAACGTGGAGTCGACCCTGCAGCGACGGGCGGATCTGGTTCCCAACTTAGTGGAGACGGTCAAAGGCTATGCCGCCCATGAAAGGGAAACGCTGGAAGCCGTCGTTAATGCCAGGGCCAAGGCCACATCGCTGAACATCACCGCCAAAGACCTCGGCGATCCAGCCGCCATGCAGCGCCTGCAGGCAGCCCAGGGGGAGCTCGGTTCGGCCCTTTCGCGGCTGATGGTGGTGGTGGAACGCTATCCTGACCTCAAGGCCAACCAGAATTTCCTCGATCTTCAAAACCAGCTCGAGGGCACGGAAAACCGGATCAATGTTGCCCGGCAGCGCTACAACGAGGCCGTGGAAGCGTTTAATTACGCAGTCCGCAAGTTTCCAAACAGCCTGACCAACAGTCTCCTGCTGCATCTGGAGCGAAAAGAATACTTCAAGGCCGAAGAAGGAGCCTCGGCAGTGCCCGGGGTCAAATTCTAAGCCGGGACAAATCCTATGCACACACTGCGAACCGTAGCGGCTGTTTTCCTGACGGCCTTGTTTCTGCTCCCGGTAAAGGGCGCGGGCGCACTCGATGTCCCGCAGTTGAGGGGGCGGGTGAACGATACTGCCGGCATTTTGTATGCTTCCACGCAGAAGCAGCTGGACGCCGTCCTGGCCGACCTCGAACAGACCGACTCCACCCAGATCGTGGTTCTGACCTTGCCGTCTCTTGAGGGCGAAAACTTAGAGGCGTTTTCCATCCGGGTGGCAGAGACGTGGAAAATCGGACAAAAAGGGCTGGACAACGGCGCCGTTTTGCTGGTGGCGCTCAAGGAGCGAAAGATCCGCATCGAAGTCGGCTACGGCCTGGAAGGACGCCTGACGGATCTTACGGCAGGCCGGATCATCCGCAATGTCATTGTCCCCCGCTTCAAGACCGGCGACTTTAACCAGGGGATCATCGACGGCGTCGCCGCCATGATCGGAGCGGTGCGGGGAGAATACGAACCGCCGCAGACTTCCAGGAAAAGGGACACCCAGACCGGAAAATTTCATTCGATATTTGTCTCATTGCTTGCCTTTTTCTTCTTCATCAACATGCTCGGGCGGGTGCGAAGGGGCCTTGGAGCGGCTGCCGGGGGAGTTCTTGCCCCGATTTTCGGCGGGCTGCTTTTTCACCTCGGCCTGATGGGAACCGTAGTTTTGATCCCTATCGGCATCCTGGCCGGATTTTTCCTGGGGGGCCTCGGCGGCCCGCTGGTTTTCGGCCATGTCCCAAGTCGTCGGGGTCGCAGCGGCAGCGGCATTTTCTTAGGTGGCGGCGGGTTCTCATCGGGCGGTTTCGGCGGCGGGGGTGGATTCGGCGGCGGCGGTGCCTCCGGCGGCTGGTAGAAAGCGGTTTCGCAAAAGTCATTTAACGGCGGGACGCTAAGGCTTGGGGTCAAGGCAAAAGAAGCTCAGCGTTTCTTATAAGCCGTCTCAAAATTTGCATGCGGGGGTCAGGGGGGAATTTTGGCAAAAAATTTCTTGTCGGAAAGCGATCGTCAGAAAATCGACGCGGCGGTGAAAGCCGCCGAGAGGCAAACCTCGGGTGAAATCGTGCCGATGGTGATCCCGGCCGCTTACCACTATCCGATGGCCGACGTCATCGGAGCAGCGACGTTTGCGATCCCTCTTTCGATCGTGTTGACCCATCTTTTCGGCCACCGGCTCTGGATCGGCGGCCAAAATCTGTGGGTGTTTTTAGGGCTGGGCGCCGTCCTGTTTATTCTCTTTCACATTCTGGTCGGACGCATACCGGCCTTGAAGCGCTGCTTTATTTCCCGGCGGGAACTGGAAGAAGAGGTTCAGGAAGCGGCCGTTACCCGTTTTTTCGAACAGGGACTCCACCGCACCAGAGACGAGACCGGGGTGCTGATATTGATATCGGTTTTCGAGCACAAGGTCTGGGTGCTGGCCGACCGGGGCATCAACGCCAAGGTCAAGAAAGGCCAGTGGGAAAAGATCGTTGAGACGATCACCGACGGCATCCGGCAAAATCGGCCGGCGGAGGCGATTTGCCGGGCGGTTGAAACAATCGGGGAAATCCTGGCCGTACAATTCCCGGCCAAACCCGACGACACGAATGAACTGCGAAATATCATCGTGGAAGAGTGAGCACCGCCATCGACGATTTCAAGCGACCATGGGGCGGTCGGTTTCTTCAGAGTTGACTCTGGAGTCTCGAATTTTTGAATCCCGCCGGCCGGTGGCGGGGCTGACAGCTGACTTCCGATTTCCGACTTTAAATCCTTCCCTCCTCCACCCCATGACAGGCGACCCAGGCGCCGGAGGAAAGATGCCGGAGCCTGGGGACTTCCTCTCTGCAGCGCCGATCGACATGGACGCACCGGCCGTGAAACACGCAGCCCGACGGCAGACGGATGGGGGTGGGAACTTCCCCCTTGAGCTTGACATGCCGCTTTTTTTCTGCGCCCAGCTTCGGAATGGCGCTGAGCAGAGCCTGGGTATAGGGATGGCGCGGCGAGGCAAAAAGGTGGTCGGCCGCAGCCATTTCGCACAGGGTTCCCAGGTACATGACCGCCACCCGGGTGCTGATGTGCCGGACCACCGAAAGATCGTGGGTGATGAACATATAGGTCAGCCCCAGATCCTCCTGGGCCTTCATCAGCAGGTTCAGAATCTGGGCCTGGATGGACACGTCCAGGGCCGATACCGGCTCGTCGGCCACGATGAATTCGGGCGCCACCGTCAGGGCGCGCGCGATGCTGATCCGCTGGCGCTGCCCCCCGGAAAACTCGTGAGGGTATCGTCCGGCCCACCCCGGATCGACGCCGACCTGCTCCATGACCTGCCTCACCCGGTCCTTGACTTCGGCGCTGCCGATATGCCGGTTGTGGAACACGACCGGCTCTTCCAGGGTCTGGCGCACGGTTTTGCGGGGGTTGAGCGATGCGTAGGGATCCTGGAAAATCATCTGCATCCTGGCCCGAAAGGGAAGCATCTGCTGGGCGGAGAGATGATCGATCCGCTGCCCGCGGTAGATGATCTTACCTCGGGTGGGCGGATAAAGGCCCATGACGGTCCGGGCCAGGGTCGACTTGCCGCAGCCGCTTTCTCCCACCACCCCGAGGGTTTCGCCTTCTTCGATGGAAAAGCTCACATCGTTGACCGCCTTGACGGTGGTCCGGTGCAGCGCGGGCCGGCCGTTTTGCAATCGGAGACGGTCCAGCAGCCCCCCGGAGATGTCAAAATGCTTCACCACGTTTTTTAAGGTGAGCAGGGTGTTGTTTTTTGTCGTCATGGGTTCGGTCTTTTCCGAAGGAAACGGTTGTGACAATACCAAGGCCCCGCATTATTAGAAACAAATCCGAAATCCGAATATCGAATTTCGTGCTTCGAGTTTTTCTTCCTTCGTCAGTTATGGCAAAGCCAGATGCCTTTGGCCTGGCCCTGGGGGCCAGGATTTCCAGAGGGTATTAAATCCCGCCGCGATCCTCCACCGGTCCTGTTCGATCAGCTTTTCGGTCTCAGTCCTTCGATCCGACTCACCACGTGGCAGGCCGCCATCCGGTCCTGCTCCTCGAGCCGAAGGAGCGGAGGCGCCACCTCCGAACAGATCCCTTCGCGAATCGTGCATCGGGGATGAAACGAACACCCTTTTGGAATGTCGATGAGCGTCGGCATCATCCCCGGAATCTGGTTGAGTCGGCTGCGGGGCTGCAGGCTGCCGGGCAGGGCCTTGATCAACCCCTGGGTGTAGGGATGTTTCGGGTCCTGGGTGAGGCGGTCGGTGGGGCCGCTTTCCACGATTCTGCCGGCGTACATGACGGCGATCTTTTCGGTCACCTGGGAGACCACCCCCAGATCGTGGGTGATCAGGAGCAGGCCCATCCCCTCGGCCCGGCACAGGGAGAGCAAAAGATCCATGATTTCGGCCTGGATCGTAACGTCCAGTGCCGTGGTCGGCTCGTCGGCGATAATCATCGCCGGGTCGGTCAACAGCGCAATGGCGATGACGATCCGCTGGCGCATGCCGCCGGAAAATTCGTGGGGATATTGCCGCAGACGCTTTTCCGGAGAAGAGATCTGCACCTTCTTGAGCTTATCAAGGGCGACGGCCTCGGCCTCCCTCCGGCTGATGCGCCGGTGGGCGTGAAGGGTTTCCACCATCTGGGTGCCGATGGTGAGCACCGGATTCAGGGTCATCATCGGATCCTGAAAAATCATGCTGATCCGATTGCCGCGGATGTCCCGCATCTGCTCGGTGGACAGACCGGCCAGGTCGACTCCCTCAAAGAGGATCTGTCCGCCGGAAATGTATCCGGGCCGGCTGATCAGGTTAATGACCGCAAAGCCGGTGACCGATTTTCCGGCCCCGCTTTCGCCCACCAGTCCGAGTCGCTCCCCTCTTTCCAGGCGGAAGCTCACACCGTCGATGGCGGTTAACTCCCCGATCCGCAGGGCGAATTTGACTTCCAGGTCTTTGACTTCCAAAAGAGAGGGCATAGGGTACCGGGGTTCGAAGGTTCAGGGTCTATTTTTGATCGTTTCGTAAAAATTCAGGATTTCTCTTTTTCCGTCATTCCCGCGAAAGCGGGAATCCAGTAAATTCAATTATCTATGAATCCCCCCGGATCAGGCCCGGGGCAGGCTTATTAAAAAAGCTTGTCCCGGACTTGATCCGGGGTCCGACATGACGTTCGCGGTGCGTTTTTAGATTTCATCATTTTTACCGGCAGCCCAGCGCTTGCACCTGCCTTCTATGGTTTTTCTTCGGCGAAGCCGCATGGGATAAAATCGGGAACCGATTTTATCCCTTGTAGAGCTTCGGGTTGAGCACGTCCCGGAGCCAGTCACCCAACAGATTGATCACCAGAACGAAGACCACCAGCAGGATGCCGGGAAAGAAGGTGATCCACCAGCTTCCGCTGAAGATGTACTCGAAGCCGGAGCGGATCAGGGAGCCCAGAGACGGCTTGGTGACGGGCATCCCGAGTCCGAGAAACGAAAGGGCCGCCTCGCTCATGACCGCGTTGGCCACCTGGATGGTGGAGATGACCAGCACCGAGGTCATGGTGTTCGGGAGCACGTGCCGGACCATGATCTTTCCGCGGCTCAGGCCGATGATCCTGGCCGCCTCCACGTATTCCTTGTTTTTTTCCCCCATCACCGCGGCGCGCACGGTGCGGGCATATACCGGCCATTCGGCCAGCCCGATGATGACGACCAGAAGCGGCACGGCAAGATCTTCGTACCGGCCGATGCCGAAGGCCACATGAAAGATGGCGCTGATGAAGATCGCCACCATCAGGTATGGAAACGACAGCTGGATGTCCGCGATCCGCATCAGGATCGAATCTGTCCTGCCGCCGCTGTAACCGGCCACCAGCCCGAAGGCGATGCCGACAAGCGCCTGCAGAAACACCGCCCCCAGGCCGATGACGATGGACAGCCGTAGCCCGTAGAGCATGGTGCTGAACATGTCCCGGCCCTGGACGTCGGTGCCGAGCAAAAAACCCTCCTCTCCTTCGGCCATCCACCGGGGGGGGACTTCCGAGTTCATGATGTCGATGCTTTTAGCATCCCAGGGGTTGTAAGGAGAGATCAGGGGGGCGGCCAGCCCGGCCGCAAGAAACAGTACGAGAACGGCAAAACTGGCCATCGCAACCCAGTCCCGCCGGAAGCTGTAAAAAAAATAGGAGCTTGAAAAACGGCGCCAGGTCCGGCTCATGTTCTTCCCGTTATTCTGACCATCGGGTTGACCAGTCCGTAGATGATGTCGACCACCGTGTTGACCACGACGAAAATCGCCCCCACCACCACCAGATAGGCCACCAGCAGTGAGGTGTCGGAGCGTTCCACCGCCTCTAAAAACATGAAGCCCATCCCCTGCCACTGGAAGACGGTCTCGGTCAAAATGGTAAAGGCGAACATGATCCCGATCTGTACGCCGAAAACGGTGATCACCGGCAGCAGGGTGTTTTTGAAGGCATGCAGAAGCCATACCCGCCGGGGGGCAAGCCCCTTGGCCCAGGCGAATTTGATATAATCGGTCTCCAGAATCTCCATCATCTCGCTGCGGATCAACCGGATAAACAGCGGCAGCATGATGGAGGCAAGGGAAATGCTCGGAAGAATCAGGTGGACCAGCCCGTCAACGGTCAGCAGCCCGCTGTCCCAGCCGTAGACACTGACCGTTTCACCGCGCCCGTAAGACGGCAGCCATCGGAGCTCCACGGAAAAAAGGTAGATGAGCATGATGGCCGTCAAAAACACCGGGATCGACACCCCCAGCGTGGAAAAGCTCATGGTGAAGCGGGAAAACCATTTCCGGGGCCGGATCGCGGTGTAAATCCCCACGGGCAAAGAAACGAAAATCAGGATCAGGGCCGAACAAAATACCAGCTCCAGGGTGGCGGGAGCCTTGGAAAGAATCACCGAAAGCGCCGGCTTCTTGTGGAAAAACGACAGCCCCAGATCTCCGCGGACCGCGTTTTTCAGGAAGCGCATGTATTGGACCAGAAACGGATCGTTGAGCCCGAGCCGGTCCCGGATTTCGGCCCGTTCTGCCGGCGTTACCCGCTCGCCCACCATGTCCCGGACCGGATCGCCGATCTTGTTCTTGATGGTGAATCCGATCAGGCTGATGACCAGCATGACCAGGATCGCCTGGGAAATCCGTCTGACGATGAATGCTACCATACGCGGTGCGGTACGCCCCCGACTACCATAATGTCAGGGCAGGCAACGGTTGCCGCGGCAACCGATGCCTGCCCAGCGGTTTTCAGCGCAAATGGCCGAGTCATGGCTCCCGGCAAAGCGGGGGCATGACCTGCTCTCGTTCCCCGTCAAAACCGAGGTCTGCCGGATTCACTTCTTTGAAATTGTTTCGCGAAGCGAAACTCTCATAAAATCGCGCCAGCGATTTTATTTGATGACCAGATCTCCGAAATACGGAAAGTTCTGGGTGTTGATGATCGGCGCCACATCGATCCCCTTCTTGGCCGCGTAAGAGTGGTTCTGCCAGTGGAAGGGGACGAAGGCCGCATCGTCGTAAAGAATCTGTTCGATCTCCTGGAGGATCTTGGCACGTTTATCGAGATCGGTCTCGGTCTGGGCGGCCAGGGTCAGCGCATCGACCTTCGGGTTGCAGTAGTTTCCGCTGTTGTACTGGCCGTATCCGGTCTCTTTGTCAGGGCACATGGCCAGAAATTCCGTAAAGTTGCCGGAGTCTTCGGTGTCCGAATGCCACCCGATCATCTGAATGTCGGCCACCTGGGCGTCGAACTCGTCCCAGTACTGGGCCTTGGGCATGGTCTTTAAATTGACCTTGATGCCGATCCTGGCCAGCATGGAGACGGCCGCTTCGGCAATCTTTTCGTCGTTCACGTACCGGTTGTTCGGGGCGATCATGGTGCAGGAAAAGCCGTTCTCATATCCGGCCTCCTTCATCAAGGCCTTGGCTTTTTTCAGGTCGAAGCGGGGTTTGAGCGCGGGATTATGCCCGGCGTATCCGTCGGGGCTTTGCTGGGCGGCCGGGGTGGCCGTACCTTTCATGATCTTTTCCACGATCCCTTCGTTGTTGATGGCATAAACGATGGCCTGGCGGACCCGCACGTCGGCCAACTCCGGGCGGCGCTTCTGGTTGAGCTGCAGGGTGATGATGCGGCCTCCCGGATAGGTGAACAGGTTGACGTTTTTGTCGGCCTCGATCCGCTTGAAATCCTGGGGCGGCACCGGGGAGATGAAGTCCACATCGCCGGAAAGCAGCGCCGCCACGCGGGTGGCCTCCTCCTTGATGGGCGTAAGAACGATCTCGTCGACGTTGCCCGGCGATTTTTTGTCCCAATAGTCGGCAAAGCGGGTGAACACGGTTCTGACGCCGTGCTCTCGGTAGGTCACCGTGAAGGGGCCGGTGCCGGATTCGTTTTTCAGGGCAAACGACGGGCCGATCTTGACGATGGCGTCTTTGGGCTGGCCGGTCTCGTCGGTTCCGGTGTAAAAGGCCATGTCCATGGGAAAAATGTACGTGGCCATGTTCAGCAGCAGGGCGTAGGGCCTTTTGGTGACGATGTCCACCGTGTGATCGTCGACGATCTCAACCCCCTCGAAGGGCTCGAACAACCCCTTGAAATCGATGCTCTTTTTGAGCCGCTCCACGGTGAACTTTACGTCCTTGGCGGTAAAATCGTTTCCGCTGTGAAATTTGACCCCTTTTCGGAGGGTAAAGCGCATGGTCAGATCGTCGATCCGCTTCCAGCCGGTGGCCAGCCGCGGCTCGAAGCCTCCGTCCTGGGTCCAGCGTACCAGCGGGTCGAAGACCCAGTGAGAGAACTGGAGCATCCCCCCGGAGAGCTGGACCTGGGGGTCCATCGATACCGGGTCCGCGTCCAGGGCCAGTTTCATGGTCTTGGCAGCGGCGGTGGATCCGAAAGCAAACAGCATGAGTGAAGCCAGGACAATGACAAGAGTTTTTTTCATTTCCCCCCCTTTTGAGAAACGGTTTTCGGACGAATTCGGCAGAAGCATTCTTTGAACGGTTCGCGATCCGGCAGCGGAATCTTCTGCCCCGACCCGCTGCCGCAAGGACCTGCGAAAACCGGATTTTTGTAGCAAAACGCGGATGAAAAGACAAGACGGCAGCGATCGATTTACGATTTATGGTCAAGGCCCTTGAAATTCGATCAAAGAATGCGTAAGGTGACGCACTTGCTAATTGCGATACGAATCGGTCGGGGAAAGCGGCCGCCGGTATGTTTTTTTTTTGCCCCCTAACTTATGAGATTTCTTCTTTACAACATTCGATATGGTGCAGGCATCGGGAAACAGTTCCACTTTCCGGTACCATACAGCGGATACCTGAAGCCGACCAACGGAAATTTCACCCGCATTCGGGACTTTATCCGCTCCTCGGAGCCGGACATCGTCGGGCTGGTGGAGGTGGACTCCGGGTCCTACCGGGTGGAGAAAAAAAGCCAGGCCGATGCCCTCGCCGCCGAATTGAACCATCAGGTCGTTTACAGCTCCAAGTACGCCGACACCAGTGTTGCCGGGCGGCTTCCGCTGCTCAACAAACAGGGCAACGCCCTGCTGACGAACCGGCAGATCGTCGACCGCAAGCTTCATTTCCTGGAAAACGGCGTAAAAAGGCTGGTGATCGAAGTCGAACTGACCGATTTTCATGTCTTTCTGGTCCACCTCTCGCTGAAATACCGGCACCGGCAATATCAGCTCCACGAGCTGTACACCCTCGTCAGGGACTGCCGCAAACCGGTGGTGGTGGCCGGCGATTTCAATGCCATGTGGGGCGCCCGGGAGCTGAGGCTGTTTCTTGCCGCCACCGGCCTGCACAGCGCCAACAGCAGCCGGTTGTTTTCCTTCCCGAGCCGGCTGCCGGTCATGGAGCTCGATTTCATCTTCCACAGCCCGGAGATGAAGACCACCGCCTTTGACATGCCTCCCGTCAAATATTCCGACCACGTCCCGCTGATCTGGGATTTCGATCTGGCCGCCTAATCAAATTACTACGCGATTTGATTAGTAATCGCAAAAAGCCCGACCGGAAAATCCGGTCGGGCTTTTTTTATGGCTCTACATTTTTAACCGTTTCGCGGAACGCGAAACTTCACTAATTCAATCGCGTTAGCAAATGAATTAGGCGGCGCTTTCCAGCTTCACCGCACAGACCTTGTACTCGGGAATGCCCGATATCGGATCCAGGGCCGCGTTGGTCAGCCGGTTGGCCGCGGCCTGCGCATAGTGAAACGGAATGAAGACCGTTCCGGGCGTGGCTTTGCCGGAAATCTGAACGACTGCCTCGATCCCGCCCCTTCTGGAAGCCACCTTGACCCGGGCACCGTCTTCGATTCCCAACCGGTGTGCATCCGACGCGGCGATCTCCACGAAACATTCCGGAGCCCGGTCGTTGAGCCCCTCGCTTTTCATGGTCATGGTGCCGGTATGATACTGGTACAGAAGCCGGCCGGTGGTCAGGTACATCGGATAGCTGTCGTCGGTCAGTTCAGCCGGCGGGGTGTAATCGATGGCGTGAAACAGTCCCTTTCCCCGGGCAAACTGCTCCTTGTGGAGCACCGGCGTGCCGGGGTGCTCCTCGTTGGGGCAGGGCCAGTGAAGGCCCTCGGGCTCGATCCGCGCATAGGTGATGCCGGCATAAGACGGGGTGACCTTACGCAGCTCTTCGAATACCGCTTCGCTGTTCTCATAGGCTATGGGCAGCCCCATCCGGGAGCCGATCTCACAGGTGATCTTCCAGTCGTCCCAGGCCTCTCCCGGCGGCGGCACTGCGGTTCTTACCCGCTGAACCCGGCGCTCCGTGTTGGAAAAGGTGCCGTCTTTTTCCGCGAAGCATTTTGACGGAAGCACCACGTCGGCCGTCTTCGCCGTTTCGGTCATGAAAATGTCCTGAACCACGAGAAAATCGAGCCGGGCAAAGCTCTCTTCGGCATGGTTCAAGTCCGGATCGGACACCAGCGGATTTTCCCCGATGATATAGAGGGCCTTGATTTCCCCTTCGTGGGCCTTGGGAATCATTTCCGTCACCTGCAGGCCGACCTTGGTGGGCAGCTCCGAAACCCCCCACGCCTCTTCGAATTTTTTGGCGATCGCCAGATCCGATACCGGCTGATATGCCGGATACACGTTGGGAAGCCCGCCCATGTCGCAGGCGCCCTGGACGTTGTTCTGGCCCCGGAGCGGATTGACCCCGGCGCCTTCCATACCCAGGTTTCCGCACAGCATGGCCAGGTTGGCCAGGGATTTGACATTGTCGGTGCCGTGGCTGTGCTGGGTGATGCCCATGCAATACAGGATGCTGCCCACCTTTGCACGGGCATACATCCGTGCGGCGTCCACCAGCTGCTTTGCCGGGATACCGGTAATCGCCTCCACATAATCCGGGGTGTATTTGGCGACGACCTTTTTCGTCTCCTCGAACTTTTCCGTCCGGCTTTCCACAAACGCTTTGTCATACAACTCTTCGGCAATGATGACGTTCATCATGCCGTTGATCCAGGCCACGTCGGTGCCCAGGTTTTGCCGGAGGTACATGTGGGCATGCCGGGCAATCGGCACTTGACGCGGGTCGACCACGATCAGCTTGGCCCCCTTGAACTTGACGGCCCGTTTGACAAAGGAGGACAAAACCGGGTGGTTTTCGGTGGTGTTCGATCCGGTGATCAGAATCAGATCGGCCTTTTCGATACAGCCGATGGTGTTCGTCATGGCGCCACTTCCGAATGCTGCGGCCAGACCGGCCACGGTGGAAGAATGTCAGAGCCGGGCGCAGTGGTCGATGTTGTTGGTCTTTAACACCGCCCGGGTGAACTTGTTGGCGATATAATTGTCTTCGTTGGTACACCGGGCCGAGGTGAGCACACCGATGCTGTCGGGGCCGGACTGGTCTTTGATCTCGGACAGCCGCCCGGCGACACGGTCAAGAGCCTCTTCCCAGGTGGCCTCCCGGAAGCGGCCCTCTTCTTTGATCAACGGCGTTGTAAGCCTTTCCTTTGAATGGATGAAATCGAAGCCGAAGCGCCCTTTGGCACAGAGGCTGCCGTAGTTGGGGGGCACGCCGTCCGCACCGTCCACCTTGACCACCTTGCCGTCCTTGACATGCAGTTCAAGCTGGCATCCGACGCCGCAGTAAGTGCAGGTGGTTCTGATCTTTTCGGTCTCCCAGGGCCTGACCCGGTAGCGGACGTCCTTTTCCACCAGGGCGCCCACGGGGCAGGCCTGGACGCATTCCCCGCAAAAGACGCAGTCCGAATCCCTCAGCGGTTTGTCCTCGCCGGCGACGATCTTGGTGGCCGATCCCCGGAAGCCGAAATCGATTGCGTTGTTCACCTGGACATCGTTGCAGGCCTGAACGCATAGACCGCAGAGGATGCAGCGGGAAAAATCCCGAACGATGAAGGGATTGACCGTTTCCATGGGATAGGGCGTCGGCGTTCCCTCGAAGGCGTCCCCGGACACCTGGTAGCGGTAGGCCAGATCCTGCAGGCGGCAGTCTCCCCATACCGGGCATAGCTCTTCGCTGCCGTCTTCTGCCTGGACCTTGAGCTGAAAGGCGGTCCAGTCGTCTCCATCCGAGCCTCGCACCGCGCAATTGTGGTTTCCGGACGATAGAAGCAGCTGGATGATCAGTTTCCGGGCTTCCACCACCTTGGGCGATTCGGTGTGAACCACCATTGCCTTTCCCGCCGGCCTGAGACAGGCGGTCACCAAGGTTCTGGCGCCTTCCACTTCCACGACGCAGACCCGGCAGGCGCCGTTGGGCGTCTCTCCCGCCATATGGCACAGGGTCGGAATGTCGATGCCGTTTCGCCGTGCGACGGTTAAAATCGTCTCTCCGGGTTCGAAGCTCACCTCGTTTCCATTGATGATCATTTTGTTTTCGTCAGCCATGGGCCCCTCGATTAAAACCGCGGTTAAATCGCTTCGCGGTTTTATTGGCAGCGGCTTTTGCCGCTGGTTATAAATGGAAGAGAAATCAACAGGTCCGTATCTATAGAAACAGGGGAGATTTGTCAATGCACAAGGCGCTGCACGGAAAGGCCTGACTTGCCGGCCACTGTATCAAGTGTCAAAAGACGCCTTGACTTGAAGAAGTCTTCGGTGTGAAATAGACATCCTATCGCGCGATTCGCAAAAAGTCGGTCCTGCGAGATTCCTGGTCGTTTTCGGGCGGCCGTTTCGGCCGATCCCTTTCCCTTTCTATCGGAAAAAAAGGAAAACAAATGAGCTTTTCAGCGCCCGAAATTGCCGGCATGAGCGCCTCACAGCTGTCTATGGCGATCCGCGGGCGCAAGGTCGGCTGCGTCGAGGTGATGCAGGCCTACCTGGAGCGGATCCATCGATACAATCCGGTGTACAACGCCATCGTCAGCATGGTCGACGACGATCTTTTGATGGACCATGCCGCAGCCGCCGACCGAGCCCTGGACCAAGGGAATTACTGGGGATGGATGCACGGCATGCCCCATGCCGTCAAAGATCTGGCCGGCGTCAACGGGCTCAAGACGACCTTCGGATCGCAGGTGTTTGCCGAAACCGTCGCCGGCGCAGACGATCTGCACATTGCCCGCATCCGGAACCAGGGCGCAATCTTCATCGGCAAAACCAATACCCCTGAATTCGGCCTGGGGTCCCAGACATACAACGAGGTCCACGGCACGACCCGAAACGCCTATGATCCGGCCTTGACCGCCGGCGGCAGCAGCGGCGGCGCGGCCGCCGGTCTGGCCCTTCAAATCCTTCCCGTCGCAGACGGCAGCGACATGATGGGGTCGCTCCGAAATCCGGCCGCCTATAACAACATCATCGGTTTTCGGCCGAGCCAGGGCCGGATTCCCGGCGTTTATGCGATGCCGACCATCGATATCTACTACCACCAATTGGCCGTCGACGGCCCCCTGGGCCGGACGGTCGAGGACGCCATTCGCCTGCTGGTCACCATGGCCGGCTACGATGCCCGAGCCCCCCTGAGCCTGAGAGATGAAATGCCCCCCTTTGAACGGTTTCAACCGGCCGAACCGAAGGGGTTTCGCATCGGGTGGATGGGCGACTACGAAGGGTACCTGGCAACGGAGCCGGGCTTGCTGGCGCTGTGCGGGGCCGCTCTTGAAAAGATCTCCGGGCACGGCGCCGTCGTCGAGCCCTGCCGGCCCGACTACGATATGGCGCGTCTGTGGCAGACCTGGCTGGCGCTTCGCCACTGGATCATCGGCAGCAAGAAGCCGTTATACGACGATCCGGAAAAAAGAACGCTTCTGAAGCCCGAGTTCATCTGGGAGATCGAGGGCAGCTTCGATATGCCGGCATCCCGGCTCACGCAAGCGGCAAAAGACAGGACCGACTGGTACCGAGCCCTGCACGCGCTCTTTCGCCGCTTCGATCTTCTGGCACTGCCCAGCGCCCAGGTCTTCCCCTTCCCGGCCGAGACCCACTGGCCGGCCGCCATCGACGGCCGGGCCATGGACACCTATCACCGGTGGATGGAGGTCGTCATCGGCGGCACGCTTGCCGGCCTGCCCGTAGTCAACCTTCCGGCGGGCTTCGACGACCGGGGCAGGCCCATGGGGCTTCAATTCATGGGACCCATGGGGGACGACCGCCGGGTGCTGGAATTTGCCATGGCCTGGGAGGCCGCAACGGACCACCTGGAAAGAAGGCCCGTGCCCAAGGAGCGGCTGTAGTGTGCTGTGCAGCGGTCACTTTTAGTTCTTCGCCTAGCACCTCAGCTTGAGCGCTCCGGGGAGGACCCTGAACGAAAAGGCGTCGGCCTCCCAGCCGAGGTTGCCGTCAAATTGCAGCATCGATGGGCGGTCCAGGTGCACCGTCAGCGCCTTTCCGGTGCGGTAGCGGCCGATGGGGTTGCCGACGGCAAAGGCGGCAAGGCCGCCGAGAAAGGTCATGATCGGACCGGTATCGATGCACAGAGTGTGAAGCTTCCGGTCGTCGAACCGGGCGTTGGGCACGACTTTCATGCCAAAGCCGTAATAGGGCTGCTTGACGACCATCAGGCTCAAGAGATCCTTGACTTCGTATGTTTCCCGATCCATCTGGACGACTGCGTTTGTCCGTTGGTAGAGACGGAAATATGCGTCCAGAAAGGCGAGAAAATAGGTCTTGAATCCTCCCCCGCCCCGGGCGCGGCGTTGCCGGCTCTGTCTGATGACCGTCCCTTCGATCCCCACAGAGGCTGTAAAAGCACGCTTTTTTCCGCTGCAGCCGATCAGATCGTATCGGTGAATCTTTCCTTTCCTTATGCGGTGGGCCATCCGGGACAGATCGCCTTTGTATTTCAGGGCGTGGCGCAGGGCGTTTCCGGTCCCCAGGGGAAGAAAACCGACTGCAATGTGCCGGGTGTCGACGGCGTTGATCAGGTCGGAAAACGTTCCGTCCCCTCCGGCGGCCACCAGAACATCGCATCTGTCTGCAAGCTGCGCTGCGCAGAGGCGAAATTCCTCGGCGGATCGGGTGTCAAGTCCATATATCTCCGCATCGAGGACCTTCGCGGCTTTTGCCAGTGCAAAATGTTTTTGTGCTGCGTTCAGGCCCCCCGAGACGGGATTTGCGATGATGGCGTAATGCATCGGATCGGGCAGATTTATTCTTTTGCCGCCGTTTTTCAAAACAGGTGCTCATGCGTTCTTCCATCGACGCCAAGACCTGCATGGCCCCATTCTTTCCTGTCCGGTGATGATATCATGAAATATAACACGATGATCACCAGGGATCAAAGTGGGCCGCAGCACCGATGAAGAGGATATCGTTGTCGCGAACGGATCCTTCGAGTTGCATTTTGCGCAGACCCGTTCTAATTTGGGCACTGTGATCGCCGCCGGCCGGGGGAGCGTACCGAACGGCCGGACAGAACCGCCATCCGGGGGCAACCGACGTGCCAAAGCCGCACTCCAAAAAACCGTTTTCATCGGTAAGCAGGGCCGGAGCAGGCCGCCGCTGGAGACTCTGCCGAGAGGTACTGGCCTGTGACAAATCCACCTGCCGGGCTTTTGACGGCAGCGATATCCCCTGCTGGCGGATTCCCGGCACCCTCTGCGACAACCACCGGCATGCCGGAGGGGCGGCCAAGTTTCGGGACTGCCTGGTTTGCCCCGTGCTCAAGCTTTGTGCCGAAGCAGACGAATGCGGATGGAACCATTTCATCTACCGGGAGTTTTCCCTCCTTCTGGAAGCCGATCCCACCGGCGAGGCCCTCAAGCGGCTCGAAGAAAACCTGCGGCTGTCTGAAGACAACTACCGGAGGCTGTTCGAAGGCTCCCAGGACATGATCTTTTTCACCGACCGAACCGGGGCGTTCCGGGATGTCAATCGTGCCTGCGTCGATCTGCTGGGATACGACGACAAAAACGAGCTGCTTTCCCTTGCCTCCATCGAGCAGGTCTGCGACAAAAGCACCCACTGGCGGGTTTTCAAGCGGCAGATCGACAGAAACGGCTTTGTCAAGGACTTCGAGGCCCGCTTCCGGCGCAAGGACGGCAGCCGGCTGCACTGTCTGCTCAGCGGGCAGGCGGTTTTCGGCAACGCCGGGGAGTTTGCCGGATACCAGGGGATCGCAAAGGACATCACCGCCCGAATGGATGCTGTCCAGAGCTTCCGCCAGCGGCACCGGGAGCTTTGGGTGCTCAACACCGTGGCCTTTGCCATGAACCGCTCCCAGGACCTGGACAGCATCCTCATGACCGCCCTGAAAAAAGTGCTCGAAGTGCTGAATCTGTCGGCGGGGGGAATCTACCTGATCGACCACGGCAAACCCGGCTTCGTGCTGCGGGTGGAAAAAGGATTCCCGGAAGCGGCGCCGGAGGAGACCCCTTCCATCGAGCTGGAGGATGCAGTCCTCATGAACGCCTTGCTGCAAAAGGATCTGAAGCTGACTCCCGAACCGATTTTTCCTCCCTTCCATGCGGCGATAAGAGACGGTCGTGCGGCGGTCCGGATGCATCTTACCTGTTTTCTGATCACCGCCAAAGACAAGGCCTCGGGGTTCATGGCCCTCGATGTGCCGCCGGACCGGGACATCACCGTAGGCCACGACTACCACCTGCTGGGCTCTATGGGAAATTTTCTGGGCGGGGCCATCGAAAACAAGCAGCTGATGCAGACCGTCCAGCGGCACCGCGAGGAACTCAAGGGGCTTACGGCGCGGCTGTTTCACTCCCAGGAAAACGAGCGCCGGCGAATCGCCCGGGAACTTCACGACGAGGCCGGACAAGCCCTCACCGGCATCAACTTCACCCTGGAGACCATCGAAAAGCACCTTTCCGGAAGCCCTGACCCCATCCCGGGGCTGATCGCCGACGTCAAAAAACAGATCAACCGCACCTACCACGAAATGCGGCGGCTTTCCCACCGCCTTCATCCGGCTCTCCTGACGGACCTGGGCCTCGAGCCGGCGCTTGACGCCTATCTGTCCAGCGTTTCGGAGCACAGACCCCTGGCCACGGAATTCAAGATGGTCGGCTTCGAAGAGCGTCTGTCCCCGGAAATCGAAAGCGTGCTGTACCGCCTTTCCCAGGAAGCGCTCACCAACACATTGAAACACGCCGAGGCCAGCCGTTTCAAGCTTTCGATCATCAAAAGCTACCCTCACATCATCTTTCTGGCCGAAGACGACGGAAAAGGCTTCAGCCCCAGGGTACACAACGGAAGCAACGAAGCGCTGGGTCTGCTCTCCATGCGGGAGCGCGCCGCCATGCTCGGCGGCAGCTTCTCGCTGCGGACGGCTAAGGGGGGCGGCACGCGAATCCGCATCGAAATCCCGGTACGGGAGAAGGAAGATGACTGACGGTGCAATCCGGCTCTTTCTGGCCGACGATCACACCATTGTCCGGCAGGGGCTGGCGAAGCTGCTCGACGCCGAGCCCGACATGGCGGTGATCGGGGAGGCGGAAAACGGCCGGGAGGCCGTCAAGAAGGTTGAGGCCCTGCAACCGGACGTGGTCCTCATGGATATCTCCATGCCGCTGTTAAACGGCATCGAAGCGACCCGGCACATCAAGAAGGCCGCCCCCCAAACCCGGGTCATCATCCTGAGCATGCATGCCCACGATCGATACATCAGCGAGCTGCTGCGAATCGGGGCCTCCGGCTATCTTCTCAAGGACGCCACCGGCCGGGACATCATTTTGGCCATCCACGCGGCGATGAAGGGCGACACCTACCTGAGCCCCTCCATCTCCCGGCGCGTGGTGGAAGACTATGTCTCCATGAAGAGGGAATCTTCCCGGGAAGACCATTACAGCAAGCTTTCCAACCGGGAGCGTGAAGTCTTCCAGATGATCGCAGAGGGTCGGTCGACCAAGGAGATTTCAGACATCCTCTGCATCAGCCCCAGCACCGTAAAAACCCATCGGGCAAACATCATGGAAAAACTGCAGATCGACAACATCACGCAGCTCATCAAATTCGCCGTTCGTTTGGGAATCGTCGACTACGAGTAGCGCCTTTGCCGGAACGCCGCACCGAAACAGTTGTCTTTCGCGGCCCCGGGAACCCGGATCCGGCGCCCTTCTGAAAAATCGTCTCCCAGACGGGTCAAAATCGACCCGCAGACGATGGATTTTCTTGCCGCCCCCTCCTATAAGGGACAGGGTGAACCATTTCGTTTTCCCTGTTCCCAACCTTTTATATTAGTCTCGCAGCAAAGCGGCCGCAGGTCCCCTTCGGGGCACTCCCCCCCGGTGACCCGGCCGTGTCGCAGGCGACACGACAACCATTGAATGGAGGCAAGCATGTTTACATTCGGTACCGAGCAGAAGGTTTGTGAAGTGGGCGGCGTAAAATTCGGCGGACAGCCCGGACAATACCCCACGGTTGTCTGTTCCTCTATATTTCAAAAAGGCGACAAGGTGTTCACCGGAAAGCGCAAGGAGGGATTCGACGAGAAGCGGGCCGAAGAGCTGCTCAAGACCCAGGACCGCCTGTGGGAGGAGACCGGGGTGCCGGGGATGGCCGACATCGTCGCCAACAACGAAGAAGAGTTCAAAACATTCATCGATTTCGTCTCTTCTACCAGCGACATGCCCTTTTGCATCGATGCCTGGATGCTCAAACCGAAACTGGCCGGCGCCGCCTATTGCGCCGAAAAGGGCCTCCTGGACAGGATGTTCTACAACAGCCTGACCGTCTGGGAAAAAGACCTCGAAACGGAAATCCGGGAAATCTCCCAGATCGGCGTCAAGCACGTCCTGCTGGTGGCCTTTGACATGGCCGACCAGATGCCCAGCGGGAGAATCACCGGCACCCAGAAACTCCTGGACGCCATCGAGAAGGTCGGCGCCTCCTTTGAAAGCATTTTCGTGGACACCTCCGTCATGAACGGGCCAGCCACGGCCTTTTGCGGCATCGCCAACCGGATGATCAAAGAAAAGTGGGGGTTTCCCGGGACAAGCGCCCCGAGCAACGGCTCCTACATGTGGAAACAGGCCCGGGAGTTGTGGGGATTCAGCGGGTGGGCGGCGGCCGATGCCGGTTTGGAGGCCCTCTCCGCATTTCTCTACCATGACATGATCTTTTCCGGGCCCATGGCCGGCGCCCCGCGGATTTTTCCCGCCACCGCCATGGCCGACGCCTTTCTGGCCACCGCCGCTTTTTCCGAGACCAAGACGCTGCCGAAAGATCCAAACCACCCGCTGTTCAAGCTGTTCCCGGATTTTGTCGACCAGCTCAAATCCCAGCCATAAACGGCTGCAAGAAAATGCCCCGGCAGTCCGGGGCTGGAATTTTATCCGAGATCCATACAGGAAAGGAGACCGAAATGTCCGAGCTTACCTCCAAGCAACGCGTCAACCGTTTTTTCCGCCGGGAACCGGTGGACACCATGCCGATCTTCAGCGGCATGGGCATGGTCACCATCCAGGCCATTCAGCAGATGGGCATCCGATTCGCCACCGTTCACACCACCCCGGAGAACCTGGCCGGATCGGCAAAGACCACGGCGGAGATGTTCGGGTTCGACGCGGCCATCATTCCCTACGACATGTGCACCGTTCCCGAGGCCCTGGGCCGGGGAATCAGCCTCTATGAAAATTCGGAAGACATCCTTTACCCAACCGTTCCCAGCAAGTGGGCCACCCTGGACGAAGTCGACATCCCCGAGTCGTTTCTCGACAAGGGCCGCATGCCGGTGGTCGACGAGGCGTTCCGGCTCCTCAAGGCCCAGACCGACGGCAGCCTGGCCCTGGGGGCCTGGGTGCTGGGCCCCTTTACCATGGCCGGACAGGTCATCGAACTCGACGTTCTGCTCAAGGGCGTAAAAAAGGACAAGGATCGGGTCGAGGCGTTTCTGGGGAAAATGACCGACCTGGTGATCGAGACCGCCCGGCACTACGAATCCCTCGGGGTGGACTATGTCACCATCCGGGAGATGGGCTCCGGGACAGACCTTCTGTCTCCGCGAATGTGGAAGACGCTGATCGGCCCCAACCTGACCAAGGTCTTCGACGCGATTACGCTGCCCACCGTGAACCACATCTGCGGCTCCACCGACCTGATCATCGAGATGATGAACGAGTGCGGCGCCGATGCGGTCAGCGTCGACCAGAAAAACAATGTCGCCGAATCCCGCAAGAAGCTGGGCGACAACGTCCTGATCCTTGGAAATTTCGATCCCTACGGCACGCTGGTCCAGGGGGACGCAGCCGCCGTGGAAGGGGTCGTCAAAAAGTGCATCGACGACGGGGTCGATGCGGTCTGGCCCGGCTGCGACCTGTGGCCGGATGTGAAGAAGGAAAACGTGGAAGCCTACGTCGCTGCGGTACGCAGCTGCGGTGCGAAGGCGACCCCGGCCGTGGGTCGGATCTGACCCCGGTGCTCAGACAAACCGCGTTCGGGAAACTGCCCTGCCGGACGCCCCGCCGCAGGCGGACGGAAAGAAACCCTTTAACCGGGACGAACAAAGGAGACGGAAAATGGCTGACGAAGCAAGAGAAAAAGAGATCCTCGAAAAACTGGCCGAGGCGGTGGTCGAATACGACGAGGACATGGCCAAGGAATGGTCCGAGACGGCCGTCAACGAGGGGATGGACGCCTTCAACGCGATCATGGACGGTTTGGCGGCGGGCATGGAAAAGGTCGGAGAACTCTATGACCAGCAGGAGTACTTCGTTCCCGAGCTTCTCATGAGCGCCGACGCGCTCTACGTGGGGCTGGACATTTTAAAACCCCACATCAAGGCCGAGTCGGTCCGGAAGATGGGCCAGGTGGTCATCGGCACGGTTCAGGGCGATGTCCACGACATCGGAAAGAACATCATCAAGCTGATGTTCGACGTGGGCGGGTTCGAGGTGCACGACCTGGGCCGCGACGTTCCCCTGGAAAGATTCGTAGAGGAGCAGATGCGCACCGATTCGGAAATCGTCGCCATGAGCGCCATGATGACCACCACCATGATGGGGATGAAAAAAGTGATCGAGATGATCAAGGAGAAAAATCCCAACGTGGCGATCATGCTGGGCGGGGCCCCGGTAACCCAGGACGTGGCCAGCCTCTTTGGCGCCGACGGCTACGCCGACTCGGCCGGAAACGCCGTTCAGGAAGCCATCAAGATGATCGGAAGCCTGCGCAAACTCCAGCAGGAGGGCAGCTGAGCCGGGATCGACGCTGTGACGTGCTGAAAGCAGATACGGAGCGAAAAAAGGAGCGAGTTGAATGGACGATAACATGGCGAAGATAATTTTTCAGCCTTCCGGCCGCCGCGGCGAGGTTCCCCGGGGGATTACCCTCATCGAGGCTTCCAGAAAGCTCGGTGTGGATATCGAGGCGCTGTGCGGTGAGAAGAAGGTCTGCGGAAAATGTGTCGTACGGATCGAGGAAGGGTTTTATGAAAAATACGGCATTCAATCCAGCCGGTCCCACGTCACTGCCTGGCAGAAGGAAGAGGAAAAATTCATCTCCTCGGAGAAGCGGGAAAAAGGATTTCGCCTCGGATGCGTGGCCAAGGTCGAAGGAGACCTGCTGATCTTCGTCCCGGAAGAGTCCCGCGCCGGCAAGCAGATCGTCAGCAAGAAGGCACGGGACATCCCCATCGACCACAACCCGGCGGTGAAGATCTACTATGTGGAGATGCAGAAGCCGACCTTCGAAGAGCCGACGGGGGACTTTGAGCGGATCTGCAGCGCTCTGGAAAAGGAATACGGGCTCAAGGACCTGCGGGTGGACTTCCAAACCCTGCGGCAGCTTCCGACCGCCGTCCGCGCCGGGGGCTGGAAGGTCACGGTCAGCGTGTGGAACGACCAGGAAGTGGTCCGCGTCCGGCCCGGCAAATGCGAGGCCAGCTACGGGCTGGCCATCGACATCGGCACCACGACGGTGGCCGGCTATTTCTGCAACCTGTGCACCATGGAGGTGATCGACACGGTTTCGCTCATGAACCCTCAGTGCAAGTACGGCGAGGACGTGATGAGCCGGATCACCTATCACATGATGAACCCCGACGGGCTGCAGCGGATGAGCGACGACATCGTCGAGGGGCTCAACTGGCTCGTTGACCAGGCCGTTGCCGGGACCTACCCGCCCAAAAAGAAAGTGAAAAAGAAAAAAGGCGAGGAGGGTCCGGACGAGTTCGTCGAAGTCCCCGAAGAGGGAAAGACCTACCTGCGCCTGAGCCCGGAAGACATCGAAGACGTCACCATCGGCTGCAACACGGCCATGCACCACATCCTGCTTCAGCTCGATCCCCAGCACGTGGGAATGGCGCCGTTTCCGCCGGTCGTCCACCGAAGCCTGGACATCAAGGCGCGGGATCTGAAGCTCAACATCAATCCCGGGGCCTATGTCTTCGTGCTCCCCAACGAAGCCGGGTTTGTCGGCGCCGACAACGTCGGCGTGCTCATCGCCGAAGAGCCCTACAACAGCGACGAAATTCAGCTCATTATCGACATCGGAACCAACGGAGAACTCGTCCTGGGCAACCGGGAAAAACTGATCTCCTCCTCGTGTGCCACCGGACCGGCCTTGGAAGGGGCCCAGCTCAGCTTCGGGATGCGGGCCGCGCCCGGGGCCATCGAGCGCATCGAAATCGATCCGGAGACCAAGGACGTCGACTACAAGGTCATCGGCCGGGATGCCTGGCGCAAGTATTCCGAACCCAAGGAGATGAAGGCCAAGGGAATCTGCGGCTCCGGCATCCTGGACGTATTGGCCGAGCTTTACACCGCCGGAGTCATCGTCAAAAGCGGCGTGTTCAACAAAAAAGCGCTCAAGGACCACCCGCGCTTTCGAAGGAATCCCGACACCAACATGCCCGAATTCGTGCTGGCCTGGGCCGAGGAGTCGAGCATCGAAAAAGATATCGTGATCACCCAGAAGGACATCCGCCAGATCCAGCTCGGCAAAGGGGCGCTCTATGCCGGATGCAAGCTGATGGTCAAGCGCATGGGCATCGAAAAAATGGACAAGGTCAAGATCGCCGGGGCCTTCGGCACCCATGTGGACCGGGGAAAAGCCCTCATCATGGGCCTTTTTCCGGACTGCGACATCGCCAAGATCGAATCGGTGGGCAATGCCGCCGGTGACGGCTGCCGGGCCGCCCTGCTCAACGTGGCCAAGCGAAAAGAGGCCAACTGGGTCGCCCGCAACGTGGAATACATCGAGTTGACGGTGGAGCCGACCTTCCAGCAGGACTTCATGGAGGCCATGCAGCTTCCCCACATGAAGGATGAATTCCCGCACCTGGAAGGGGTGGTTCCGGACGAAATACTTCACCAGTAGGGGCCGTCGGCATGACCAGCTCACCGGAGTGCATCACCGTGCGGGTCGAGCCGGGAATATGCGGATTTACCTGCGAGATCCAGGCCTGCCGGGTCGACAAGCGAACCTGCCGGCTTGCCGTTGTCCAATCCGGCTGCGATCACGTCCAGCGGGTAGGCAGCGGTTTGGAAACGGTTTCCTTAAAGGCACTCTTTCTGCCGCTGGACCGCAATCCGGTATACATCGCCGTGCAGCGGGCAGGCTGTCATGCCGCCTGCCCGGTTCCGGCGGCCATGATCAAGGCGGCGGAGGTGGTCCTCGGACTGGCGCTGCCGGCCCCGGTGCGGATCGATTTCAGTACTCGATCCCTTTCCGGGCGCGAATGCCCCGGTAGTAAGGGTGCTTGACCTGGACCAGCTCGGTGACGTAGTCCGCGGCGTCGAGAATCGGCTGGGGGGCGGTGCGGCCGGTCATGACCAGTTCCACCCGGGTTCTGCAGCGGTTCATCAGCTCGATGAGCTGTCTTTCTTCCAGCAGGCCGAAGAGGACCGTATCCAGGATTTCGTCGCAGATGAGCACCTGGCTTCCGGTTTCGATGGCTGCCATGGCCATCCGGTATCCTTCCGCCGCATGCTGGTGGTGGACCGGACGGGTCCCTTTCGGCATGATGTAGGGGTGTTTGCCGGGGCACCGGTAGCGGATGTTGTCGATGCCGTCGAAGATTTTGACCTCGGCGGAAGTCCCGGATTTGAGAAACTGGACGAAATCCACCACCAGCCCCTCTCCTGCCGCACGCACGGCCAGCCCGATGGCACGGGTCGTTTTTCCGACCCCCTGGCCGAAATAGACGTGAATCAGGCCCAGGCCCTTTGCCGTGATCAATCCGGAGCGCTTCTGCGTGTAAAAAATGGCGCCGTCCTCCAGGTTCTCGGTTGGCGGTTCCGGATATCCCGGTCCCCGAAACACAGCTATAGCCGATACAACGCCGCCTTGGCAACAACAGGTTGAGCAGGTTTTGAGCAAAGAAAGGGGGGCGTTCGGTATGGCGCCGGTTCAGGTCGTTCTTTTTCCGAGAAGTTCGTGGCCGCACTCCCCTGGGAAGTATTCCGCATCAAGGGACCGGTGCGATTCGACGGCCGAACGGCCCTTTTCAATTTCGTAGGTGGCCGGGGCGAGTTTAGCCAATGGACGGGTGCAGCGGAAACCCGCCTGACCTTCATCGGATGGGACGTACGGCCCGAAGAGGTCCTTTCCGGTCTGGAACGGTGCCTGGCCTGAGGGCTCTCTGGGGGGCAATTAGGTGACGTATTTCAGATCAACGAATGCTCACCGCGGAG
>CAYPFH010000024.1:0-25928 GCA_964409825.1 uncultured Desulfobacterales bacterium | reverse complement strand
TTGCTCAGGGTGGTGAGCTTGTCGAACCACGGATCTCACCCCGCTGCGCGGGGTTCGTCCGGAATGACGACCGCTGCGTTGGGCCAAACACGAGCCCCTACCGGAATCCGGCCATTTTGTGCCCCGCAGCATGTTGGTGCGAAGCGGAAATCCCGCCTTGGCAAGACTGCGGGTATTCCAAATTTTGACCCGCAGGGGCAAAATTTAGAGGCTGATCACCGCATCGGCCGCACACGACATGTTGATGAACTCGGCCGCAGTGGCCATGCGAGCGCCTTCGATCAGGTCTTCTTCCTTGATCTGACGCGCGTTGGCACACGGGGTGCAGACCAGCACCGGCACCTCGTGGGCCTGAAGATAGGCCAGCAGGTCGTCGGCCACATCGCCGGTGGCTGCGCGCACGTGGGTGATGATCCCTTCTTTGGCCAGGTAGACCCCCTCGTCGAGCAAAAAGAGGACGGTTTCCTTGCTTTCCTTGTGGGCGATGGTGGCCAGGTGGATGGCCCGGGTGGCCCGGTTGGTGTCGTTGGTGCCGCAGGACAATGCGATGACGACTTTTTCTGTCATGGGGGTTCTCCTTGAGTCTGTTTTCGTTTTCCGGAAACATCGCGCTGTAGGGTTACGACAGCTTACCGGCGCTGCTTCTGCTGGGTGAAGCAAGGAGGATGCCAATTGTCACGGTGCAGTATGACAAATGAGAATGGCTGAAAAATCAACTCCATACAAAAATTTTTCATCTCTTCGGCAAACGCGTGCAAATTTCCGAAGGTGTTAAGGCGTTAACCTGGAGATCAACACCCGTTTAAATCGTTAACGGTTCAGAAACCCCGTCTTTTACCGGATCTCATGGCGGCGGGCCGACAAAAAACGATGATCTAAGTTTTGACGCAAGGGGGATTGTTGGCACCGCGACTCTGTAATGTAAATCTCACGGCACCTTGGCAGTGCCTATTTTTCGGCCTGGTAGTCTTCGACGATCTGTCGAACCTTTTGCTGGATGTCTTGGGCAAGTTTCCGGGCTTTGTCGGTGCTGATGCGCCGAATCCTCTTGGCCAGGGATTCGATCTTTTCCTCGTCGATGCCGGTGATCTTGTTGATCAAAAAGGCGTCGACCTCGCCGTCGTCGAGGAGAAACCCGCAGGCACCGAACGCCCCGACGAACTCTTCGCCCACGAATATGGGAACCACCATCTTGATCAGGCCGCCGTCGCATTCTTCGATTACCGGTTCGCGGCTGTTTTTCGCCAGGGCGGCCACGTTCATATGGGCAACGGCGCAGATGAAGCTCTGGCCCTTGTCAGTGGCTTTGATCTCGGGGCACAGGCGATTGGCCCAGTGCTTGTGGGTGCTGATCCGAATCCCCTCGGTATCGAAGAAATTGGCGTCGATTCCCCAGGTTTCGGTAATTTCCTTTTCGATCTCCATCCATTTTTCAACGAGCGCCAGGTCGGTTAGGTTCATGCGCTGCTCCTGTAAAGCCATATCTAAAAATCCGGAAAACCAGTAAAAACAATAGGCCAGGCGAATCCTGAAGGTCAAGGAAAAAGGAGGCAAAACCCCCCGGAAAACTTCGGCCGGCGCGGCTCCGGCCGTCTGACAGAGACACGGAACAATAACGGCGGCGCAGTTTGCATCATCGAGCAATTGGCAGGGGGCGTCGGATATGCTACAGACGGCCCAAATCCCCATAAACTCCCTTTTGCGATGATGAAAGGAAGAAATGATGGCCAGACTGTTGATCAGCTATTATTCACGTTCGGGAAACACCCGCAAGATGGCGGAAAAGATCCGAGACGGGGCCGCCTCGGTGGAAGGAATCGAGGTCGTGCTCCGGAAGATCTCCGAGACCGGAATCGACGATATGCGCCAGGCCGACGGCCTCATCTTCGGCAGCCCTACCTACTTCGGCGTCATGGCCGCCGAGGTCAAGGATCTGATCGACAAGAGCGTCAAATACTTCGGCAAGATGGTCGGCAAAGCGGGGGGCGCCTTTACCTCCAGCGGCGGGGTCGGCGGAGGAAACGAAACGACCATCGCCAGCATTCTTCAGGCCTGGCTGATTCACGGCATGGTCGTCCAGGGCCAGCAGAAGGGGAGCCACTACGGACCGGTGGCCGTGGGCGCTCCGGATGCGGCCGTCGAAGCCGAATGTTTCGCCTACGGGAAGATGATGGCCGAGTTGACCCTCCGTCTGTCCGGATAGCCTCGCTGCGCGATTTTGAAACCACTTCCAGGAAAAGTGGCTTGTGCCGCTTGAATGTTGGCTTAGTCGCTGAACAGCTCAGGGGCTTAGCGACTTTACCGGCGTGCGAAGGATGGTATCGGAAAAGAGGCCGTTGAGTTTTCAGCGATGACCAAAAAGCCAACACAGCATGGCCGCCGGCCTTTGGTGGCCGACTGGCAGCACCTGATGCGGACCTTCATCCGACCGGAGGACGAGGCCTCCCGGGTGGTGCTGACCAAATACATGGAGCAGATCCTCTTCGGACTTCATGATTTTCTGGCTTCCCACGTGGGCGTGACCCGGGAGCGGACCCTCAAGGAGCTGGCCGGAGTCTACAGCGACGCCTCGATTTCCCCCGAGCCCGAAAAAAAGCTCGACGAGATCCTCTCCGAACTGATCGAAGAGGTCGCCCCCCACGCGGTCAACGTGTCTTCCCCGTACTTCGTCGGTCACATGACCTCTGCCATTCCTTTTTTCATGGTTCACCTTCGCACCATTGTCGCTGCCCTCAACCAGAACGTGGTCAAACTGGAAACCTCCAAGATCTTCTCTGTCATCGAAAAGCAAGTGTTGGCAAAGATCCACCGGATGGTGTTTCAGCGGGAAGACGGGTTCTACGCCAAACACATCCAGCACCCGGAGACGATGCTCGGCGCATTCACCGAAAACGGGACTTTGGCCAACTTCACGGCCCTGTGGGTAGCCAGAAACCGCCTGTTTGCTCCGGGCCCGGGATTTGCCGGCATCGAAGCCGAGGGCGTTCATGCCGCCTATCGGCACAAAGGGGTGCGGCGCTGCGTAGTGCTGGCATCCGGGCTGGGGCACTACTCGCTTCGCAAGGCCGCGGGGCTGCTGGGCATCGGCAACGAGCAGCTGGTGGCCGTGGAGATGGACAGCGGCTGGCGGATCGATTTGAACAAATTGTCGAAAACGGTCCGGGAACTGACCCGGCCGGGATCTGAAACGGCCGTGCTGGCGATCGTCGGCATTGCCGGAACCACCGAAACCGGGACCGTCGACCCCCTGGAGCCGATGGCCGGGATCTGCGCCGAACACGGCATTCATTTCCACGTGGATGCGGCCTGGGGCGGTCCGACCCTGCTCTCCGGCGCCTACCGCGGCCTTTTATCCGGGATCGAAAAGGCCGATTCGGTGACCGTCGACGGTCACAAGCAGTTCTACATGCCGATGACCAGCGGCATGGTCTTTTTCCGGGACCCGACCGCCCTCGATGCCGTGGCCTACCATGCCCGCTACATCAACCGCCCCGGATCGGTGGACTTAGGCATCCGTTCGATCTCCGGTTCGCGCGAGGCGACGTCGCTGATGCTCGACTGCGCGCTGAGGATCATGGGCGCCGAAGGCTACGCACTGCTCATCGACCACGGCATCGAGACGGCAAAGGCTCTGGCTGCGGCGATCGAGCGAAGAAAAGACTTTGAGCTGATCACCCCACCGGAGCTGAACATTCTCACCTACCGGCTCTGCCCCCATCGGCTGCGCCGGCGGCTCGAAATCTGTCCGCAGGAAGAAAGAAGAGCGATCAACGAACGGCTGAACCGGATCAACCGGGACCTCCAGCGGCGCCAGCGGGAGGCCGGCAAGAGCTTTGTCTCCCGGACGACCCTGTCGGGGCCGGCAACGAACGGCGAAGAGATCGTCGTGCTTCGCGTCGTGATCATGAACCCCATGACCACGGCCGCCGTCTTGGAAGAGATTCTCGACGAACAGGAGCAGATATTTGCTGAAATGAACGACGCGGCCGACCTGTAAACGAGCCCTGAGGCGATCAACGCCGGGAGGGCGAAAGCCCGGAAAGACGGCGGTGCGCCGCTCCCATGGCCCGCCACAGGTAAACGATCGCCAGGGCGGCGGCCAGCCGGGGCACCCAGAGCCAGACCGGAGCGATGCCGAGCACCATGAACAGCAGCGGATCTTCGATGATGGAATGGTTGATCCCGACGGAAAGATGCAGCTCCTCGAGGTCCTGCTCGGGAAATTGCCCGTTTTTCGCCTCTTCCACGATGACCGCCGCCCCGTAGGTGAGGCCGAATACGGCGCCGGTCAGCCATAGGACCCCCACCTGCCGCTTGAGGCCCAGCAGCCGCAGAAAGGGGGCGACCAGCCGCACCAGGGTTTCGATTGCCCCGATCGCTTTGGCGATCTCCAGAAGGACCATCAGCGGAAGAAGAATAACGAACATTTTGGCGGCAAGAAGCGCAGTCGATGCGGCCCAACCGACGGCAAAAGCGCCGAAAGGCTGCCGGAGGGCTTCTATTGAGACGGCTTGGTTTTCAACAGGCGCTGCATTCAAAAACCAGGATACCACCAGAACCGCTGCCACCGAGGCGGCCAGCCGGGAGACGGCGGCCTTCCAGAATGCGAGCCCTGATCGGTCCTGTACGATGCTTTCCTGGATCAGGTTGTGGGAGATCAGCAGAAAAACGGCGATGAGGGTCTGTTCGGTCAGGCTCAGGGGCAGGGCGGTCATCGCCGCGATGCCCCCGTATATGCCGGCGAACAGGCCCACCAGCAGGGGAACCGCCGCCGCGGCGGAAAGGCCCATCAGCCCGAGGACCGGGCTCAGCACCCCGTCGAGCCGGTATAGCCAGCCGCTGTATTCGATCAGCGCCACGGCGGCCGACACCGGCACCACGATTTTTATCAGCCACAGGTAGCTGCGCCATCCCCGGCCAAGCCCCTCTTTGGCCGCCTGCCGCAGCGCTATCTTCCGATTCATCGGAAAAAGCCTTTCTTTCGGGTGCCCTGGATTCATCATGCCGCGAAATGGATAATTTGCTGCCGGTATACGAACTCGCTCCAAAGGACCCCTAACATCAGCGCAGGTCAAAACGCCACCAAAACAACGAGAGGTTTGAATGGCAGCAACCTTCGACAACGGCTCAGCCAAGCGCTGATGCAAGCTATCTTAAGGAGCTCAGACAGCGTATACCGCCATAAAATCACCCATTTCGCTCTATGAGAGCCGAAGCCCGAAAGTGGAATGATGGTGTGTCTTTTAAAAACCTTCTATAAAATCGCACTGCATAAAACCGCGCCAGCGATTTTATGCAGTGCGATTTTATCAGGAAAGGAGGTTGCCCGGCCGGCACGCCAGGCTCTCGAAGATGAGATCGTGCAGCTTCTGGCGAAGAACGCCGTAGGAATAGCAGGTCGATGCGATCCGATAATTTTTTTCCACCATCTTCTTTCGTCTTTCGGGATTTGTAAGCACTTCCTTGGTGAGTTTGACGGCCTGCCGGTTGACGTATCCGTCGATTTCGATCACGTCAAACCCTTTCGGCTTGATGTCCATGGAATAGATGGAATAGGCGTTGACTACGATCGGTTTTTTGAAATAGATCGCCTCCAAAAATGCGTTGCCGAACCCTTCGAAGTTGGATGGATAGGTCACCAGATCGGCGTGGGGGTATATGTCATACAAGGTGTAGATCTTTTCGCCGGTTTCGGTATAGCCGCGCTTTTCGTTGATGATTTCCGATACGAACCGGGTGTCCACATTCAGGATCTTGGAGTACTCCCGGACCCGCTGCTCGTATCCGTATCCTTCGTCTCCGGAGGCATGGGAGATCACCAGCTTCGCTTTGGGGCCCAGACGGTGGGCCAGTTCGATGGCGTGCTCGATTCCCTTGCGCTGGACCACCCGGGTCGGCTGCAAGATCAGCAGATCGTCTTCGGCGATGTCCAGGGCCTTTCGGACGTCGGCGGCGTATTCGTCCAGCGGGGCCGGCGGGTTGTCGAAGTCCATGACATTCGGAATGATATGGCCCGAGATGCCGGTGCGAAGACTGAGCTGGTTGTCTGCCGAAGAGTTGATTACGACATTCTTGATCTGGGGCATATGCGGCGGAAAGGCCATGTTCAAGTAGTCCCAGACCGCGTTTCTTAAGAAGTGCTTCCGTTCCCAGAAAAAGTCGTGGTGATGGGCGATGGTCGGTATGCCGGTTTCGGCGATGACCTCGGTGATGGCGATGCCCAGGGGGATATTCAAGGGGATGGCCAACGCGTTTTGCGGCACCAGAAGGTCGATGCCGAACTTGCGGATGAAGCGGTAGATCTCGGCTTTGAGCCGTTCGGCAATCTGGTGTATTTTGGCAGTGACGGCGCGCTTGCGAAGCTTGACGCCGAAGCAATGTTTGTGGATATCCCGGATTTCCGGATGCATGAAATGCGCCTCGGGCACCTGGTAGGAGACTTCCGCTGCGCGGTCGACCTCCCCGGCAAAGTAGAAGCATTCAAATCCTTCCTGTTCGAAGATTTCAGCCCACTTGGCGGTTTCTAAAGAAACGCCGTCTGTCCCGGCCAGCCGCGTGGAAACAAAACCGACCTGATGTCGCTCCCCGCAAAAAACACAGCGCGGCCCGGGTTTGCGGCTTTTCGGCTCTTCCACGGTGCCTCCTTTCCTTTCGGAGGGTTCAGGCAGGGCGGAAATGATCGCAGCCCGTTTTTTCGAGGCCGGCCACCTCCCGGTGACGAAAGCAGCCGACCAGGTGATCGTTGACCATGCCCACGGCCTGCATGTGGGCATAGCAGATGGTCGGACCGACAAAAGTGAATCCCCGGCGCTTCAAATCCCGGCTCATCGCCTCGGATTCCGGGGTTCGGGCCGGCACTTGCGCCATCGTTTCAAACCGGTGTTGAATCGGCCTGCCGCCGGTGAACTGCCACATATATCGGCCGAAGCTGCCAAACGCCTCCCGGACTTTTAGAAAGGCCCGGGCGTTGTTCACCGCCGCCTCGATCTTCCGGCGGTTTTTGACGATCCCCGGATCGGACATGAGCCGGGCGATTTTCGCTTCCCCATATCGGGCCACTTTTTCCGGTTCGAACCGGTCGAACGCCCGGCGGTAATTCTCTCTTTTTTTGAGGATCGTCAGCCAGCTCAGCCCGGCCTGGGCGCCTTCGAGGACGATAAATTCGAACAGCCTGCGGTCGTCGTGGACCGGTACGCCCCATTCGGCGTCGTGGTAGCGGATATAGAGCGGGTCTGTTCCGGCCCAGGGGCACCGGGAAATTGCGGTGTGTTCCATGGAAGCTTCTTTCAACCGGCCGGGCTGCCGACGATGGAGGTAATTATGGTGACGATGGTTTCACCGCCGAGACGCAGAGAACACAGAGGATGTGCAGAGGAGATTTTGAGGATTTTCTCTGCGCAATCTGCGTCTCCGCGGTGAGCATTCGTTGATCTGAAATACGTCACTGAAATTATGCCATCGAGCACTTAGGCACCTACCCAAACGGCCTCGATCTTCATCGTAAACCCGATAATCGGCAAATAAGCGATTTTCAACCCAAAAGCAAGGAAAGAGCCCGTGCGCGGGCCTTGACAGATCGCCGAACCGGCGATACGTTTCGGTCAAAGCAAAATGAGCGATTCTTTCGGGGTGGCGGTAGCGGCCTGAGATCATACCCGCAGAACCTGATCTGGGTAATGCCAGCGCAGGGAAAAGAAAATCAGGTATTCATCGGCGGCCGCCCCTCGAAGAGGGACGGCCTTTTTGTTTTTGGACCGGTTCCCGGAAGCCGTCCGGGCCGCTGGGAGGCGGGGAAGCCGGGAGGCCGGAAGACTGGGAAGCCTGGAGGCTTGGAAGCAAGAAGCAGAAAAAGAAAAATGGATGTCAGCCCCGCCGCTGACCGCCAGAGCGATCAGTTTGATCAACCGTGAAACTTCCCCCGAAGCCTCAGCCGATGTAGTGAACGGCCTCCGTGCCGTTCATGCAGGCACGACACGGAGGTCGTGCCCTACAAAAACCCCGGCTTCGAGCGAAGTTTCATACGAGATGCTGAAGTGTCGGTTTCGGCTGAGAGTCGAAAAGAGAGACGGTGCTCGTTTTTTTAAGCCTCCTGGCTTCCCAGCGTCCAAGCCTCCCAGCAAATACTGCAGATTTTTATAAGGTATCAATAGAATGGAGAAAAAAGTCATGACCGATTTTGCCCAAAACGCCGCCAGAAATCTGGCACTGGTAAGAGAGAAAAAGCCGCTCGTTCACAACATCACCAACTACGTCGTCATGAACACCACGGCCAACGCCCTTCTTTCCATGGGCGCCTCCCCGGTGATGGCCCATGCGGCCAACGAGGTCGAGGAAATGGTGGCCATTGCCGGCGCCCTGGTACTCAACATCGGGACGCTCAACGACGACTGGGTGGCCGGCATGTTGCGCGCCGCCGGCAAGGCCAGGACCCTTGGAAAACCGATCATCCTCGATCCGGTGGGTGCCGGCGCCACCCAGCTGCGGACGGTTTCCGCCAAGGCCCTCATTGCAGAGGCGACCCCGGCGGTGATCCGGGGAAACGCTTCGGAGGTGCTCGCCCTCGGAGAGGGGGCCGAGGGCACCAAAGGGGTTGATTCCATCCATTCGGTCGCCGCCGCCGCCGAAGCGGCCCGGGTTCTTGCCCGGGAAATCGGCACGGTGCTGGCCATTACCGGCCCCGAAGATCTCGTCACCGACGGCCGCCGCACGCTCCGGGTAAAAAACGGCCATCCGCTGATGGGCACCGTCACCGGAACCGGCTGCATGGCGACATCGATCACCGGGGCTTTTCTCGCCGTGGACGACGATCCGATCAGTGCTGCGGCAACCGCCCTGGCCTACTTCGGGCTGGCCGGCGAGGTAGCGGCAGACAGCGCATCGGCGCCGGGAAGCTTCGCCGTTTCCCTGATCGACGCCCTGTTTACCATCACGCCGGATAAGCTCCAGGCCGGGGTCCGCATCAGAGAGGACCGATGAAGCCGGAAACCGTCGACTATACGCTGTACCTGGTCACCGATCGGGGCCTTTCCAGGGGGCGCCCCACGACAGAAGTGGTGGGCTGGGCGATTCAAGGCGGGGTGACGGTGGTCCAGCTCCGGGAAAAGGGGGTCGATACCCGGGAGTTTGTCGAAGAGGCCCTGGCCGTTCGACGCCTGCTCCGGGACCGGGAGATTCCATTGATCGTCAATGACCGCATCGATGTGGCCCTGGCCGTCTCCGCCGATGGGGTTCATCTCGGCCAGCGGGATATGCCGATCGCCATGGCCCGGAAGATTTTGGGGCCGGATAAGATCATCGGGATTTCGGCAGAATCCGTGGACGATGCCGTGGCGGCGGAAAAGGCCGGGGCGGACTATCTCGGAGTCAGCCCCATCTATGCCACGCCCACCAAGACCGACACGGCTGCGGCCCTTGGACTGGCGGGACTCCGGCGGGTCCGGGAGGCAGTCGATCTTCCCCTGGTCGGCATCGGGGGGCTGAATGCCAAAAATGCCGCAGCGGCGATTCGACACGGGGCCGACGGCGTCGCGGTGGTATCGGCCATCGTATCGGCCGACGATCCGGAAAAAGCCGCGCGGGAGCTTTTTCAAATCGTCTCCGGAGTGAGAAACAGGCAATCTAAAGCTTGATCAAAACTTAAAACAACTCCAGGGCCGTCATGCCGGACCCCGGATCGAGTCCGGGGCAAGCTTTTTTGATCCGGCATCCAGAAACATTCGAACATACTGGATCCCGGCTTTCGCCGGGATGACGAGAATCGGAAACCAATAACTACGGATAAGGATTCCCTTTTCGGAGAGACTCCGAGCCTAAAACAATGAGCCTGAAACAGATCGGGGAATTCGGCTTCATCCGGCGGATCCAGACGGGCTGCATGATCCGTCCCGAGGGGGTGGTCCAGGCGATCGGAGACGACGCGGCCGCCTTCCGGACCGAGCCGGACCATATCGGCCTGGTCACCGCCGATATGCTGGTTGAGCGGGTTCACTTTCTGCGGGACCGGATCTCGGGAGAGGAACTGGGCCACAAGTCCCTTGCCGTCAATCTGAGCGACATCGCCGCCATGGGCGGGACTGCGCGGGAGGCGATCGTCAGCCTGGCGATTCCGGACGACTGCCCGCTGGGTTACCTGGATGCCTTCTACAATGGGATGAAGCTGCTGGCCGAAGAACACCAGGTCAACATTCTCGGGGGAGACACCACCGGTGTCAGGGCCGATTTGACGGTCAACATCACCGTGATCGGATCGGTCCCCGAAGCGCAGATGCTGCTTCGAAGCGGGGCCCGCATCGGCGACATCGTATGTGCCACCGGCAATTTGGGCGACAGCCGGGCCGGGCTGCAGCTTTTGCTCGACGGCGTCGACGCCGCTGAAGCCCCGTGGTCGATGCTGCGGCGGGCCCATGTGCGGCCCGAACCGCATCTGGCAGAAGGCCGGCTGCTTGCCGCCGCCGGTGGGGTTACCGCGGCCATCGACGTAAGCGACGGACTCAGCAGCGACATCGGGCACATCGCCGAAGAAAGCGGCGTCGGTGTGCGGCTGCTTGCCGAAAAAATCCCGGTCTCCGATGCGCTGAAAACGTTTTGCACGAGATTTGACCGCGGCGATTCGGCGGCCTGGGCACTGACCGGCGGGGAAGACTACTGCCTGCTTTGCACGATATCCGCAGATGCCGTGGATCGGATCTGTGCCGCCTTTGCCGAGGCCTTCGGCCGGCCGCTTCACCGGATCGGCACGATCGTCGAGCCGGGCGCTTTCGAGGTGGTCGATGCAGAAGGGCGGCCCATGCTCCTGGAAAAGACGGGGTGGGACCATTTCGCCCGGATAACGTAAGCAAACGATCCCGGTGGGGTTTTGCCTAAGCAGTCTATTTGTCCGATCGGACCGATCCGACGGATCCGACCGATTGGACGGTGTGCCATAATAACCAACAGACAAAGGGAACCAGAAAATGCCCATGGCAGGTGAAACAGCCGAAACTGAACAGCGATACAACACGGTGCTCGCAATTGCCGGCTCCGACAGCGGCGGCGGCGCTGGGATCCAGGCCGACATCAAGACGATTTCGGCCCTGGGCGGCTTTGCCATGACCGCGATCACGGCGCTGACCGCCCAGAATACCCTGGGGGTGAGCGGAATCCACCCGGTACCCCCGGAGTTTGCCCAGGCCCAGATCGAAGCGGTCCTCTCGGACATCGGCGCCGATGCGGTCAAGATCGGGATGCTCTATTCCTCGGAGTTGATTCATGTCGTGGCCGCGACCCTGAATCGCCACGGGGCGGCCAATATCGTGGTCGACCCGGTGATGGTGGCCCAGAGCGGGGACCGACTGCTGCAGGACGATGCCGCAGAAGCCCTCACTGCCGAGCTGTTTCCACTGGCCGCGGTGGCGACGCCGAACCTTCCCGAAGCCGAAGCCCTGCTTGGCCGGCCCATTTCAGGGCCCCAGGAGATGGAGGACGCGGCCCGGGCCCTGGCCGAATTCGGGAGCAGAAGCGTGCTGATCAAGGGCGGCCACGGCGAATCGGAGCGCAGCGACGATCTGCTCTTTCTGGCCGAAGAGAATCGGATGCGGTGGATCGAGGGACGGCGGATCGCAACGGAAAACACCCACGGCACCGGGTGCACGCTGTCATCGGCGATCGCCGCGCTTCTGGCGGCAGGGGAGGGGATCGAAGCCGCCGTGGAAAAGGCCAAGGCCTATCTTACCGAGGCGATCCAGGCCGGCGCCGGATACCGCATCGGAAAGGGACGCGGCCCGGTGCACCATCTTCACGGGTTCTGGCGGTAGGCTGGATGCTGGATGCTGGATGCTGGTTGCTGGTTGGTGGATCCGTGCCGGGTAAACGCAGAATAATCGGTCTTGTTGATTCGTTTCCTGTCATGACCGGCCGCACCGAATTTTAACCGGGGCCTAACACGATCGTAACAGCCGTTGTGTACGTAAGTTGTGCGAAGGAGGCATCCATGAGCCGAAAAATCCGTGTTCTCTTCATCTGCCAGCACAACAGCGGACGCAGCCAGATTGCCGAAGCCTATTTGAAGGAATTGGCCGGGGATCGATTGTGGGTCGAAAGCGCCGGGCTGGAACCGGCCCGATATGTGAATCCGCTGGTGGTCGAGGTGATGAAAGAGGAAGGGTTCGACCTTTCCGACCAAAAGCCCCAGAGCGTTTTTAGGCTTTTCAAGGAAGGGGCGCTCTTCGACCATGTCATTACCGTGTGCAAGGATTCCGAAGAAAAGTGCCCGATATTTCCAGGAATTACAAAACGTTGGCACTGGCCCTTTCCGGATCCGGCCAAGGTCGAGGGCACGGCCGAAGAAAAACGCCGAAAGGTCCGGAAAATCAGGGATGCGATCAAAAACTGGCTTCGCGATCCCCCCGACGGAACCTTTTCTCTTGAGAGTCTTTCCGATAAATAGCCAGTGCTGGCTCGTCTCAGGCCTCCCCGGACCGGACTTCTTCGTTGATCCGGATTCCCCGTTTTGCCAAGGCGCCGGCGGCGAAGCCGCCATTGATACGCGCGCGTCAGCGCATTTATCTCCAGAAAATCGATTCTTCTACCGCCGCGAGCAGCCGCTCGATGTCCTCGCCATGCACATCTCCGATGTTGCCGATCCGAAACGTCTCCCGGTCGGTCACCTTCCCGGGGTAGATCACGAATCCGCGCTGTTTGAGGCTTTCATAAAACCGGTGAAAATCGTAGCCGGGCGCAGCCGGATTCAAAAAAGCCGTAATGATCGGCGACTGAAGCGCTTCGGGCAGAAGCGGAGAAAAGCCGAGGCGGGTCATGCCTTCAACCAGGGTCCGGTGATTGTTCCGGTACCGCTCAAAGCGCCCGGCGATGCCGCCCTCGGCCTCAAGCTCGGCAAGGGCCTGGTGAAAGGCGCGCACCGTATGGGTGGGAGAAGTAAACCGCCACTTGCCGCCGCCTTCTTCCATGGCCTGCCACTGATCGAAAAGGTCGAGGCTCAGGCTTCGGGCCTGGCCCCGGGTTTTTTCGAGCGTCGAGCTTTTTGCAATCACAAAACCGAACCCCGGCACGCCCTGAATGCATTTGTTGGCGCTGCTGATCAGGTAGTCTGCGCCAACGTCGTCCATGTCCATCGGAATTGCGCCGAAACTGCTCATGGCGTCCAGAATGAATATCCGTCCTGCTGACCGAACGACGCGGCCGATTGCTTCTGCCGGGTTGAGCATGCCGGTGGTGGTTTCGCAGTGGACCGCGGCTACATGGGTGACCGCCGGATCGTTGGCCAGGTGCTGATCCAGCCTTTCGATGTCCGGGGGGGCGATTTCGCCGGAATCGTGCACGATGCAGGCGATGCCGATCCGGCTTGCGATTTCAGCGATGCGCCGCCCGTAGGCGCCGTTGGCCAGGACCAGCAGCTTTCCATCGGCCGGAACCGCGGTGGTGATCGTCGACTCCACGGCAAAGGTGCCGCTTCCCTGCATGAGAACGGCGCTATAGCCGTCGCTTTTCGCGGCCAATTCGACCAGGGTGCGGCGGATCTGTTCGACGATCCGGTTATAGTCGTCGTCCCAGGTGCACCAGTCCCGAAGCATGACCGCCTTGACGGTCTTGGTCGTGCTCAGCGGGCCGGGAGTCAGCAAAAGATAGGGATTGTCGGGAAGGTATTCAGCTGTCATCTTCCTGTGTCCTTTGGGATCGATTCCGAATTCTTCATATGACGCTTTTTTGCCGGTCGGCCGGCGCCTTTCATTCCGGGATTACGGCCACCCGGACAGCCTCGCCCGATGCGGCGGTCTTGAGCGCCTCGTTGATGTCTTCCAGGCAAAAGCGGTGAGTCACGATTCGCTCGAAGGGAAACCTGCCGACCGTTGCGGCCAGAAAATCGACTGCCTGCTGCAGATGCACCGTGTCGTAATTGTGAATTCCGGTGATCGTCAGCCGGCGCCAAACGATGTCCGACGCATCGCAGGAAAAGCGGGCGCCGGGAAAGGAGTTTCCAATCTCCACGTATCGACCCCCGATTCGGAGGCAGGCAAGCCCCGCAGGGATGAGCTCCGGGGTGCCGGCCACCTCAAGGACGCAGTCGACGCCGAACCCCCCGGTCAGTTTTCGCACCCTGCCGGCCAGCGCATCTTGATCCATGCCTTCGACATGGATCGTGTCGGTTGCCCCGAACGCCTGAACAAACTCCAGCCGTCGTTTGTCCACATCGGTGACGATGATGCGCCGGCAGCCGCTATAGGCGGCCAGCGCCGCGGCATAGACGCCCAAAGCGCCCGCGCCCTGGATGAGCACGTTGTCAAGCGGGCGGATTTGTCCGGCCTCCCAGCCGGCGGCCACCGTGGCAAGCGCGCAGTTTGCCGGGGCCGCCGCCGTGTCGGAAATTTCGTCCGGAATCTTGACGACGCAGGTGCCCGGGCCGATGTAGCAGGCCTCGGCAAAGCCTCCGACCAGGTGGGGAGGGGCTTTGCAGCTGTCATGACCGTATTTTTTCAGCCGCCGGCATTTCATGGGAAGGCGCTTTTCCCGGCAATAGTAGCATTTGCCGCAGCTGTCCGTGATGGTCCAGGTGACCCGATCTCCGATGGAAAGGCTCCGGTCGCCGGAATCGGTTTGCACCCCGCTGCCCATGGCGAGAATGGTGCCCACGATTTCGTGGCCCAGGATCACCGGCACCGGGCTTGAGCGGCGCCCGGACCAGGAGTGGATGTCCGATCCGCAAATGGTGCAGCAGGTGACCCGAACCAGAAGCGATCCGGGCTCCAGTGCCGGAAGCCGATAGCGGATCATTTCGAGGGGGCGGCGCTGGGCGGTCATGACCGCGGCGTTTGCACTGTCGATTTCCATCGGTACTCTAGAAAAACTCGGATTCGATCAGCTGCGGCAGGTCTGCAACGCTGTCGATGATGTGGGTATGCCAGATTTTTCCCCAGACCCTGACGGGGCTGCATCCGCTCAGTACGCCCACCACCCCCCGGCAGCCGGCGTTTCTGCCTTCGAGCATGTCGGCGGCCATGTCGCCCACCTTGATCACCTGCCCGACGCTCTGGATGTTGAGCTGCTCCATCGCATGAAAAATCATGTATGGTGCGGGCCGGCCCCGCTGGCCGGAAATGCATTCCACGTGAACCGAGCAGTCCACCAGTCCGTCCCGGAGCCAGCCGAGGCCGTCCATGATGGCGTCGGTGATTTTACCGTGGAAGCCGGTGTCGGTGGCCACCTTGATGCCGTTTTCATGGCACCACCGAAAGGTATCCGCAGCGCCGGGAATTTCCCGAACCGATTCTTTGTAGTGGGCGATCATGATCTGTTCGTAGCGGGTGAAAATTTTCACGGCCAGAGGTTCGGTGGTCGGATCGGCGCGCTGTTCGAGATCTTTGAACGCGAAGCCGCTGCCGCGGTTTCGGGCAATGAGATACTGATACAGGTGGATTTTGTTGACACCGAGCAGGTCGGTGATTTCCTCTGGCGAGACCTGAAGATCGAACTCTTTTGCCGCATGGTACAGGCAGTCCCTCACCTCGTTGTCATCGAATACAGTCGTTCCGGACAGGTCGAACATGACCATGCGGATTGTATCCATTGCCGATCCTTTCAAATGAAATGCCGCCGAATCCGATTGGAAAGGGCATCGATGATGTAGACCGTGATCAGAATCATGATAATCAAGACAGACACCTGATCCCAGGCCATTACCCGGATCCGGTCTGCGAGCTGCAGGCCGATGCCGCCGGCTCCGACGATGCCTAATATGGTGGCCGAGCGGGTGTTGGATTCGAAATAGTAAAGGGAATTGGACAGAATTACCGGAAAGACCTGGGGCAAAATCGCAAACCGGATGGTCTGCACGGCGTCGGCCCCGCACGACCGAACGCCTTCTATGGGCTTTCTGTCTACATTTTCGATGGCTTCCGAGAAGAGTTTGGACAATTCGCCGGTGTTGGTTACTGCAATGGCGAGAATTCCGGCGAAAGGGCCGAGCCCCACCACGTTGATCCATACCAGGGCCCAAATCAACGCGTCGATCCCTCTGAGAAAATCGACGAACCGGCGAAGCGCGAAATGAAAGGTTCGGTTCGAGACCACATTCTTGGCGCCCAAAAACCCCAGTGGCACCGACGCCAGAGAAGCGAGCAGCGTGCCGAGAAACGCCATTCCCACGGTTTCCAGCATGGCGTAGAGAAATACCACGATTCTGCTGCGGGCATTGGGCGGAAGCATGAAGCCCACCACCCCGAAGAGCTTTTCGAAGCCGGCGACAAGGCGGGTGAGATCGAAAAAACCGAGCGTATAGAGGCAGTAAAGGGTGAACAGAAACAATCCCGACCATACCGACCAAAATCGAAGACGCTTTGATGGGGCAACGTGAAAGGCCGCCGGCAGGACTGCGGCCGCTGCGCGGATGTCTGTATCCATCTATCGGCTCCTCATACGGCGTTGACGTCTCCGATCGCCTTATGGCGAAGTTTTTCGCATGAGATGTCGATCAAAATGACGGTCAGAACGAGCATCAGCACGATGGCGCTGATGTCCTGGTAGATGAACTGGCGGATGACGGTCATCAGCTCCTGGCCGATGCCTCCGGCGCCGACGAAACCGACCACCGAGGCCGCGCGGACGTTGATTTCGAACCGAAGCAGCGTGTAGCTCATGAAATTCGGAAAGACCTGGGGCGCCACGCCATAGGCGATTTTTTGAAACCAATTGCCGCCGGCGGCGGCCGCCCCCTCGGCCGGGCCCAAGTCGACGTTTTCATTGATTTCCGAAAACAGTTTGCCGAGTGCACCGCAGCTGTGGAGCGCAATGGCCAGAACCCCCGGAAGCGGTCCGATTCCGAAGGAGAACACGAAGATAAGGGCGAACACCAGTTCGGGCACCGAGCGGCAGAATTCCAGGACCCGGCGGCAGACGAAATAGGTGAAGTAGTCGGCGTTGAGGTTCCGGGCGGCCGGAAAGCATAAGGCAAAAGCGCCGGCAAACCCGAACAACGTCGCCAGAAACGCGATTAGAATCGTATCCCACAGCAGAAGCAGCCACCGCTCGATGCCCCAGTACCAGTCGGCAATGTCGCCGGGCGCCGTTGCCACCCCGATCTCCGGGAGGGTTTCGCCGAAGTAGTTGAAAAAGGCTGGAAACCCTTCGACGAATTCCGGAATGTCGACCTCGCCGACGATGCAGGAGCCGATCAGGGCCAGCAGAAATACCGCTGCAAAGATCAGGTTCTGCCTGCGCTTTGCGCGCTTGATGCGATCTTCGGCCTGCAGGAAGTCTTCCAACGGGTGGCGGGTCTCCGAATTTTTTTCTTCCATGGGTTCAAAGAGCTTTCGTTGTCGCGCCCCCATCAACATCGAGCCGTCATGAATCGATGACGGCTCGATGCTTGTGGGAGCTTTGGCCTATCCGCCTTTTCGCTGTTTCAAATTCGCCTTGACGAAGCGAATCACGGGCTCGTAGTCGTCCAGCGACACCTTGGCGAAGCGCTGGGATCCGCCCATCAGCGCCTTGAAAGCCTCCGGATCCTTGAACGGCATCGCCAGGAGCGTGGTCTGGATGTTTTGGATCATTTTCTCGGGCAGCCAGGAGGGCACGGTGAATGGGTCAGAGGGCAGCCGGGGGGACTTCCAGATGATGCGGTAGCCGTTGGGCTCGATCATCCCCTTTACCTCCATGCGGCTCATATTCGATTTTTGTTCGTTGGTCCACCAGGTGGCCACGGCGTCGAACTGCCCTTCGTAGAGCATCTTGACGCTGTTTTCATGGCTTCCGGAAAAGGTGGTCGCTCCGAAAAACTTCTCCGGTTCATACCCGTCCTCAGAAAGAAAGAACTTGGGCGCCTGGTAGCCGGAGGTGGAATTGGGGTCGGCAAACCCGAAGCGCTTTCCCTTCAGGTCTTGAACCGACTGGAAGGGGCTGTCCTTTTTGACGATGATCACCCCGAAATAGCCGAAGCCGCCGTCCTTGTCGATTTCGGCGGCCAGCGGAACGGCCGCCCCGTTTGTTACGATCCAGGCCCTTGCAAAGGAAGCGGGGCCGAACCAGGCGAGCTGTATTTTTTTGGCCTTCAACGCTTCGATGACGCCTGCATAGTCCGTGGCTTCCCGCCATTTTACCGGGACGTCGAGCTCTTTTTCCAGGTAGTCTATAAACGGCTGCCAGCGCTTGGCGCGGTCTTCGGCGTTTTCCTCGGTGATCACCCCGATGGTAAGCTCCGGATATTCGCTTCTCCATGTGTCGGCAGCGACCGGAGAGGCATAGACCGCCAGCAGACAGCAGACCACGATACCGGTGGACAGCATTTTTTTCCACGTTTTCATGGTGTTTCCTCCTTTGATTTGCAGGGTGGGATGTTTCCTCTGGTTTTGAAAAAAGATCCTTTTCTCGGACAAACGCCCCGGCCGATTCCGGATCCGCGTTTCCTGTAACGGCGGCTGCCGGCTGGGGGCGCCGACAACGCTAGCAAGCGACTGCCCGGGCTTCCACCGGCCGGGCCGCGGCATGGCCGAAGGCCTGTTGAAGCTCTTCGCTTCCGCTGTCGGAGCCGTAGATTTCGATCATCTTCCGGCGGTTGAGCTCCTCGGCCGTTCCGTCGAAGACGATCCGGCCGGACTGCATGCCCAAGATCCGGTTACAGTAGGTGCGCGCGGTGCTCAGGTGATGCAGGTTGCAGATCACCGTGATACCGAACTCCTGGTTGATCTCCTTCAGGCCTTCCATGACCTTTGCCGCGTTATGCGGATCCAGGGATGCGATGGGCTCGTCTGCCAGCATAAGCAGTGGCTCCTGGACCAGGGCGCGGGCGATGGCCACGCGCTGCTGCTGGCCCCCGGAAAGGGTGTCCGCCCGCTGGAGGGCGGTCTGGGCCATGTCCAGGCGCTCCAGGGCGTGGATGGCCATGGCTTTTTCCTGCCTGGAAAAGAGCCGGAACAGGGTCGGCAGGGTCCGGTGGTATCCCAGACGTCCGACCAGGACATTGGTGAGCACATCCAGGCGGTTGGAAAGATTGAACTGCTGAAAGATCATGGCGCAGCGGGCCCGCCACCTGCGCAGTTCTTTTCCCCTCAGGGCCCCGATATCGGTTTCTTCGAACCTGATTTGACCCGCGGTCGGATCGAGCAGGCGGTTGATCAGCCGCAGCAGCGTGGATTTTCCGGCGCCGGAGCGGCCGATGATGCCCACCATCGAGCCGGGGCGGAAGGTCAAATGGACCCGGTCGACGGCTTTGACCGAGCCGAAGTGCTTGGATAGATTTTCAAGCCTGAGCATACGAAACCCCTTTTTTCGTAATTGTGAGAAGACTCGTTTCGGCGGCTGTCAAAGACGATGCATACGGCATCATGAAGCCATTGCCGTTAGCCCGTGGTTAGGGTTGCTTTGTTTTTCGAAAATCCGGGCTTGAAAAAGAGGGTTGCTCCCCCCTTGCCAGGCGGTCATTGATCGAATCGATGAGAGGCATTACGGCCCAGATGCCCTCGGCGGTATAATGGGCGCCGGCTTCCTCGAATCGACGGCGGATTTCGGTCAGCCGCTGGTCGAGCGCTGAAGAAGGAAGGCTTCGTGTTTCTTCTTCCGTCAGACCCAACTCGTTTCCGGTCCGGGTCAACCCGATCGTCCACATGCCGGCATTGAGGCCTTCGGCGATGTCGCTGATCGTGTCGCCGATTTTCACCATCGCTTCCAGCGGATAGATTTCCAGCTCGACGGCGTTTAAAAAGCACATCCAGGGATAGGGCCGGCCGGCAGGGACATCCGAAGAGCAAATGACAACATCGGGCGAATAGCCTCCGGCCGCCGCCGCCGGCACCAACTCGGCCATCATCGGCGCCGTATAGCCGGTGGATGAACCGATGCGGATGCCGCGATTCCGCAGCGCGCTGACTGCGTCCAGCAGCCCTTCGATCGGGACGGCGGTGTCTGCGACCGCAGCCACCATCTGCCGCTCGGTTTCCCGGTACATTCGATCGACGTCGGCTGCTTCCGGCGCTCTGCCATGATGCGCTGCCCAGCGCTCTTTTACCGAAGGAATGCGGCACATTTCCCGGATGTGGTCCTTCTTGGCCAGGCCCATGAACCGACGTGCTTCGGCTGCGGTCACCGGAACGCCGAACTGCTCGAACACCTTCAAAAACACGGCTACGGGCCCGATGCTGCCGTAGTCCACGGCTGTTCCGGCCCAGTCAAAAACCACAGCCCTTACGGGGCCGGTATAGGGTCGATTGCGAATAAACGTTTCCAAAGCTGTTTCCTTTTGATCGGTGAACCGAATTCATGCAGCGCTTCAAATTTTTTTAAGGCTAATTTTCGAGAATTAGCCCTTCGTTAGGTTCAAGATAATAGTTGGCTAGCGAATCTTGAGATCAGCGACCCGACGAAAGGCGCACGGCGACATTCGAAGGGCTATCGATGAAACGAAAGCAAAAGGAGGCGAGGAGGGGTGGATGAGGTGGTCCAGGGCCGGCGCCGGATACAGCATCGGAAAGGGACGCGGCCCGGTGCACCATCTTCGCGGGTTCTGGCGGTAGGCTGGATGCTGGATGCTGGATGCTGGTTGGTGGATGGCGGACCCGTGCGGAATAAAAGGGTCCCTTTCTGATATGTCATTATTCGGTTCGACGCTTATAGAATTTAAATATTCATTTCCCGGTATCATGAATCCCGAAAGTTGAGTTATGAAGCAATAGAATGTCTCCACCCCCCCGCAGAAGCCGCCCGATCTACTGGAGGCGTACTCACGTTTTTTCTCCGGATTTTCCGAGTGTGGTCGTAATCGATATCTCCGAGGTCAGGGTCCGGTGGACCGGGCACTTGTCGGCGATTTCGACCATCCGCTGCCGCTGCTTTTCGTCCAGCGGACCGGTCAGTTCGAGTTCGCGTTCGATCCGGTCGAGTTCGCCGGATCTCGTCTCGCAGTTTTTGCAGTCTTCTGCATGAATTTTTTTATGGGCCAACCGAACGGTGACCGACTCCAGGGGAAGCGATTTCCGGTCGGCGTACATCCGAAGGGTCATGGCCGTGCAGGCGCCCAGGCCGGCCAGCAGCAATTCGTAAGGAGACGGCCCTAAGTCGGCGCCGCCGACCGATTCGGGCTCGTCTGCGGTGAGGCTGTGTCCGTTTGCCAGCACTTCGGTGGTGAAGCCGGATTTTCCGGTCCGTACAACGACGCGATTGTCGGAGGGATCCTTTTCGTGCTCGGATTCGGCCATCCGGGGCAGATACTTGGCGGCCCACTCGGCGATCACCGAACCGGCGTACCGGAAATTTTCCGGCGGCCACCAGGTCCGCCACGTTGGAGGAAAAGTTCGTCTCGGAAAAATCCCCCTCGCTGGTCCCCAGCCCGGTAAAGTCGAATCGGAGCACCGCCAGCCCCTTTCGGGTCAGGGCGGCGCTGACGTTGGCCACCGCCTTTACGTTTTTGGTGCAGGTAAAACAGTGGGCAAAGACGGCATAGGCCTTCGGCTCGCCGTCCACCGGAAGGTCGAGTCGGCCCGAGAGCTTGTCACCGTGCGCGTTTTCAAAGGTGAGCCGTTGATAGTTCATAGTTCTTTTCGCTGTTTGAATTCCTGGAGATGGCAGGTCAAGGGGTAGAAAGGAGCACCCCTTCAGGCATTACTGATTGGAAAAACGAGCATTTGCGGCACTTGACCATTTTTTCAGGCCAGCTTTTGGCCGCTTTTCCCCGGCAGATGGTTCCGTTGACGAACCAGCAGCGGCGGCCCTGGTGAAATTCGAAGGCCGGGCACTGCTGTTTCATGGCCCCGGTGCATTTGCGGACCTGCCAGCAGGATTTTTCGCTGTTGGTCTGCGCGGCGGCGGACAGCAGAAACAGGAGTTGGCGCTCCGCATGGGGGGTGATGTTCCGCCACCCCTGTTCGAAGCTTTGCACCGCCTTGACGGACGTCCCCAGCAGGGCAGCAAGCTGCCGCTGGGTTTTTTTCAGATAGACTCGGATTCTGGAAAACTCTTCCGGATTCATACGAGCGATTTTATTACCACAATGTGACATAAAATCAAACTTTTTCCTTTCTTTTTATGGGGATTGTCATGCAGCCGTTTTCATCGCCGAGACGGATCATTTCCCCGGGGTCCCCTTGGCGGCCGGAAATGAAGGTAATTGTGACAATTTCCAAAAAAGGCCTTGACATGCCACAAAGTGGTATGTTAGGCAGAAATCGAGTGGCATCAGCCTCTCTCCCTCCTTTCTCCATGACCGTATGGGGGGCTTCGAAAGAAGCCCCCCATACACTTTCAGGGACTGCCAAAATTCCGTTTCGTTTGAACAGCCTCGGGGCACTCGGTACCGGGCACCGCCAGAATGCTTCCGAAGAGGTAGCTCATCAGGTCGACGTTGTAGCCCGGGGAAAGATCGATCAGGATGATACCGCTGGCCATTCCGACCGCCCAGATCACCCCGATGACCGTGTCGGCCCGATGCCTGATGCGGGGTGCGGCTTTTTTCGAGGGAAGGCCAAGAACCCTGGCCTCTCCCTGATCCGGTTCGAGCAGCCCCAGCATGATTTTCAGCGGGGTCGTCTTTCCGCCGCCGTTTGGGCCGATCATGGCCATGAACTCTCCCCGGGCCACCTGCAAAGAGACGTCCCTGAGCACCTCCTGGCTGTTGTAGGAAAACCAGACGTGGCTGATGTCGATGGCCGGTCCTTCCTCCGCTCTATCCGTCATTTCAAGATTTCCATGAAAGTTTTCAACTCAATTGCATTTTCCGGCTGGTCCATGGAAAATGACCATTTACCAAGGCGCAATGCGACAGGGCTGACATCCGAATGGCGTCCCGATGAGTTGACAATCCTACGGTGACTGGTTTCTTTCTTAGTGAAGCGATGATTCCGGGGCTTTGATGCAACGAATCTTTACATTAAATAAAGTGTAATTATTATTAATCCAAGAAGATATTAGTAATGTGACGGAGGCCGATCTTTGATGACGGCGCTGTCCTATACCAAAAGGAAAGGTGATTTATGAAGGATCGTATCAATATGTTCGGCGATGCCGGCGAAAGCGAACCCGGCGCCGAATACGAAAATCTACCCGAGCAGCTTCCGATTCTGCCCCTTAGAAATACGGTGGCCTTTCCAGGGACCGTGCTTCCCCTGGCTGTCGGCATCGAGCGGTCGGTCAAGCTGGTTCAGGAAGCCTTCCAGGGCGACAGGCTGGTCGGTCTTGTGGCCATGCGTGATCCGAAAATCAAAGAGCCCAAACCGGGTCAGACCTATGAGGTGGGAACCATTGCACGTCTCGATCACGTATCCGGGAACGCGGAAAACGGGCTTCAGGTGATCGTTCGCTGTCTTGCGCGCTTCCGCATCGAATACTGGATCGGCGACACGCCCTATTTGAAAGCGAAAGTCGCTCCTGCTCCGGAAGAAAAGGACGAGGATCTGGAGACGGACGCCCTGTTTCGAAGCCTGCGGGATCTTGCCCAGGAGGTGGTCGGTCTGTCGCCCAATTTTCCCAAGGAAGCCGGAGAATTTCTCGCCCAGATAAAGGACCCGGCTTACCTGGTCCATCTGGTGGCGACCAACGCGGGGATCGAGATCGAGCAGGCCCAACGGCTCCTGGAGGAAAATGCGGTCAAGGAAAAGATCCGCCTGCTCATCGAGCATCTGTCCCGGGAAAAGGAGGTCCTGAGTCTCGGCCGCAAAATCCAGTCCGAAGCCAAGGAAAAAATGGGCGAAGCCCAGCGGGAGTATTACCTGCGCCAGCAGCTCAAGGCGATTCAAAAGGAGCTGGGCGAATCCGAAGAGAACGAATCCGAGGCCGACGGCTACCGCGATCGGATCGAGGAGGCGGATCTGCCCCCGGAAGCCAAAAAGGAGGCCGAGCGGGAATTGAAGCGATTGGCGGCGATGTCTCCCCAATCGGCCGAGTATTCGGTCATCAAGACCTACCTGGATTGGCTCCTGGAGCTTCCCTGGCACGAGACCAGCGAGGACCGGACCGATATCGACCATGCACGGCAGGTGCTGGACAGGGATCATTACGGGCTCGAGGAGATCAAGGAACGGATCGTGGAATATCTTGCGGTGCGCAAACTGGCCAGAGAGCGCGGGGTCTCCGAACCCGATGAAGATCGGCCGGACCAGCCGCTGGGGGCCATTCTCTGCTTTGCCGGGCCGCCGGGCGTCGGAAAGACCAGTCTGGGTCAAAGCATCGCCCGGGCGTTGAACCGGAAGTTCACCCGGATGAGCCTGGGCGGGATGCGGGACGAGGCCGAGATCCGCGGCCACCGCCGGACCTATATCGGTGCCATGCCGGGGCGGATCATCCAGGCCGTCAAGCGGGCCGGCACCCGGAACCCGGTATTCATGCTCGACGAAGTCGACAAGATCGGAAACGACTGGCGCGGGGACCCCAGCAGCGCCCTGCTGGAGGTGCTCGATCCCGCCCAGAACCACGCGTTCCGGGACCATTATCTGGACGTCGATTTTGACCTGAGCGAAGTGATTTTCATCACCACTGCCAACCAGCTGGAGACCATTCCGCCGGCCCTGGCAGACCGGATGGAGATTCTCCAGCTCGATGGATACACCGAGTACGAGAAGGTCAAGATCGCCCAGCGCCACCTGGTACCGCGTCAGGTTCGCTGGCACGGGCTGCGCGATGAAGAGATCAGCTTCACGGAAGATGCCCTGCGAAAGATCGTACGGGACTACACCCGGGAAGCCGGCGTCAGAAACCTCGAACGGCAGATCGGATCGGTCTGCCGCAAGTGCGCCGTGAAAGTGACCGAAGAAGAATGGTCCCATGTGCTGGTCACGCCGGAAATGGTGCGGGAGTTTCTGAAAAAGGAGCGGTTCGAAGCCGAAGACTCCGAGAACATCGAAATTCCCGGTATCGCCACCGGCCTTGCGGTGACCGCCTTCGGCGGAGACATTCTCTTTGTCGAGGCCACGCGGATGAAGGGGAAGGGAAACCTGACCCTGACCGGCCACCTGGGGGACGTCATGCGTGAAAGCGCCCAGATCGCCCACAGCTACGTTCGCTCCAAGGCGGACACCCTTTTGGTCGATGCCGAGGATTTTGCCGCCTATGACGTTCATGTCCACGTGCCGGCCGGGGCCATCCCCAAAGACGGCCCTTCCGCCGGTCTGGCCATGGTGATGGCGATGGCCAGCCTCTACTCCGGCCGTTCGCTGCGGGGCGACGTGGGAATGACCGGAGAGGTCACGCTGCGGGGCCGGGTGCTGCCGGTGGGCGGGATCAAGATGAAGATCCTGGCGGCGCACCGGGCCGGATTGACCACGGTGATTCTGCCCCAGCGAAACGAAAAGGACCTGGACGACCTGCCCGACGAGGTACGCAACACGATGCTCTTTGTGCCGGTCGACCGGATCGAAGAGGCGATGGACACCGCCTTTGTGCCGGAAGGCGATCGGGTTTCGCAGGACCAGGAGGAGAAGGTGACCACCTGACATCCCCCCGCCGGGCTTTTCCGGCTGCGTGCAAAAGGCCCTTTTTGCGGCCGGTCGACTTTCCATCCGGTCGGTCGGCCGCCGAAAGGGCTTGCCGGAATGCCCCTTCGGAAGCAAACCCCATAATTTCTTGACAAGGGAGCGGACTTTGATTTTCATGGGAAGCGCTGCACCGTAAAACCCCGGCTTCGGGGGAAGTTTCATACGAGCCCCGCCTCTGGCGCGGCGTTCAGGGTTCGGGGTTCAGGGTTTCCCGGAAGGAATTCTATCGGAATTTTTTGGCCTGAGCCGACCAACCAGTTTGATCAACCGTGAAACTTTTGTCGAGTCTCAGCCTATGTTGTGAACGGCCTCTGCCTGTCGCGGCGTAGCTCGAATAGCGAAGACTGATGCCGTTCACATCGGCACGGCAGAGACGCCGTGCCCTACGAAAAACCACGGCTTCGAGCGAAGTTTCATATGAGAGGACAGGAAAAAGGTTTTACCATGAAGGACATGAAGAGCATGAAGAAGAAAATTGATAGGTGA
>CAYPFH010000023.1:4494-26985 GCA_964409825.1 uncultured Desulfobacterales bacterium | reverse complement strand
TTGTCGGAGGTGTCGTAGTCGGTGGAGACGGTCTCCGGGTTGCAGTTGACCATGATCGATTCGAATCCGGCCTCCCGGATGGCCAATGCGGTGTGGACGCAGCAGTAGTCGAATTCGATTCCCTGGCCGATTCGGTTCGGACCGCCCCCCAGGACCATGATTTTTTTTCGGGCGCCGATCGGGATCCGGTCTTCTCCATCTCCGTTGTAGGTGGAATAGTAATAGGCGGCCTCTTTGACGCCGCTGACCGGCACGGGCTCCCAGGACTGAACAATGGAAAGGGCGGTCCGCTGCCGGCGGATGTCGGCTTCGGGCGCCTGGACGAGAAAGGAAAGATACTTGTCGGAAAATCCGTCTTTCTTGGCCCTGTCCAGCAGTTCATCGGGGAGGCTTCCGCCCCGGTGGGAAAGAATTTCCTCCTCCAGGTCGACCAGCTCTTTCATCTGCTCGATAAACCAGGGCTTGATGTGGGTCAGTTCGTAGAGTTTCTCTACGGAGGCGCCTTTGCGAAGGGCCTCGTACATAAGGAACTGCCGCTCGCTGGTGGGAAACCGAAGCATTCCCATCAGGTCGTCCAGGGTTTTTTCATGAAAATTCCTGGCGAAGCCAAGGCCGTACCGGTTGCTTTCCAGGGATCGGACCGCCTTCAGGAAAGCCTCCTTGTAAGTTTTGCCGATGCTCATGACCTCGCCCACGGCTCTCATCTGGGTGCCGAGCCGGTCTTCGACCCCCTTGAACTTTTCAAAGGCCCACCGGGGGAACTTGACCACCACGTAGTCTCCTGAAGGGGTGTACCGGTCCAAAGTCCCATCCCGCCAATAAGGGATTTCATCCAGGGTCAGGCCGCCGGCCAGCATCGCGGAGATCATGGCGATGGGAAAACCTGTGGCTTTGGAGGCCAGAGCCGAGGAACGCGAAGTGCGGGGGTTGATTTCGATGACCACCACCCGGCCGGTTTTCGGATCGTGGGCGAACTGGATGTTGGTGCCGCCGATCACCTCGATGGCTTCGACGATGCGGTAGGAATATTCCTGGAGCCGGTGCTGGAGCCCGGCGTCGATGGTCAGCATCGGTGCGGTGCAGAAGGAGTCTCCGGTGTGAACGCCCATGGCATCCACGTTTTCGATGAAGCAGACCGTGATCATCTGGTTTTTCGAGTCCCGGACCACTTCGAGTTCCAGCTCCTCCCAGCCCAGCACCGATTCTTCCACGAGGACCTGGTTGACCAGGCTTGCCGACAGCCCCCGCTGGGCGACGGTGAGCAGCTCTTCCCGGTTGTAGACGAGTCCGCCGCCGGTGCCGCCCATGGTGTAGGCGGGGCGGATGACCACCGGATAGCCGAGCCATTCGGCAACGGCCTCGGCGTCTTCGACCGTGGTCACCGTCCGGCTTTTCGGCATTTCGATGCCCAGCCGCTCCATGGTTTCTTTAAATGCGGTTCGGTCTTCCCCCCGCTGGATGGCATCGATGTTGACCCCGATCAGCTTCACGCCGAATCGGTCCAGCACCCCGGTGCGGGCCAGTTCCGACGAAAGATTGAGGCCGGTCTGGCCGCCGAGATTCGGCAGCAGGGCGTCGGGCCGCTCTTTTTCGATGATGTCGGTGAGCACGCGCAGGTTCAGGGGTTCGATATAGGTAAAATCGGCCATTTCCGGATCGGTCATGATGGTGGCCGGATTCGAGTTCACCAGGATGATCTCATAGCCCAGACCCCTCAGGGCCTTGCAGGCCTGGGTGCCGGAATAGTCGAATTCGCACGCCTGGCCGATGATGATCGGCCCGGATCCGATGATCAGCACCTTCCGGATGTCCTCTCGTTTGGGCATGGCGGCTCCTTTTATCCGTGTTGCGGCATGGCGGTTTTCGCCCACCTCGTTTTAGGTGTTTCGCGGAAAGAGAAAATTTTGTACGATCACGGCAGCGTGTTATTAGAATGGCTTGAAGCCAGCGGAAAGATATTCGCATAGATAACGACGGCTTTCTTATCCTGCGCAAACCACAAAGTCAACCGCCGGAAGCAGACGGATTTCTTACCAAATCGCACCGGCCGGGAAAGGCCGGCAACACAACCGATGGAGGTCAACATGGCAGGAAAGAAGTGGGTATACCCGTTCGATGAAGTCGATGAGGCCCAGGCGGCGGCCGGGGGCTCCTGGGGCGCGGTCCGGGGGCTGTTCGGCGGAAAGGGGGCCAACCTGGCCGATATGATGCGGATCGGACTTCCGGTGCCGCCGGGATTCACCGTGACCACCGAAGCCTGTCTTGCCTATCTGGAATCCGGGGGACAATTTCCGGAAGGCATGTGGGAGCAGGAGCTGGCCGCGTTGAAGGCCGTCGAAGAACAGGCCGGCAAGCGGTTCGGGGATTCGAAGAACCCGCTTTTGGTCTCCTGCCGCAGCGGGGCCAGGTTTTCCATGCCCGGGATGATGGACACCGTTTTGAACATCGGTCTCAACGACGAAACCGTCGAAGGCATGGCGGCGCTGACCGGAGACGAGCGGTTCGTCTTGGATGCCTATCGGCGGTTGATCCAGATGTTCGGAACCGTAGTGTCCGGCATCGCAGACGAGCCCTTTGAAGAGGTGCTCACCGAGGTGCTTCAACGTGCCGGCGCAGAAAATGAGGCCCAGCTCACCGCTGAAGACTGGAAAACCGTGGTCAACCGATTCAAAACCATCTACCGCCGTCATTCCCACCACTTTTTCCCCATGGACCCGCACGACCAGCTGCGGATGGCCACCGAAGCGGTTTTCAAGAGCTGGAACGGCAAGCGGGCGGCCGACTACCGGACCGCCGCCGGCATTGCCCACGATCTTGGCACGGCGGTCAACATCGTGGCCATGGTCTTTGGCAACATGGGAAACGACTGTGCCACCGGGGTTGCCATGACCCGCAACGGCTCCACCGGGGAAAACCAGATCGAGGGAGACTACCTGCCCAACGCCCAGGGAGAAGATGTGGTGGCCGGCATACGCGCCACCAAGGACCTGTCTGAAATGAAGGAGGAGTTTCCCGAAGCCTATCATGAGCTTGCCGATATCGCCCGGCGTCTGGAAGCCCATTACCGGGATATGCAGGATGTGGAGTTCACTATCGAAAAGGGCAAGCTTTGGATGCTGCAGACCCGGGACGGGAAGAGAACCGCCCAGGCGGCGGTCAGAATCGCAGTAGACATGGTCGAAGAAGGACTGATTGAAAAAGACGAGGCGGTGCTCAGGCTTACCCCGGAACAGGTGGATTTCTTTCTTCACCCCCAGTTCGACCAGTCCGCGCTGGCAGAAGCCAGAAGCAGCGGACGGATGCTCGGTCACGGGCTGAATGTGTCTCCGGGCGCCGCCTGCGGAGTGGCGGCCCTGACCGCGGACCTGGCAGAGGCCTGGGCCAAGAAAGACGGAAAGGACGTCATTATGGTCCGGCCCGAGACCAAGCCCGACGACGTCCACGGCATGCTTGCCGCAAAAGGGATTCTCACCAGCCGGGGGGGGCGCACCAGCCATGCGGCTCTGGTGGCCCGTCAGTTCGGCAAACCGGCGGTGGTCGGGGTGTCGGCGCTGAACATCGACATGGGAAAACGCCAGATCCGGGTGGGGGAAACCGTGATCAAGGAAGGAGACTGGCTCTCCATCGACGGCACCACCGGCCAGGTCTATGCAGGAAAGCTCGACTCGGTGATTCCCGACATCAAAGACCCGTGGCTGATCAAGCTGCTGGGGTGGGCCGACGAATTCCGGCGCCTGGGGGTGTGGGCCAACGCCGACTATCCCGAAGACGCCAAGCGGGCCCGGGATTTCGGGGCCCAGGGGATCGGGCTTTGCCGAACCGAACACATGTTCTTCGAATCCGAGCGGCTTCCTCTAGTCCAGAAGATGATCATGGCCGACCTGCCCGTGGAGCGAGAAGAAGCCCTGAATCAGCTGCTTCCGTTTCAGCGCGAGGACTTTGTCGGGCTGTTCAAGGCCATGGACGGCCTGCCGGTGATCATCCGGCTGATCGACCCGCCCCTGCATGAATTTTTGCCCAACCGGATCGAGCTCCTCAAGGATCTTTCCGACCTGAAGATCAGGCTGCAGCACGCCGCCGACCTGCGGGAAATCGACGACCTGATCGAGCAGGTGCGGATCAAGGAAGCCATCCTCAGACAGGCGGAAATCCTCCACGAAGACAACCCGATGCTCGGCCTGCGGGGGGTCCGACTCGGCATTCATATCCAGGAGCTGACCATGATGCAGGTCCGGGCGATTTTCGAGGCCGCCTGCCAGGTGGCTAAGGAAGGTGTGGACGTTCATCCGGAGGTGATGATTCCCCTTACGGCCCACGTCAACGAACTTCGGGTGCAGCGAAACGTTCTGGAGGCCGAGGCTCGAAGCGTCATGGACGAGCAGGAAATGGAGATCGACTATAAATTCGGCACCATGATCGAAATCCCCCGGGCGGCCCTGACGGCCGCGGATATCGCCCAGGAGGCCGAATTTTTCTCCTTCGGCACCAACGACCTGACCCAGACCACCTTCGGCATTTCCAGGGACGATGCCGACACCGGTTTTCTGATCGAGTACATGGAAAAGGAGATCCTTTCCCACAATCCCTTTGCCACCATCGACAGGGAGGGGGTCGGAGAGTTGATGCGGATGGCTGTGGCCGGCGGAAGAAGCGCCAAGCCCGATCTGGAGTGCGGGATTTGCGGCGAGCACGGCGGAGATCCCCAATCGATCCGATTCTGCCACGAGATCGGTCTGAACTATGTCTCCTGTTCGCCGTTCAGGGTGCCGATCGCGCGGCTTGCCGCGGCCCATGCGGCCTTGAAGGAAAGCAAGTAAATCGCTGGCGCGATTTACTCACTGGCCGCGTGTTGCGAAAAACTTAATTCGGTTATCCAGAAAGATCCAGGGTGGGCGCCGGCGTCCGATTCATAAAATCGCACAGCGATTTTATGAATAACTGGATCCGTCCCAGCAGTGGGTGCAAAGCTTTTCTTTGGGCAGCCCCACGGCGTTGACCAGATCCGCCAGCCGCTGGTATTTCAGCGAGGTGAGACGGAGCCTGAGGCGGATCCGGTCGACCATGGCCAGATTCTGCTCCGAGCCGGCCCGGGCATAGAGATCCAGGTTTCGGTCTTCTTCTCCCTCCACTTCCTTGATCGCCTTTCGGCCCGCCAGGTCGAGGGTGGAGCGGGATGTGGAAAAATTGATAAATTCACAGGGATAAATCAGCGTGGGACAGGCCACCCTCATGTGCACTTCCAGGGCGCCACAGTCATAAAGGTTCTGTACGTTGTCCTGGAGCTGGGTTCCCCGGACGATGGAGTCTTCGCAAAAAAGCAGGCGTTTTCCCTCGATAAGGGCTTTGACCGGAATCAGCTTCATTTTGGCCACCAGGTTTCGCTGCTGCTGAAACTGGGGCATGAAGCTTCGCGGCCAGGTGGGGGTGTATTTGACAAACGGGCGGAGGTAAGCGACCTTCCGTTCATTGGAGTATCCCAAGGCGTGGCCGATGCCCGAGTCGGGGATGCCGCCGACAAAATCGACCGGCACATCATCCTGCCGGGCCAGCGCGGCGCCGCAGCGGTTTCGAACCGTTTCGACGTTGATTCCCTCGTAATCGGACGCCGGATATCCGTAATAGACCCATAGAAACGTGCAGATCTGCATATCGTCGCCTGCGGCGCGGCGCTCTGCCCAGCCCTCTGCGTCCAGGAAGGTGATTTCGCCCGGCCCCAGAAAATGGTCGACTTCGAATCCGAGATTCGGAAAGGCGCAGGTTTCCGAAGTGACGGCGTAAGCGTCTTTGCGCTTTCCGATCACCAGGGGGGTTCGGCCGAGGCGGTCCCGGGCCGCAAAAACCCCGTTCTCGGTCAGGAGCAACATCGAGCAGGAACCCTCGATCCGCTCCAGGGCCTTTTCGATGCCTTTTTCAAAGGAGTTCTCCTCGCAGATCAACATAGCCACCATTTCGGTGGGACTGGTTCCCGCGCCGCTGTTTTCGGTGAAGTGCAGCTTCTTTTTCAGCGCCTTTTCCCGCAGCGCATCGATATTGTTGATTCGGCCGACCGTGGCGATGGCAAATGTTCCCAGATGAGACGCGATGATCAGCGGCTGTGAGTCGGTGTCGCTGATCACGCCGATTCCCTTGCTTCCGTGCAGCTTTTTCAGGTCGGGTTCGAACTTCGAGCGGAAATAATCGTTTTCGATGTTGTGAATCGACCGGGTGAAGCCCTCGTCGTTATGAAACGACAAGCCTCCCCGGCGGGTTCCCAGGTGGGAATGATAGTCGGTGCCGTAAAAGACTTCCTGCACGCAATCTTTTTTGGAGACCACGCCGAACACGCCGCCCATGAAATACTCCTGTTTTATGAATCGAAATGGGTGAATCGGATACCGCCCCATAGCATGTCAAAATCTCCCGGGCAAGCCGCTGCCGCCAACCTTTTGTTCAACTTCATTAAATAATTCGATAATCTGCTTGAAAAGAGCCTATAGGGTTTGATATCTGATATTTGGTTGCCGAAAATAGAGTTGCGGCAGCGATTTTATCAGAAATCATTCGATTCGGTCGATTCACACCGCGTGGCATAGACCAATTCCGAGCGTGAAATCGCTTGGCCAACCGATCGGGGGGCTGCCATTGGAATATACGCTGGATCAAAAGCAGCTGGATGAAATCGAAGAGATCCTTCAATCCGACTTTATCGAGATGGGGGTTCACTGCGTGTTGATGATCGACTTGGCCGGCAATATTATATCGAGCCTGGACAATGGGGAAGTTTCTTTCGATATTTATTCGCTGGCTGCCCTGGCGGCCGGAAACTTCGGTGCTGTCAGCGCCATGGCGAACATGGTCGGAGAAAATGAATTCTCCCTTTTGTTCCATAAGGGCCAGGATGAAAACCTCCATTTTAGCCGGGTGACAGACGAATTTTTGCTGATCACGATTTTCGGTAAAGAGACTTCCCTGGGGTTTCTGCGGCTGAAGGTGGCCGAAGCCATCAAAAAATTCGAAACGATACTGCAGTCCTCCTGAAAGCGGCGGACCGACCCTGGTCCGGAAGAATTTCGGGCTTCGAAAGGCATATCTCTGTGGCGTTCATCAATCTGAAAAAGAAAGAAGTCCAGGCGAAAATCGTATATTACGGCCCGGGCCGAGGGGGAAAAACCACCAACCTGGAGTTTATCTACAAGAAGTATAAAAGCCGGATTCCAACGGACATGGTGGCGATCAAGACTCACGGAGACAGAACCCTCTTTTTCGATTTTCTCCCCTTTGACATCGGCACCATCAAAGGGTACAGCGTCCGCATTCAGCTGTATACGGTTCCGGGCCAGGTCAAATACAACGCCACTCGAAGGCTGGTGCTCCGGGGAGTCGACGGCATCGTTTTCGTCGCCGACTCGATGCAGCTGAGAAGAGAAAAAAACGTTCTGTCCCTGAGAAACGCACGGGAGAATCTTGCGGCCTACAAAAAGGACCTGGCCAAAATCCCCCTGGTGATGCAGTACAACAAACGGGACCTGGGAAAGCAGGGGATTCCCCTGCTTTCGGTGAAAACCCTCCAACAGGACTTGAATGCCGATTTGAATGTCCCTTTTTTCGAAGCCAGCGCCCTGGAAGGGACAAATGTCGTTGAAACCCTGAAAAAAATCATCTCCTTGACGATGGCCTCGTTGTCAAAGGATCTTGCATAGGAGAAACGCCGTGGATGCGGACCGCCCCCCTGGCAGCAAAGAAGTCGACGAGCAGCTCGAATACCTGTTTGCAGAGACCGAAGGCGCAGACGCCGGTCCGGATCCGGAGTCGCAGTCCGGGACGCTGAGAGAATTGAAGGCGATTTTTCTTGCGGTCGACTGGGAGATCAACGACGATATCATGAACGCGCTGCTTGGGCAGATCGATGCCCTGAAAAAAACCTTCGGCGGCGATCGGATCATGATGCTGTTTCTCCAGTTGCTGGAGGCCGTCGGAAAGTATGTGAAGGGGAAAAAGGCCCATGCCCATCCCGATGCGATCAAACTGCTCAACTCCATCTACACCAGTCTTGAAATTGTTTCCCTGTCAAAGGGGATGACCGATCTGGAGCGCAAAAAGATCCTGCGCATCGAGGTGAATCGGTTTCAGCGGCTCAAGGAAGAACTGGCCCGGAAAAAGGCGTTGGAAAAAGCCGCATCGCCTCAGCCGGCGGATGCACCGGCAGATTCGCCGCCAGAAGAGATTCCGCCGGCGCTTCGCTATGTGCTTAAAGAGGTGCGAAAGGTGATCCGCGACGAATTTGCCGCCTTCAAGGCTGAATTCAAATCCTGATTCGGAGGGCGCATGAACACACCCCGTGGCCGGATGACGTCGGTGGTCTTTCGGCGGGTGATCCGGGAAGACATCGGCCAGGTATCGCTGGACACCCAGACGCTCAATTTTTTCGTGGAAATCGACGGCCAAAAGACGGCAGATGAAATCGCCGCAAAAATCGGTGTGAATCCGGATCAAAGCAGGGCGATTGCCGAAAAGCTCCTGGGCCTGAAGCTGATCGAACCGTTGCGGCCATTGGAAAAGGTCGTCGACGCCGAATTCCTCGACTACCTCAGGCGACAGCTTTCCATGGCCATCGGCCCGATTGCCGATGTCATTCTCGAAGATACCCTGGCTGATTTGGGCCATCAGGCAGACGCCCTGCCGGTTCATCAGGCAGCCGAACTGGTGGAGCTGCTGGCCCGGGAAATCCAGCGCGATGAACGGCGCATCGAATTCAAGCAAAGATTGGTCAAAATGATCATACAGAAAGGATACTCGGCCTGATGATAGTATTTTGCGAAGAATGCGGAAAACGGTATCGAATCGATCCCGCCAAAATCAAGGGAGAAATCGCCCGTCTGAAGTGCAAATCATGCGGCCATGTGATCACGGTACAGCGGCCGGAGCCGTCGTCGGAAGCCGATGCACCCGTTGCCCAGAGCCCCCCGGCATCGCCGCCAACGCCCCCGAAAGCCGAAGCCCCGGAACCGCCGCCCAAGGCAGAGGCGGCGTCAACGGCGCCTGAAGCTCCGGAAAAGAAACCGGCTGCGCGAAAACGCAAGGGCAAGCGCCGCCTTGGCCTGACGGCCAAGGTCTTTTTGACCATGCTGTTGGTCAGCCTGGTGCCCCTGATCGTCCTGGGCGTGGTGGCCTACCAGCAAGCTCAAACCCAGATTCATGCCGACAGAGAGCAGCTTGCCGGCACCGTCGCAGAAGGCCTCGCCAATCACGTAGACGAATGGGTCGACAAGAACCTGCGTGTGCTTCAGGCGCTTGCCGAAATGCCTGAAATTCAGTCGATGAACCGTCTTCGCCAGGAGCCCCTGCTCAAGGCCGTCCACAAGGCATATCCCTGGATGTATCTCGTATTCACCGTCGACCCCCGGGGGATGAATGTCGCCCGAAACGACGACAGCGCCTTGCGGGATTACTCCGACCGTCAGTATTACAAGGATGTCATGGCCGGAAAATCCATGGCTTGGCAGACGCTGGTCGGCAAGACCTCCAAGAAGCCGGCGGTGGTGCTGGCCGTGCCGATCAAGCGCGGCGAGACTACGGTCGGCGTGATGGCCGAAGCCATGACCATCGACGATATTTCCAAAAGGATCGCCACCTGGCGGCAGGGCCGGACCGGCTATGCGTTTCTTGTCGACGAAAAATCGAAGGTGGTGGCCCATCCAAACAGGGCTTTTACCCTGCAGCAGAAAAATCTCAGCACCCATCCGCTCATCGCCGCGGCCAATTCCGGAAAAACCGGGCTTCAGTACTTCACCGACGACACCTCCTCCTACATCGGTTACACGGCCAAAACCCGGTATGGATGGACTCTGGCCGTGCAGCAGGAAAAACAAGAAGCGTTTGCCGTGCTGCGGCAGATCTTCGTGTTCGGACTCATCCTGTTCGGCGTGACGATTTTGGCGGTGTTCTTGATCGCTCTGGTCGCCGGGCGCGCCATTACCCGGCCGATCAACCAACTCACCGACGTTGCCGAGCGGATCAGCCTGGGAGAACTCGATGCCGAAATCCAGGTCAGGTCCAAGGATGAAATCGGCGACTTGGCCGGGGCCATCCAGCGGATGGCAGACAGCATCCGTCTTTCCATCGAGCGATTGCGGCGAAGGCGCAGCTGATGGTACTGTTTCCGAAAGACAGACCGGTCATCGAAAACCTGAACGGCTACTACGTGGACATCGGCAGGTTGCTGGAGCATTACCAGGGCCAGCTGGCCTGCGGAGCGATCTACTTCAAGGCGTCCACCGTGGAGGGCGTCATTTTTTTCGATGAAAACGAGCCGCCGACCGGCATGATGGACACCAAAAGCGGCCTTTTGCACGGAACCGAGGCGGTGGATCGCCTGGTTGCCGCAGCCTCGGAGGTCAATTTCACCCTCGGGGTATACGAAGTCCCACCGGACACATTTTATTTCTGGACGCACCTTCCGGAGGCGCATCCTATTTATGACAACCTGAGCACCGAGTTTGCGGACCTCAACGCCCTGGTCCAGAAAATGAAGGTCGAAGGACTTACCGGCCTGATCGACGTGCAGGACTCGGATCGGTCCGGCGCCAGCGTCATTCTCTTCGAAAACGGCCGGGTCATCGACGTTGTCAGCCCCCTGATCGATCCCGGTCTGGTCGAAGTCGACCGTCGACTCGACGCCCTGGTCGCCGCGATGCGCAGCGGCGGCGGATCGTTCGGCGTCCGGCAGATTCGTCCCGAGGCCGGGGCCGAACCGGCAGCATCCAGGTCCGCTACCGGCAAAGACGGCGATGATCGGGCGATGCTCGAAGAGCTGATGGACATCTTCGAACGGGCCGTTTCGTCGCAAAAAAAGGATTTTCACAGCCTCTTTCGCCGGCAATGTATTGCAAACGCCGAACGGTTCGATTTTCTAGATCCTTTCATTGCCGAGTTCGAATATGCCGAACATAAAATCTCTTTTTCCGGCGGCGCCAAGCCTGAAGCGCTGGCCGAAGGACTTCTGACCACACTGACCGAACTTGGCCAAGAGTTGAAGATTTCCAATCAGGTGCGTCATGCGCTTCTGAATTGGGAAAAGAAATGGCGTTCTGTTCTGAAACGGTACGGGATTTCCCTGTAAACCGGGTGGGGGTTCTGCCCAGACGCGGTGTCAAAACCGCGGCGAATCGTTTTCCCGAATGACACATCGACGCATCCCAATGGCGGCAGACGATTTCGGGTCGGGTTTCCAGGATTTTCTCGACAGAATTTCCATTGGATTTTTCCGATCCTCTGTCGAAGGTCAATTGATCCGAGGAAACCGCGCCGTTGCGCAGATTTTCGGCTTTGACTCTTTCGAGCAGATGAAACACTATCCGCTGTCCCGTTTCTATACCAACAAAAAGGACCGGGGGCGGCTCATTCAGACATTGGTCGAATCCGGGAAGGTGGAAGATCGCAGGATCGCGTTCCGGCGGCAAGACGACGCCTCCATCTGGTGTTCCGTGACCGCCAGCGGCGTAACCGACGACAACGGAAACCTGGTGTTCATCGACGGCGCCGTCAGAGACATCACCCAGACCGAAAAACGCCGGCAGGAGCGGTTCCGTCGGGAACGGTTGCAGGGGGTCCTGGAAATGGCCGGCGGCGTCGTTCACCGCCTCAATCAGCCGCTGACGGTTGTCAACAATCTGCTCAACGAGCTGCTTTCCGATACCCCGCCGGGGTCGGCCACGTCAAACAAGCTGCTCCAGATTCGGGAGCAGGTGGAAAAGCTAAATGACATTACCCGGAAAATCGGCAATATCCGCCAGTATAAATCCATGGACTACGTTGCCGGGGTAAAAATCGTCGATATCGACGGTGCCTCCTGAAAAAGTCGCTGGCGCGATTTTATTATAGTTTCGCTCCGCGAAACGACAACGAAGAAAAAGGGTAAAAAAAGATATATAATCAACTGGAGAACGTCGTGTCCAAGCTCGTGCTGATCGTCGATGACGATCCCGAAATGCTGAGCTCTTTGAAAGAGGGGCTCCAACGGTATCAGGACACCTTTGCGATCGTCACGGCAGACAGCGGTCGAAAGGGGTTGAAGCAGATCCGGGAAAAGCCGGTGTCCTTGATGATCACGGACCTGAAGATGCCGGACATGGACGGCTTCGATCTGCTGGGCCGTGTCATGGAATCTTACCCGGATATCCCCGTGATCATCATGACCGGCTACAGTACGCCGGAGATGAAACGCCTGGCCAAGCAGGGGGGCGCCGTCGGATATATCGCCAAACCGTTCCTGGTCGAAGAGCTCGCCCGGAGAATCATCACCGTGCTCCGCAAGGAGTCCGAAGGCGGAACCCTGCATGGGGTGTCCTCCGGAATTTTTCTCCAGCTCATCGAAATGGAGGAGCGAACCTGCACCATCCGGCTCAAAGAGACGCGGAAGGGACGAAAGGGCGCCCTTTTTTTCAAAGACGGAGAACTGCTGGACGCCCGGTACGGAGCACTTCACGGCGTTGAAGCGGCCTATGAGCTTTTTTCCTGGGACGATGTCTCCATTTCCATCCAGAACGGCTGCGCAAGGATTGACCGAAAGATCGAAGAAGATCTTCAGGCGATTTTGCTGGAGGCCATGAGACGGAAGGATGAACTTTCTGCAGAGACACCGGATAAAGACGCCGGTCAGCCAGGCGCTCCGGAGGCTTCCGAGGCGGAGGACCATGAGCAAACCTCCTTGGAAGCAGAGGGTTTGGAGGATGTCCGGCGTCGGATCCAAGCCGAGCTCGGCGGCCGCGCCGGCATTCAGGAAATGTATCGGGACGAAAAATGGGATGGATTTGTCGCCCGATTCGATGATCTGGCCAGGGCGCTGGGAGCGGGCAGACTCAAAGTGGCGTTTCTGGACCAGGGAAGCGGCGCGAGCAAGGTGCTGCTGCCGGGCGCACCGACCACGGTGATCGAAGTCACCCAGAAATGCCCGCGGGATCGGCTTGTCCGGATCCTGGGCCGACAGAGACAAGATGGATAACATTTTTAAGGAATTGCTGAATGTCAACGGGGTTCGGGGGGCGCTGCTGATCGCTTCCAACGGAAACATCCGCTATCAGAAGACCGGCCAGAATGGTGCATTCGATCCGGAACCGGTCGACTGGCCGGTCATGCTGACTTTTCTGGCGGGCATTCAAGAGGCCGAGTTTTTATGCGAACTGTGCCGGTTATACATTCGGAAGGCAGAAAACGGCTGCCTTGTCGTATGGATGGATCATGAGGCATCTCCATCCATGGTGCGGCTCAACTGCGATCTGCTACTTCCCCTGCTGAAGGAAAAGAACGTCTCCAAGGGACTGCTCAGACTCTTCAAACGCTGAGTCGGAAGCCGAAACGAAAACGGCGAGGCAATCGATGCCATGACTGCAAAAGTTGCATCCAAAATCAAGGAAGCCGAAGTCTATCATTCCATGGGGCTCTATTCCGAGTCGCTGAATGTCTACGAAGAAATCCTGCAGACGGATTCGAGCCTGGATGACGAAAGCCGGGCAAACATCCAGGAAAAAATCTCCGTCCTCCAGGAAAAGATCGAAAAGCTCCAGAGGCAGGATGCGTCGGCGCTCACTACCGACGAGATTTCCCTGATCAAGGAAACCCTGGCCCCCAGCCGCGGCCAAAGCACCGCGCTGGACAGTGCAAACGCCTTCAAGGAGCTCGGTCTTTACAGTGAAGCCTTGGCTGAATACGAAAACCTATTTCAGACAGACATCGACCCCGACTCTTTTTTGACAAACATGATCGACTGCGTCCTGAGAATCCATTCCCCGGATGATGCCCTAAAACGGCTCCAGGGCCTGCTGGAGAAAAAAGACGGTGACAAAAAGGAAAAGGCAGCGCTTTTCGCCGCCGTCGGCGCCGAACTGGAAAGCCACGGCCACAGCGCAACGGCGATGGCAAGCTATGCCGCCGCCCAGGGGCTCGACCCGAAGAACAAAACCGCAAAAGAACGGCTCAAGGCCATCAAGGCGAGCATGGCCACGGGCTCCCGCTACGACTATCTGCTCAATCAGAAAATGGTCACCACCGATCAGCTCAAAAAAGCGCTCGGAATGTCCAAGAAGATGAACAAGAGCGTAGAGTCCATTTTGATCGAGCAGTTCCAAATCAAAAAGGAGGATATGGGCGAGTCTCTGTCCCTCTTCTACGGGTGTCCATTCAAGACCTTCAACAAAGAGGCCCAGACGCCGGTGGAGCTGATCTCCAAGCTCAAGAAGCCCTTTCTTCTCCAGGAGCACTGGGTCCCGCTGAGCTGGGATAAAAGTGGTGTCGAGGTGCTCATCGACGATCCCCGCGATCTGAATAAGACGGACAACATCCGGGGGCTTCTCAATTCGAGGATCTCTTTTTCCGTCGGCATCCGGGAGGACATCGACGCCTATATCCGCCAGTTTTTCGACGGAAAGAAAGCAGCCGAAGGCGAGGCCTCCGATGGGGGGATGGACAGCAGCTTCGAGATGATTCCCGACATCGCCTTCGAAGAAGAAGAGGACAGCAGCGACGACTACGAAGAATACGATGAGGCCTCCGGTCAAGTGGTCCGCCTCGTTGACCAGGTGCTTGTCGCGGCCTACCGCATGGGCGCATCGGACATCCATGTCGAGCCGTCGCCGGTGACCAAGGCCACTTCCATCCGCTTCCGATTGGACGGTGTCTGCCAGGAGTATATCCAGGTGCCCAACACGCTCTGCCGGGGCATCCTGTCCCGGATCAAGATCATGTCCAACCTGGACATCGCCGAGCGGCGACTGCCCCAGGACGGCAAGATCAAGTTCAAACGAAAGGGCGTGGAATCGTTCGAGCTGCGGGTGGCGACGCTTCCCACGGCAGGCGGATTCGAGGATGTGGTTCTCCGGGTTCTGGCCAAGGCCGGCGCCATGAAGATGGATGACATGGGACTGTCCGAACGCAACCTCAGGATTCTGAAAAGTATCATCAGCCAGCCGTACGGCCTGGTGCTGGTGGTGGGACCCACCGGCTCCGGAAAAACCACTTCGCTACATGCCTGCCTGGGACACATCAACAAGCCCGGGGTGAAGATATGGACGGCGGAAGACCCGGTGGAAATCACCCAGATCGGTCTGCGTCAGGTGGAGGCGAGGCCGAAAATCGGGCTCGACTTTGCCCGGATCATGAGGGCCTTTCTCCGGGCGGATCCGGACGTGATCATGATCGGCGAGATGCGGGACCAGGAAACCGCCTCCATCGGCGTGGAGGCCTCTCTCACCGGCCACATGGTGTTTTCCACCCTCCACACCAACAGCGCCCCGGAGACGGTCACCCGGCTGCTCGACATGGGGCTCAATCCCCTGAATTTTTCAGACGCCTTTCTCGGGGTCATGGCCCAGCGGCTGGCCAGACGCCTCTGCAATAAATGCAAGGAAGCCTACCATCCTTCCCGGGAGGAGTTCGAGGAAATCGTCCACGATTTTGGAGAGGCTTACTGGGAGAAAACCGGCATCGGGTACACCCCCGATTTGACGCTGTACCGGCCGGTCGGCTGCGAGGAGTGTTCCAACACCGGGTACAGAGGACGGCTGGGCATTCACGAACTCATGGAAGGAACAAAAGAAATCAAGGCGCTCATCAAAAAGGCGGAAGAAACCGAGAAGCTGTTTGCCACCGCCATCGATCAGGGGATGAACACCTTAAAGCAGGATGGCATTTTAAAGTCGTTCCAGGGGCTGACCGACGTCAGCGAAATCCGGCGGATCTGCATCGCTTGATAAAATCCCTCCCTCATACTATCCGCTCAAGGCAGCTTCCAAGGAAGGCATGATCTTTTTGAGGGTGATTTTTGCCATGGCCCGGTTGCCGTTGGCGCCGAGCAGCACCAGGGCATGAAACTCCTCCCGGTCCGGAGAGATGCACAGCAGGGTGCCGCCGCCTGCGGACAGGAGAACCTCCCGGCATTCTCCGAGCCCGGTTCTTTTTGCGACGCCGCCCGCCGACCGAATTAGATCCACGGCGACGGCGGCAACCAGATCCAGGTCGAGATCCGGCTCCACCGAATCTTGGATCAGCACCTCACCGGCGGGGTCCACCACGGCGGATCCACGGTAGCCGGCGATTTCTTTAAGCCCGGCCAATGCGGATGGCGCTTCGGCGGGCGTCGACCGTACCTTCCGGGCATCGGCAGGAGACGGGGACGTTTCCGGCCTCGGCTGCACCACTTCGGACGCTGCTGCCGGATCGGCGGTTTCCAAAAAAGACAATTCGTCTTCGGAATCGGAGAAAGCAAAATCCGTTTCCACCTCAGCGGTTTTCATGTCCTCTAAGTCGACCCAGTCGCTTTCGACCCTGAAGCCTTCGCCTTCGCCGCCTTCTTCTTCGATATCGGCTTGGTTGGAAAAATTGGATTCATCTTTGAGGCGCATCGCGTCCATCAGCAGCGGCATCAGGTCTTTTCCGATCCGGCGGGTCACTTTTTTCGTGCCTTTGGCCAGATTTTTGAACCGAATTCTGGCCCTTTCGTTCGGGATGAGGGTCAATGCGGCTTCTTCTCCCTGGAGGTCGTCAAATACCGCATCGAAGAGGATCCCTTCTTCGAAATAAAAGTACCCTGTTCGGCCGTCCGGGATTTCGATCTCCAGCAGGCAGGTCTTCTGCTCCATGTGGATCATCTGAAGAAAGTTGGCGATGGAAATGCCGTTCAGGGTTCCGCCGGGCTGATCGTTTTCCAGGGCCGGCAGGATGGTTTCGATCAGCTCATCGATTGCAAACGGCTTTTCAATGAAGCGGAGCACGTCCCTGCCGATTTTTTCCTTGATCTGAGGTGTCCCGTGGGCCGACATGACCACACAGGGGATTTCCGGATGGTGTTCGTTCATGTAGGCAAGAAGGGTCAGCCCGTCCACCTTGGGCATCTGAAGGTCGGTCACCAGGAGGGAGATCGGTTCGGCTTGCAGGATTTGGATGGCTTCTTCACCATCCTTTGCCGTGATGGTGACAAACCGGTTTTCGTATTTTCTCATTCCGGATTGCAATATTTTCAGCAAGACCGGATTGTCCTCGACGATCATGATCCTGTCCATGGCCGGCCCATCCTCCTGGTGCCGCAAACGGCGCACCGTCTTTTGGTTGGTGAAAAAGACGTAAAAAAATAGCAAAAACAACGAGCAAAAGCAACACTTGGTGCGGGAGCGGCCAGGGCTCTGCCAAAGTCCGTGCAGCGGACGAACCATTGATGGTGCGCCGGTCGTATCGACCCCGGAGGGAGGCGCTCTGTCGCGTTCGACCGCGAGCGGCCACGACGGAGCGTGGCCCTCCATTTTTTTGACTTTGACGGGACTTTGCGGAAGTGGAGGCCGGGGAGAAATCATCCCGCCGAGACGGTTTTTTTGCCAAGCGCTCGATCAGGAAAGGGTATTGAAGTCTTTTTCAATGTGTTCGATGGTGGTGAGAATCTGGTCGATCCGCGACTGGATGTTTCCGAGGCTCCGCTGCCTGGCATCCTCTTCGATGGTTTTGGCAATCTGATACACCTGTTCGAAGCGCATGTTGCCCGAAGCCCCTTTGATGGAATGGGCGGTCTCCGATATCTTTCTGGCATCTTCTGCCGCCAGTGCAGCCGACATCTGCTCCAGGTCCTTCCGGCAGCTGTCCACGAAAAGTGCAATCAGCTCGGCCATCTCCTCCGTGCTCAGGTCCAGCTTTTCCATCAACTCAGTAGGATTCATGAAGTCCCTTTCCGGCGCTGATTTAAATGGCAGCGATTTTTTTGCCGGCTGGATCCGAGCTTCGATTTCCTGCCGAGGCATGCATGGCAGCGGTCGTCGTTGCAGTGCTGACAAAAAAAACAATCCGGACAAGCATGTTTACGAGATTCATCCGGTGTGCCCTCGGGCACATATACTTTTCCCTGAATTTCCGGATGCCGTATGAACGCCATGGCTGCCCCCGTCGTAAAGAACGCTTATAACATAAGTCATGGCGCATCGCCGTCTACTATCTAAACGAGGTCGAATCCGGCGCCCGCCTATAGGGCGGCCAGGGCCGCTTCCATACGGTCCAGGGCGAGATCCAGCTGCCGGCGCCGGCATCCGAAATTCAAACGGACAAAGCCCTCCCCGTCGAAATCCCGGCCGTCGGAGAGCGCGACACCGGCCTTTTCGAAAAACCCGGCCGGATTTTCGATCCCGGTCTGACGGGCGTCGATCCACGTCAGGTAACTCGCCTCCACAGGCGCTGCAGAAAGACCGGAAATGCGGCCGATTCTTTCCGCTGCCCGGTTGCGATTGGCCCGCAGGTAGTCGATCAGCGCCTCCAGCCACTCTCCTCCGCCGGAAAAGGCGGCCAAAGCGGCCGTGAAGCCGAGGGCATTGACATGGGGCACGATGCCCTCCATGGCCTCGGCAAACCGCCGGCGCAGCGCGGGCCGGGATATCACGGCAAATGCGCAGGAAAGACCGGGAATATTGAAGGTCTTGCTCGGCGCCATGAGTGTGATCGTCTGTTTTGCTACTTCCGGGGCGAGCGATGCCGTCGGAATATGCCACTTTTCAGGATCGAGTACAAGATCGCAGTGAATTTCATCCGAGCAGATGACCACGTCGTGCTTCAAACAGATTTCGGCCAGACGTTCGAGCTCCGACCGGGAAAAGACGCGGCCGACGGGGTTCTGGGGGCTGCACCATAAAAGAAGGCGGGTCTCCGGCGTTATCTCCGCCTCCATTTGGTCGAAATCCGGCTCCCATCGGTGTGTGACCTTTCTCATCGGGACCCGGAGCAGTGTTTTTTGAAAATGCCCCGGCGCAGTCAAAAAGGGGGGATAGACGGGGGTGGCCGACATGACCGCATCACCCGGGGCGCCCACCGCCCGGCAGGCGACGTTGAGTCCGGTGACCAGGCCCGGGAGCCACACGAGCCAGTCCGGTTCGACCTTCCAGCCGTATCTTTTTCCCATCCAGTCGATGACGCATTCGACAAGCGGCTCGGGCGGCCGCGTATATCCAAACACCCCGTGGTCGACCCGGCGGTGCAGGGCGTCGATCACCGCCGGGGGAGAGCAAAAGTCCATGTCCGCCACCCACATGGGCAGTACATCGCGGTCTTTGTAGCGGTCCCATTTCATGCTGGCCGTTTCGCGGCGGTCCACGAAGCTATCGAAATCAAACGAAGTCATGTGCATTGCAGGGTTTGCGGTTACGGCGCACCGGCGGGGCAGCCGCCGGAATCCCTAAAAAAATCTTCCGGGCACCTTTTGTGTGCAGCAGACAGCTGTTTGGGGCAAGACCCTTCAGGCGGAAAACGCCAAAAATGCGTTTTCCCTTTTGCCGTCGATTTCCGGGATGTTCTCATGCCATTCGGAGATCTTGCAGCCATCGGAGCTGCTCGATGGAATCGCACATTCGATGAACGGCAGGATCGGATCGCCCGCATAGGACTTGAAATTGAACATAAACGCCTCGTCCCGGGGCAGGCGGTCAAATTCCATCAGCTTGACAAAAAAGATACTGCAGGCGCCTTCGAAAAATTTTCCCATTTCCTTGTATGCCGCAAGCCTTTCCCGGAACAGGCCGATGGCTTCGTCGCTCGTGTCTGCTTCGACGAGCAGAGCAAAATCGCCGTGGCGTCTTTCCGACTCGGCGGTTTCCTGCTGGTTAGAGACATAAAGAAAGTTGCCGATGTAGATCATGGATGCCCCTCTCGATGGATTCGGTTCGACTTTTTTCGGCCAAGCCCCGAAATTCCGGCCAGCACTGTTCATACAGAAAATGTCACCGTCTGTTCAAGAATAAAAATCGGAATCGTTCAACTTCACCGGAAAAAATCCTTCAACCGTATTTTGGGCGATCGGTTCGAAATATATCGGCTTCGTTCTGTTGGAAACCGCCTGTAAACTGTGGTAGGAACAATCAAAATCAACAGAAGGGAAAGGAAGGCTCAAAATCATGAAAATTCTCGTTGGATACGACGGTTCGAACGTGGCCGCTTCCGCGCTTCGCCTCGCCGCCAGGCACGCCAAAGCCTTCGACGCCGAAGTTCACATTGTGACATCTCTGGTCAAGGGAAGCGAGCGCCAGCAAGAGGAGATCATCGCCGGCGAAAAGGGGCTGGAGAAAGCCCGGGCCGAATGCGAACAGGAAGGGATCCGCTGTGACACCCACCTGTTGATCCGGGGTTTGACCAGCGGAGAAGACCTGGTCCAGTTTGCCCGGGAAAACGATATCGATGAAATCATCGTCGGGGTCAAGCGCCGATCCAAGGTCGGAAAACTGCTCATGGGCTCCACTGCCCAGTATGTCATCCTAAAATCCCCCTGCCCGGTGGTATCCATCAAATAAAATCGCTTGCGCGATTTTATTTGAAGTTTCGCTCCGCGAAACGAATACGAGAAAATGAATCCCGAAAAACGCCGACTTTGCCGGGGCGTTGCGCAACGTTCGAAGCCTGGCGCATGATGCCGGGCAAGTGGATATCCGAAAGAGCGAGGGAGAATGAGACGCTTTCATTGCAGGCTTCCGTGGGCGGCGGCGTTGTTTTTGACTGTTCTTCTTTTCTGCGGTTCAGCGACGGCCAAGGAGGAATATGCCCGGCGCACCGGCAAGGGCTGCATCTTTTGCCACATGGAAACCACCGGGGGGCAGCTCAACGGCGTCGGGCTGGCCTATATCCGGAACGGCCACCAGTATCCGATCCCCGAACGGATTCTCCAGCGGGCCGAGGTCCTGCAGGGTCCTTTTCACCGGTTGCTGAGGTTCGTACTCGGCTATGTGCACCTGATCGCCGCGGTGATATTTTTCGGGGCGATCTTCTACATCCACATTTTCGTCAAACCCGGCCGCCTGACCGGCGGCATTCCCCGTCCGGAGCGGATGCTCGGCCTTTCCTGCATGGCCGCACTCACCGTGACCGGAATCTACCTGACATGGGTCCGCATCGACCGGTGGGAGCAGTTTTTCAGCAACACCTTCGGGATCATGCTCTTTGTCAAGATCCTGCTGTTTGCCCTCATGGTCGGCATCGGTCTGACCGCCGTCACGGTGGTTCATCGACGCATGAAAAAAGAGGCCAAAACCGGGGCGGGGCCGGAATCGTCCGACGACGCTTTTCAACGCTTCGACGGCCAGGACGGAAGACCTGCCCGGATCGTCCATGAAAACCGGATCTATGATGTGACCGACAGCGGCAAGTGGAAAAACGGCCGCCACTTCGGAAAGCATTCCGCAGGGCAGGACCTGACCGAGGCCATGGCCGGGGCCCCCCACGGTGCGGAGGTCCTGGAGAAGGTCTCCTTTGTCGGCGAAATCGCCGAAGGCGCTTCCGGCGGCAAAGGGCCGGGGCCCGGGCAGCGGGCCTTCGTGGTGATGGCCTACACCAACCTGGTGATCATTTTCCTGATCCTGGCCTGTATCAGCGTTTGGCGATGGGATTTTCCGGTCCGGCTCGCAGCCGGGGTTCCGGAAGACGCCCTGACCGGCAAAAGCTGCGTGGAATGCCACCGCCAAAAGACAGTCGGCATCCACGAAGACTGGAAAAACAGCGTACATGCCCGGGTAAATGTCGACTGCTACAAATGTCACCGGGCCGTTTCAGACGACATGGTGCTCAAGACCCACCTGACCCATCATTCAAAGCCGATTTCGGCGGTGGTGACCCCGACCGTATGCGCGGGGTGCCACCCGAAGCAGGCCGAGGAGTATGCCAGGAGCAAGCACGCCAATACCCATGAAATCATGTGGAAGATCGATTTCTGGCTCAAAGACGGCATGAACAACGACGTGGAGCGAAACACCGGATGCTATGCCTGCCATGGGACGGTGGTGCAACTCACCGACGGAAAGCCGGATCCGGGAACCTGGCCCAACGTGGGGGTGGGGCGGATCAACCCGGATGGAAGCCTGGGAAGCTGCAGCAGCTGCCACACCCGGCATCGCTTCTCCATCGAAGAGGCCCGCAAACCGGAGGCCTGCGACCAGTGCCATCTGGGGCCGGACCATCCCCAGATCGAGATTTACGAGGAATCCAAGCATGGAACCATCTACCATGCCGAAAAAGACCGGTGGCGCTGGCGGACGGAAAACCGGCCCTGGCGCGCGGGCAAAGACTTCAGGGCCCCCACGTGCGCCGCATGCCACATGTCCTCTGCACCCGAGGTACCGGAAACCCACGATGTGACCGAGCGCCTTTCCTGGGAGACCCAGTCTCCGCTGACGGTGAGGCCCTCGGAGTTTGCCGCGTTTCCGGCCGCCACGGACTGGAAGACGGAGCGGGAAAAGATGCAAAAGGTCTGTCTTCAGTGCCATTCGACCACCTGGACCGATGGCCATTTCCGCAACCTGGACGCGGCGGTTCAAAACTACAACGAGATCTATTACAAGCCGGCCAGGCAAATCGTAGACGAGCTTTACGAAAAGAGTCTGCTTTCTTCTGACCGGTACTTTGACGAGCCCATGGAATGGGAATTTTACGAGCTATGGCACCACGAGGGGCGCCGGGCCCGGATGGGCGCTGCGATGATGGCGCCGGACTATGCCTGGTGGCACGGGTTTT
>CAYPFH010000023.1:0-4484 GCA_964409825.1 uncultured Desulfobacterales bacterium | reverse complement strand
TACGAACTTAAACACCGCTATGCCGAGATCGAGAAAATGGCCGAGTCCCTGAAGGAGGCCGGAAAAGGGGAGAAGTACCGCACAGTGCCGGGGTGGTTCGAGAAAGACGGCGGGTAGCGCTTCTCAGTGCCAGAAGGAAGGCATTGCTGGTGATAAATTCGAATCTCGAAATCCGATATTCGAAACCATATCGAATGACCAAAATTCAAAAGACCCAAACGAACGATCGGTTTTTATAACTCAACCTTCGGGGCTCATGATTTCGCGAAAAGGATAATTTGCTGCCATCAAATTACCCATCTCGCTCCACCCGTGTATATCCGGTGTCGTTGTCTAGTTGGTCAAACTCTGTATCGGCGCCGGCACCAGGCCGCCGAGGCGCAGAAAACGGTCTTTTCCCTGCCCGTTGTTGACGCCGATGATGGTGGCCTGGCCCAAAAGACCGCCGAAAAACGCGCTGTCTCCGGCCGATTTGCCGGGAACCGGGATCAGCCGGCAGGCCGTGGTCTTGCGGTTGATCACGCCGATGGCCATTTCGTCTGCAATGATGCCGGCCAGGGTCTCTTCGGTGGTGTCGCCAGGGATCGCCACCATGTCCAGCCCCACCGAACAAACTGCGGTCAACGCTTCGAGCTTCTCTATAGAAAGATGCCCCGAAGCGGCGGCTTCGGCGATGTTCAGATCCTCGCTGACGGGGATGAAGGCGCCGCTGAGCCCGCCGACATGGGAACTGGCAAATGCCCCGCCTTTTTTCACCGCGTCGTTGAGCAGGGCCAAGGCGGCGGTGCTGCCGGGAACCCCGATGCGGGACAATCCCAGGCTCTGAAAGATCTCCCCGACACTGTCTCCGACATTCGGCGTCGGCGCAAGAGACAGATCGGCCACGCCGAAGCGGATCTGCAGATTTTCCGCCACCTCCCGTCCGATCAACTCGCCCACCCGGGTCACCTTGTAGGCGGTTTTTTTGATGATTTCCGAAATACGGCCCAGGTCGAGGTGCGGATCGGCTTCCAGTGCCCGGTCGATGGCCTTTTTCACCACACCCGGGCCGCTGACCCCCACGTTGATTACCGCGTCGGCCTCGCCGATTCCCAGGTATGCGCCGGCCATGAACGGGATGTCCTGGGGGATGTTGGCAAATACGCAGAGCTTGGCGCAGGCGATGCCGTCCCGATCGGCGGACAGGGAAGCCGCCTGGCGGATCGTCTTGCCCATGAGCATGACCGCATCCATGTTGATGCCGGCCCGGGTGGAGGCGACGTTGACCGATGCGCAGACCCGCTCGGTCTCCGCAAGAGCCCGGGGAATGGCATCGATAAGGGCCCGGTCCCCCCTGGCGGTCCCTTTTTCCACCAGGGCCGAAAAGCCGCCCATGAAATCGACGCCGACCTCGGCGGCCACCTCGTCGAGGGTCTTGGCGACGCGGACCATCTCGTCGGGCTTGAACGGGGCGGCCACCACGGCGATGGGGCTGACCGAAATCCGCTTGTTGACCACCGGGATGCCGTACTTGTCTCCGATCCGGTCGCAGACCGAAACCAGGTTTTCGGCAAGATGCTTGACCCGGAAGCGGATATTGCGCTGCAGCCGGTCCAGGTCGTGGCTGGCGCAGTCGACCAGGTTGATGCCCAGGGTGACCGTCCGGACGTCCAGGTGCTCGTTTTTGAGCATTTCCAGGGTGGCGATGATTTCTCGATCGGTTAGCATGGCGCCTCAAAATCGCGAAAGCGATTTTTCTTATAAATTCCTCCTGCGACAGCGGGAGGAATTTATATTCGGTTCATTTCCTCGAAGATCTGCCGGTGCTGGATGTTCAGGGTCAGGTTCAGTTCCTCCGCCTTTTGTCGCAACTCATTGTGCAGGGCCTGGCGGTCGATGCTCCGGGGGATGTCCACCTCGTAGATCATGATATTGTTTTCCGGGTCGTCGCCCCCCTTGAAAATCGCCTGGAGGTTGGTGACGTTGACGCCGTGGCGGGCGATGACGGCGGTGATTCGCGCGACCAGACCCTTTTGGTCCGGGCCCTGGGTGGTGATGACGAACGGTTCGGCATCCATCAGCGACGGAAGCGGCTTTGCCGTGTCGATCCGCCGAATGAGAACATCGAGGCCCATAAGGTGGAGACCGGCTTGGAGCTTTTCGGCAAGCGCCTCCACGGTCGTCGATTCCGGAACGCTGACGATGAACGTGCCGGAAAACTGTGTCTGAAGAATCGTCTGGCTGACCGCCTCGATGTTTCCGCCGGTTTCGAAAAGGATGCCGGAAACCGCGGCGATGATGCCCGGCCGGTCACGGCCCAGAACAGATAGGATCAACTTGGTCATCTTCTTCCCGTCCTAATAGAGAATGGCGATTTCAACCGACGCCGCATCGGAAGTGCCGGTCAGAATCATCGCCTGAATCAGTTCGGTGCGCAGCTGCTCCAGGTATGCGATCACCCCCTCTTTGAGGCCGCCTACGGCAGCTACAGAAAACGGGCGGCCGATCATCACGGCATCGGCTCCCAGGGTTTGATGAAAGGAATCCCCGCTCCGTCCAGTGCCCGGATCGTGGAAAATGCGGTTTCATGGATGAATTTCGGGACTCCGTCGCCGGTGAATCCCAGGGTGCCCATTTGCCTGCAGCCTCCGAGCACGGCCTGAACATAGTCCTCTTCTTTCACCTGGCCGCCCATGTTGAACGAAACCCCGCCGATGGGGGCGGCGAGCACCGGCAGAGACAGGGTGCGGCCGAGAAGGGAAATTTCGCTTTCCAGCGCCTTGCAGAGGGCTTGTCATTGCCGGTTTGCATATGTTAGCTTTTCATACGTGAGCAAAATGGAACCAATCACGCCGAAAAGCATGTCTTTTCGGGGTCGGCATCGAATCATCGGGTCCGCTGCAGAGGCAGGCAAATCACAAGGAAGCGCAAATGTCAAAGCAAAGACGCCTTACCGGGCGGATTCGCGGGCGCAAAAGGAGGGAACCCAACGGTGGCCGTTCTTGACAACTCCACGGGAGCTGGGCCTTTTCAGGTTGTCACGACACACAAAAATACCGATTTCGACGCACTGGCTTCCGTTTTTGCGGGCACCATCCTGTATCCGGGCGCGGCCGTAGTTCTTCCCAAGAGTGTCAATCCGAACGTCCGGGCGTTTTTGTCGATTCACAAGGACCTTTTTCCCTTCTATCAGTACGACGAGGTGAGCCTGGACAGGGTCCAACGCCTCATCGTGGTGGACGTCAACCGCTGGTCCCGGCTCGGCAGAATCAAGACCCTGAAAGACCGCAAAGACATCGAGATTGTTTTGTGGGACCACCACGCCGGCGACGGGGATATCGATGCCTCCTGGCGATGCCAGGAGGAAATGGGGGCCAACATCACCCTCATGATACGGCACCTGAAGGCTGAAAACCGGCCTATTTCGCCGATTCAGGCCACGCTGTTTCTGGCCGGGCTTTACGAGGACACCGGCCATCTGACCTTTCCCTCCTGCCGGGCCGAAGACGCCTATGCCGCAGCCTTTTTGCTGGAAAACCATGCGGATCTGAGCATCATGGGTTCCTTTCTTCGTCCCGCCTACGGAGAGAAGCAAAAAGACGTCCTGTTCAAAATGCTGAAAAAGGCCGGGCGCACCCGCATCAACGGATATTCGGTCAGCTTCAACAAGGTGGATGTAAAGGGGCATGTGGACAGTCTGGCCCTGGTGGTTCGGATGTACCGGGACATCGTCAATGTCGATGCGGCCTTCGGTATCTTTGTTCTCAAGCAAAGGGGCAACTGCATGGTCATCGCAAGAAGCGCTGCCAGCGGGTTGGACGTGGGCGGCATCATGCGAAGCCTGGGCGGGGGCGGGCACCCGGGGGCGGGGTCGGCCATGCTCAAAAACGCAGATCCCGACGAGGTGGAAAACAGGATCCGTTCCCTGATCGAAGGAAACCAGCAGTCTTCCGTGCAGATTCACGACCTGATGTCGTTTCCGGTATTCACCGTCGCTCCGGAGGCCACCATGCAGGAGGTGGCCAATGTCCTGCGGGAAAAAGGGTGCACGGGGCTTCCGGTGGTCGAAGGCGGACGGCTGGCGGGAATGATCTCACGGCGGGATTTTGCCAAGATCAAGCGCGAAAGCCAGCTTTCAGCGCCGGTCAAGGCCTTCATGAGCACGAACGTCAAAACCATCGAACCGGGCATGAGCCCCATGGCTGCCGCCCGGCTCATGGTCAAACACGACGTGGGCCGGCTGCCGGTGATCGATGACGGCAGAATCATCGGCATCGTGACCCGGTCCGATGCCATGCTCTACTTTTACGACATGATGCCGGATTGATTGCGGATTTCCATGGGTGGGAAAAAAGCCGTTGCCATTTCAGTGGTGGAAAGCTTTCGCCAATGGCGTAAATTCGAAATCCGAAGCACGAAATTCGAAACAAATTCGAAATTCGAATGACCAAATGACCAAAACAAGGGCGAATGCAATCTCTGGAAAGCTGCAGTTGTTTTGATCA
>CAYPFH010000022.1:0-27283 GCA_964409825.1 uncultured Desulfobacterales bacterium | reverse complement strand
ACGGACGCGACAGAGCGCGTCCCTCCACCGGCAGAGGCTTCGGGGGAAGTTTCACTCTTGATCAAACTTGTCGGCCAGGCCGTCCAGAGGCGGCGCTCGTAAGAGTCAACGCCGCTGCTGCCAATGAGCTGCGCGCCGGTATGCGGCCGGCGCGGATTTGAAGCGCTATTCTCCATGCAAATAACCCATATCAGTTGACAATATCGGCGCGTTCAGAGTAGCATTCGCCCAACTTGCCTCCTGTCCAACATGCTTGCGCCGGAATCAAAGGGGATACGCAGGATGGGCTTTTTGAAACGCCACCCGACGCTTTTCTTGAGCATCGGGATTACGCTTCTCTTTTTGTGGCTCGCCTTTTTTCCCATTTCCTTTTTCGAAAATCTCGAGCTCAAACGCTACGATCTGATGATGGGGTTTCGCTCGCAGCCGGAGGCCTCCAGCGACATCGTCATGGTCGACATCGACGACGACTCCATCGAAAAACTCGGACGCTGGCCTTGGCCCCGTTCGTTGATCGCCAAAGGCATCGACGCCATCGACGCCGGGAACCCCCGGGTCATCGGACTCAATTTCGTCTTCAGTGAACCGGAGGAAAGCTCCGGGCTCCGCGAAATTCGCAATATAGAGGCCGATTTGCATGCTTCGTTGCTGCCGATGGCGTCGCCGGCCGCAGAGACGTTCTTGCAGGCATTGCAAAAGGCAAAGCTTCGGCTCGACAACGACCGGAAACTGGCACTGGCACTGGAACGATCGGGAAAGGTGGTGCTGCCGATTTTTTTCAAGGAGTCGGCCATCGCCGGCGAAGGAAACGATCCGGGCGAAGCGATCCGGTCGGAATCCATCGGCAATGTCCGCAATCCGCAGGGATATGCCGTACCGGTAGGCAGCGAAGCCGTCGCACCGATCGAGGCGTTTACGGCTGCGGCAGACGGTCTGGGCCACATCAACCTGGTATACGACCGGGACGGCACCGCCCGCCGGGAGCGGATGCTGTATCAATACCGCGGCGTATACGTTCCCTCCTACACCCTGGCCATTGCGGCCAAGGTGATGAACCTGTCTCCGAACCGGATTCAATCCGAAATCGGCTCGTGGATCAGGCTCGGACCCATCGAGATCCCGACCACCGTTTATTCCGAAATGCTGGTCAGCTTCAAAGGCCCACGGGGGTCGTTCAAACGATTTTCCTATTTCGACGTCATCAACGACAAGGTCCCGGCAACCCTCTTTAAAAACAAGGTTGTCCTGGTGGGCGCGTCGGCGACCGGCATCTTAAACCCCTTGAGCACGCCGGTGGACCCGACCATGCCGGTGGGAGAGTTCTCCGCCAACAGCGTTTGGGCCATGCTCAACCAGCAGTTCATCCGCCAGCCGTTCTGGAGTGCCGCCGCCGAGCTGGCGCTGATTTTAGCGGTAGGTGCAATCATTGCGCTGCTGATTCCGCGCATCAAGGCCAAATATGCCGCGCTGGTTTTCGTTTTGCTGTTTTGTCTCCTCTTCGGAGGTTCTGCCTATCTCTTTGCAGCGCAAGGGCTCTGGGTGCCGGTCACCTATCCGACCCTGCAGCTGATTTTAGGCTACATCGGCGCCGTGAGCCTCAGTTATTTCGTTACGGAAACCCGGAAAGAAAAGGTGGAGGGGGAATCGGCAGAAACCAACCGGATGCTCGGCCTCTCGTTTCAGAGCCAGGGCATGCTCGATATGGCCTTCGACAAATTCCGCCGGTGTCCCGTCGACGATGAAATGAAAAACATTCTTTACAATCTCGGCCTGGATTTTGAACGGAAACGGCAGCTCAACAAGGCCGCCGCCGTATATGAACTCGTCGAAGATACCGACAGCGGCTTTAAGGACATCGCCGAGCGAAAAAAGCGCCTGCTTCAGGCCAGTGAAACCATGGTGTTCGGCGACGGGATGTTCGGCAGCGGCTCCGGCGGAGACGGGCTGACGAGCACCGCCACCGGCACCCGACCGACTTTGGGACGGTACGAAGTGGTCAAACAGCTCGGCAAAGGGGCCATGGGAATCGTCTATCTGGGTCAGGACCCCCGGATCAACCGCACCACCGCCATCAAGACATTCCGCTTTTCCGATGACTTCGAGCCCGAAGAAGCCGAGCAGCTCAAGCAGAAATTCTTCCGGGAAGCCGAAAGCGCCGGCACCCTGTCTCATCCGAATATCGTCACCATCTACGACGCCGGAGACGAACAGGACCTGGCCTACATCGCCATGGAGTTTTTGGAGGGAAGCGACCTGGAAAAGCACATCAAACCGGGCGGCCTGCTGCCGATGCGAAAGGTGATCGAGTATGCGGCCGACGTCGCAGATGCCCTGGGATACGCCCACGGAAAGGGGATAGTCCACCGGGACATCAAGCCGGCCAACGTCATGCTGCTCAACTCCGGGGTGGTGAAAATCACCGATTTCGGCATCGCTCGGATCACGGCGACTTCCCAGACCCAGACCGGCGTCGTCAAAGGGACGCCCTATTACATGTCTCCCGAGCAGATCGCCGGGGAAAAAGTCGACGGTCGATCCGACATCTTCTCGCTGGGGGTCATGCTCTATCAGATGCTCACCGGCGTACTTCCGTTCAAGGGAGACAATCCCGCCGCACTCATGCACCAGATCATGAACATTGCCCATCCGGACCCGAGGCGGTTCAACCCGAAGATCGTCAAGCCGCTGGTGTTCATCCTGAACAAGGCCCTGGCAAAAGACCGGTCCCAGCGCTACCAAAAAGCCGGGCAGATGGCCGCCCATCTCCGGCAGCTAGGGAAAAAACTCGATGCGGTGATGACGGAAAAGCGAGTCAAAGACCAGGGTTGAGCCTTTGATGGATCAAGATGAATCAACCCGAAATCCGGGTGCCGCCCCGGTTCACCCCCCGGCCGGCTGAAACGAATTGCTTGACGTGTCAAATGGTTATGCTGTAAGAACACCGCGGGAGGTCTGGCAGACCGACCCCGCCGGAGAACCATACCGCCCTCCCGCCATGGGGACAAAACGAAATTCCAGATTATGGTCGTCGTCGAATCGGCTGGCATGACAGATGTCGGAAAGAAGCGCAAGGGAAACGAAGATGCGCTCCATCTGGACGACCAGCAGGGGCTGTACATCGTCTCAGACGGTATGGGAGGACACCGCGCCGGGGAGGTTGCCAGCCAACTGGTCGTCAAAACGGTCCGGGACGCCATGGCCGGATTCATAGACCCGGCGGCGGCATCTCCGGTTGTCGCCGATGAAAGTCTTTCGCCGGTGGCCGACCGTCTGGTAAGAGCCCTCCACGAAGGAAATCGAAACGTTTTCGAAGCCAGCCGCCGCAAGGACGCCTACCGCGGAATGGGGGCAACGGTTTCAGCGGCCCTGCTCACGGACAAGACCCTGATTGCCGCCAATGTCGGCGACAGCCCGATTTACCTGATTCATGACGGCCACATCGACCAGCTTTCGGTCACCCACAACGTATTCAACGAACAGGCCGCCCTGGATCCCGAGGCCGCCAACCGCCTGGGGGAAAATGTCAAGTACCTGCTCACCCGAGCCATGGGGACCGAAGAGATCGTTTCCCCGGACGTATTTGAACTGCCTTTTTTCAGGGGAGACGCGGTGGTCATCAGCTCAGACGGCCTGAGCGATCTGGTGTCTCCGGAAGAAATACAGGAAGTGGTCGCAGAACTGACTGCGGAACGGGCCTGCCGGAAGCTTGTGGACATGTCCAATCAGCGGGGCGGTCATGACAACATCACGGTCATCGTGGTCAAAATCAAAGAGGGCGGACGAAGGGGCTTCATCGGAAAGCTCCGCTCCGCTCTGGCCCGAAAAGCCATCGGTTTTTTGAAGCGGTATGTATAGGTGATCCGGGGCGAGGGCAAAGCTTTCCGGCGGCTGGGAATCGAGTCTGCCGCATTACCGCAAACTTTGGGAAAAGGTGTTTCGATGCCGAAATTGACGCTGCAATTCAAGAACAATGTCGTGGGCGAGTATGGTCTGGAGAAAGGCAAAGGCCTGACCATCGGCAGGATGGACAGCAACGATATCGTCATCGAGAATCTGGCGGTATCCGGCCATCATGCAAAAATCGACTCTGTGGGCGATGGCTACCTGCTGACCGACCTGCAAAGCAAAAACGGGTCCTTCGTCAACGACCAGCAGGTCACCTCCCACTGGCTTCAGCATGGCGACAAGGTCATGATCGGAAAGCATACCCTCCTGTTCAAATACGAAAGAGGCGAAGAGCGGCCCACATCTGCCGGCGCCCCTTCCGGAGGAATGGATCAGACCATGGTCATGGACACCGGCCAGTACCGAAAGATCATGGAAAAGGCCGGCAGGACCACGGATCCCGGCTCGGGGCTCAAGGGCGAGCCTGCCGGCGTTCTTTCATATCTTGCCGGAGGCGACGGGGAGGTGGAAATCGGCAAGAAGCTTTTCAAGATCGGAAAAAGCGCCTCTTCGGACCTGGTTGTCGGCGGGCTGATGACCGGGCAGACCGCCGCAACCATCAGCAAACGGCCCAACGGATACTCCCTGAGCTATGTGGAGGGAATGGCCAAGCCGAAGGTCAACGGCAAAGCCGTCAAGGAGTCGGTCATGCTCAAGGAATTCGATGTCATCGAAATCGGACACCTCAAAATGCAGTTCGTGCTCAAGGGCTGACCGGAAGCAAGCCCCTGCCGATGCAAGCCTGCGGCTACCGTTTTCGACGCACCTTCTCGACGGCACCCGATCGTGTCGGATGCACAAGGCCACCCTTGGTGGTCGATGGCATAATTTCAGCGACGTATTTCAAATCAACGAATTCAATATAAGAGGCGCTGAGTGCGAAGAGAAAACCCTCAAAAATCTCCTCTGCGTTCTCTGCGTCTGCGGTGAAACAATCCTCACCATAATTACGCCTGCAGGTACTTAGCGTGCCTCGGGCCGGGGGCGAAACCATACCATCACGCCGCAGCCTGCGGCGGCCGCAACACCGCTGACGACAAACAGAACCGGAGAGCCGGCGGCTTCGTACAGCAGGCCGCTGCCGAAAAACCCCACCATCATTCCCAACCCGTAAGTCACCGCGTTGTTGGCCGCCTGTCCGAGGGTTTTGGACCCGGCCGGCATCAGCTCGTCGATCCGAAGAATGCTCGCCATGTGAAACGTGCCGTAGGAAAACGCATGAAGCAGCTGGGTGGCGAAAATCACCGGCAGCGATGCCGTGGCAGCCAAAGCAAACCACCGGATCGCCGCCGCCACACAGGAAAACACCAGCACCGACTGAAGCGAGACGCGATGAAACAACCGGGGAGAGAGGATCATCACCAGAACTTCGGCCGCCACCGCCAAAGCCCAGCAAATGCCGATAAGGGCGCTGCCATAGCCCAATGACTCCAAGTGAATCGAAAAGAAAGCGTAATACGCGCCGTGGCTGGCCAGCATCAACATCGCCGCCACAAGAAATCCCGCCACAGGCGGGGTCGCCAGGAGCCGAACCCCTTCTGTCGTCGGGGTCCATACCGGAGAGCCCTCGCCCATCCGGATTCTGACCGACAGCGCGGCCTGCAGCAGCGATCCGGCCAGGATCAGCACCAGGATGATTTTCAGGGACGCGGCGTCGACGATTCTGCCTGCGGCCAAGACGACGCAGATGAAGCTGATCGAGCCCCAGACCCGGAGCCTGCCATACTCCCGGCGCCGGGAGCCCAGAAAGTCCATGGTGAAGGCTTCCAAAAAGGAAATGATCGGGGCATAGAATATCCCGTAAGCCACCATGATAAGCATCATCAGCCAAAATTCGGTCGTCAGCAAAAACAGCGCCCAGATCGTCACGCTGGCAAAACTGCAGGCGATGTAAATCGGCTTTCGCGCATGGAACCGATCGGCCAGATGCCCCCAGATCATCGGAAACAGCGCCGTGGCCAGCGTCCGCACCGCAGAGATGGCGCCGATCTGGGTCCCGGAAAAACCGATATGGTAGCAATACAGATTGAAGAAGGGAAGATAGATGCCCAGGACCCCGAAGTAGATAAAATACTGGCTGACAAGCAGTGCCCGAAGGCGGGTGGTCGAAACATCGGACATGGCCCCAGTCTATACCCGAAGCGCATCGGCATGGCAACGGGGATAATTATTAGCTGACGCATAGACCCCTAAATGGCCTCCTGTTCTTTACAAACCAGGGGGACGGTGGTAGCGTTGGCGGGCGTACAGGCAGCCCAACGGAAAATGTTTCACCAGCCGGGAGTCGATCATGGATTATATCAAGATTCGATTCGGTGACGATTTGGACGACATCGGTTCACGGTTCGAAAGAACCCTCGATCAGATGTTCCGGTCCATGAATCCGATGTTCTCTTTGTCTGACAGAACCTGGAGCCCTCAGATGGACATCTATGAAACGCCGGATGAAGTCATCATCCGAGGGGAAATCGCCGGGGTGGAAAAAGAGAATCTGGAAGTGGAGATCAACAGCCGCGCCGTTCGGATTTCCGGCAGCCGAAAAGAGCCGGGCCGGGACAAACGCGGGGCATATCGACTGGCCGAGATTCAGTACGGAGCCTTCGAGCGGACCCTGTATTTACCGGCTCCGATCGACCCGGAGGTGGTCAGCTCTTCCTACGAGAACGGGTTTCTGCAAATCCGCATGGCCAAACAGCCGCCGGCGAAAAGCCAGAAGATCGCCGTTGAAAACGGGTAATCAACTCACTGCTTCGATTTGATGTCTACAGGAGGAATCGATGGCCGAACCAAAAGCGCCCGCGCAGATCGACGTCGAGAATCTGCCCGATGTGCTCCCGATCATGCCGCTGTTTGATGCTGCGCTTTTTCCGAAAATGGTCCTTCCGTTGGTTGTCATGCAGGCCGAGTCGATCCAACTCATCGACGAAGCCATGGCCCGGGACCGGATCATCGGCCTGGTGGTTTCCCGAAGCCCCAAGGAGGGAAGCACCCCGACTGAAAAAGACCTGGCCGCCGTCGGCACGAGTGCATTGATACTGAAAATGGCCAAATCCGGGGACGACAGGGCCCAGCTTCTGGTGCAAGGCATCTCCCGCGTCCGGATGACCCGGTTCGTCAAGGGAAAACCGTATCTGCAGGCACAGATCGAAAAAATCGAGGCGCCGGAAAAGCTGGACAAGGAAATCGAAGCCATGATGTCCAACCTCGTCGGCCAGTTCTCCAAGGTCGTCGAGCTGTCGCCGGGTCTTCCCCCGGAGATGGCGCAGATGGCCGGATCCATCCAGGAGGCCGGGACCCTGGCCGACATGGTCGCCTCCACCCTCAACGTCACGGCGGAAGAAAAGCAGAAGATCCTGGAAACGGAAAACATCAAAAAGCGGTTGAGGGAAGTTACCCGCATGCTCAGCCATCAGCTAGAAATCCTGGAGCTGGGCAACAAGATTCAGTCCCAGGTCAAGGGGGACATCGACAAAAAACAGCGCGAGTACTACCTGAGGCAGCAGCTCAAGGCGATCCGGGAGGAGTTGGGCGAAACCGACGAAGAGACCGTTGAAATCGAGGAATACCGGACCAAGATCAACGAAAAGAATCTCCCGGAAGAAGCCCGGAAGGAAGCCGAACGCGAATTGGACCGGATGGCCAAGATGCATCCGTCTTCTGCCGAGTACACCGTCGTATCCACCTACCTGGACTGGATCACCTCCCTGCCCTGGAATGAAGGGACCCCGGACAACCTCGACGTCAAAGAGGCCCGCAAGGTTCTCGACGAAGACCACTTCGGCCTCGAAAAGCCCAAGCGCAGGATCATCGAATACTTGGCGGTCCGAAAGCTCAAACCCGACTCCAAGGGCCCGATTCTGTGTTTCGCCGGCCCGCCGGGAACCGGCAAGACCTCTCTGGGGGCCTCCATCGCGCGGGCTCTGGGGCGCAAATTCGTCCGGATCTCCCTGGGCGGGGTCCGGGATGAGGCCGAGATCCGGGGGCACCGGAGAACCTACGTCGGGGCCCTTCCCGGCCGCATTATCCAGGGCATTCGCCGGGCCGAAACGCACAATCCGGTGTTCATGCTGGATGAAATCGACAAGGTCGGCAGCGACTTTCGGGGAGATCCGTCGTCGGCGCTGCTCGAGGTGCTCGACCCGGAGCAGAACCATTCCTTTCAGGACCACTACATCGATGTCGCCTTCGATTTGTCGAAGGTGATGTTCATCACCACTGCCAACATCCTTGACACGATCCCTCCGGCCCTGCGGGACCGGATGGAGGTTCTCCGCCTGCTCGGCTATACCGAGGATGAAAAGATCAAGATCGCACAACGCTACCTGATTCCGCGGCAGCGGGCGGAAAACGGGCTTTCGGCCAAACAGATTTCATTTACCAAGGGAGCGGTCCGGCAGATTATTTCCGGCTACACCCGGGAGGCCGGGCTCCGAAACCTGGAGCGGGAGATCGCCAACATCTGCCGCGGGGTGGCAAGCGGGATCGCCACCGGAGACATCCAGCGCGCCTCGATCAAGGTGGCGGATCTGCCTCGGTATCTTGGGCCGGTCCGTTTCACGGGGGAGGGAAAATCCAGGATTCAAACGCCGGGGGTGGCCACCGGACTGGCCTGGACCCCTACCGGCGGAGAACTCCTCTTTATCGAAGCAACCGCCATGAAGGGAAAGAAGAACCTCGTGCTCACGGGCCAGCTGGGCGAAGTCATGAAAGAGTCGGCCACTGCGGCGCTGAGCTTCATCCGGACCCATGCAAAGGAGCTTAAGATTCCGGAAGACTTTTTCGAAGACAAAGACATCCACATCCATGTGCCCGCCGGGGCCATCCCCAAAGACGGCCCTTCGGCGGGCGTCACCATGCTCACGGCCCTGACCTCTCTTCTGACCGCCAAGCGGATCCACAAGAACCTTGCCATGACCGGTGAAATCACGCTGCGGGGGCAGGTGCTGCCGGTGGGCGGCATCAAAGAAAAGGTGCTGGCGGCGCATCGGGCAGGCATCAAAACCATCATTCTTCCGAAGCAGAACGAAAAAGACCTGGAAGAAACCTCCGAAAAAGTCCAGAAAGAAATCACCTTCCATTTCGCGGACAAGATGATGGATGTTCTTAAACTGGCTCTGGAAAAATGAAGAAGCGAGCCGAATTCAGCGCCGGCCTCCAGCCGGTGTGGATGGCCGCTGCGATTGCCGTTGCCGTCCTGTTCGGCTGCGCGGGCTCTTCTCCCGGACCGTCTCCACCAACGCGGGCCGGGCCGGCCGAAGGCGCAAAAGCGGAAACAGCGCCGAAAATCGGCACAAAACCATATCGGGTCGGGAAAAACTGGTACCGCCCCCTGCCCCACGCCCACGGATTCTCACAGCGCGGCCTGGCGTCCTGGTATGGAAAAGACTTTCACGGCCGAAAGACCTCCAGCGGAGAGGTCTACAACATGTATGCCCTTTCGGCGGCCCATAAAACCCTTCCTTTGGGTACGTGGGTCCGGGTCCGCAACCTGGAAAACGGGCGGTCCCTCGATGTCCGGATAAACGACCGCGGTCCGTTTGTGAAGGGCAGAATCATCGATCTTTCCTATACCGCCGCCAGCCGTCTGGGTGTGGTGGGACCCGGCACGGCGCCGGTGGAGATCGTTGCGCTGGCGTCGGCGGGCGGTTCACAGCCGGCGCCTACCGATTTCAGCCGGGGAGACTTCACCTTCCAGGTCGGGGCCTTCAAGGTGCGGGAAAACGCCTTCCGGCTCCGGGACAAGTTGGCCAAAAAATACAGGCATGCCCACGTCAAGACCTATGACACCGGCGTCGAAACATTTTACCGGGTCCGGGTGGGGCGCTGCACTTCCCTTTCCCAGGCCGAGAAGTACGAGCAAATCCTGATGGCAGACGGCTTTTCCGAAGTCTTTGTCGTAGCCGAGTAAATGCGCGGTAAAATCAAAAAGCGATTTTACCGCGCATTTATATGAGGCGCCTGCGCCGCCTAGAAATACCAAAAAAAGCTTCAAAGATTGACTCTTGGACCCTGAACGCCGAACCTTTGAACCTGGAACCCCGGAACCCTGAATCCCTGAACCTCGGAACCTCGAATCTTGACCCCTCTCCCGAAACATACCGTCTTTCTCGACCGCGACGGCGTCATCAACGAAGACTCACCCGATTACATCAAGGGGTGGGACGAATTTCGTTTCATCCCCGGCAGCCGGTCGGCCATCGCGGCCCTGACCCGCAGCGGGGTCCGGGTCTTTGTGGTTTCCAACCAGTCCGGGGTCAATCGGGGGCTGATTCCCCTGCCAACCCTCGAGCAAATGCATCGGCGCATGACTGCTGCCGTAGAAAAGACGGGAGGGCGCATCGAGGCGATATTGTACTGCCCCCACCGCCCGGATGAAGACTGCAACTGCCGGAAGCCCCGCCCAGGGATGCTTGAAAACGCCCGGAAAATTAACGGCGTCGACCTTTCCCGATCGGCCATGATCGGCGACAGTGCCAGAGATATCCTTGCCGCCCGGCGGGCCGGATGCGCCCTGGCCGTATTGGTCAAAACCGGAAAGGGACCCGTTGCCGAAAAGGAGCTGGCCGCCATCGGCGTCCGGCCCGACCATGTCGCCGAAGACCTCGATGCCGCCGCCCGCTGGATTCTTTCGCAGTGGTTCTGACAAATCGATGATCACTTTCGGAGGTTGACAGGATCGGGCTGGCCTATGCCGTGACGGTAAAAAAAATCCCAGGGGTCGGAGTATCCGGCCGTGGTGATTCCCCTGACCCGGCAGCATCGACCGATGCTTCAGCGCAATCTCATTTACACGGCTGTCACCCGGGCAAGAACGCTGGTGGTTCTGGTGGGAAGCCGCCGGGCGCTGGATCTGGCTGTGGCCAACGACCGTTCAGTCCAGCGAATGACCGGCCTGGCCGGCCGGCTAGCTGCCATGGAAGTTTAGCCAGTTTGGCCAGTTACCAGTTGAGAAGAAGTTTTTTTGTCTATTGGGAAAACATCGATCCCGATCTGTCGTTTCCCGGTATGGAAACGCTGTTTGCAAAGGGGGGGTCCTGTTTGACTTATTGTTTCGCGGAGCGAAACTCTTATAAAATCGCGGCAGCGATTTTATTATGCGTCAGTCTCCGGTAATGTGGGCATCGGAATCTTGAAAAATTCGATTCCTTCTTTTCGAAGCGTCTCTTCTTCCTGCTGGGTACTGGTTCCGCGAATGTTGCGCGGTTCCTGGACCCCGTAATGCATTTTCAATGCTTCTTTGGCAAACTCGGAGCCCACGTCGTCAAAGTTCTTCCGGACGAAATCGACGATCTTGCCCCGGATTCTTTCTTTTTCCAGGGGTTCGGCGCCGGCGTTGTCCGCGGGCAGTTCTTCCGTGCTGCGGATCGCAAAGGTCGATGGAATCCTAGATACAGAAGCATCGTTGCAGACCGGACAGGAAACGAGGCCCTTTTTGCGTTGACTCTCAAAGGATTTCAAGCCGTCGAACCATCCTTCAAAAACATGGCCGCGACTGCACTGCAGATCGTAGGCAATCATCGCTGTTTTCTTTGCACCATCCATTTTCCCCATTCAACCGCAGCGGGTAGAAAAAAGAAAATAATTGACAACCCAAGAAAGATTAACTCAGAATATCACAGACGGCGGCGATTTTCAATCCGAACGGATCTTCGACGGGGCTTTAACCCCTTATAGGAATCCGGTTTTCTCAGAACCTGGACCTGCCCCCCGAAAAAGGCCGAAATTTTCCTGTTGCAGCGGGAGCCAAGGAGCCTGCACCGACCATGAAATTGATCCGATGCACCATCGCCGTGTTCGCCCTTTGGGCAGCGGCAGCCGTATGCTATGCCGAATCCGCGTTTATCACCGACGTTTTTGAAGTGACCCTCAGGACCGGTCCGGGAATCGACCACAAAATCGTGGCCATGCTTCGCTCGGGCCAGCCGCTCACCGTGACCGAAGCCGGGGACGAATGGAGCCGGGTCGTTCTTGCCGACGGCAAAGAAGGCTATGTTCTTTCCCGGTTCATCTCCATCGGCCCGCCGGCGCGCCTGTCCCTGGAGAGGGTCCGGGACGCCCACGAAGCGCTCAAGACCAAGGCAGCGAGCCTGGAAGAAGAAAACAGCCGCCTGGTTTCGGAAAACAAGGCGCTCGAAAAGCAGCTCGAAACGGTCAGCACCAGACTGGACGCGCTCAACAAGGAATACGCTGAACTCAAATCCGACTCGTCCGATTTTTTCTCCCTGAAAAAGAGATACGAACAGGCAGCCGGCCAGCTCCAGGAAAAAACCGAGCGGGCAAACAAACTGGAAGAGGAAGTTTCCCGGCTTCAGCTCAATAGAAACATTCGATGGTTCCTAAGCGGTGCCGGCGTGCTGGCGCTCGGTTTCTTGATCGGATTCAGCGCCAAGAAGCAACGCCGGAGATCCTCCCTTCTCTAACCCCGCCGCGGTTGATTCAGACCCGGCCCCCACCATCGGAAGAAATACCATGGACTTTGAGTCGGATTTTTTGATCATCGGCAGCGGTATTGCCGGTCTGTCTTTCGCCCTGAAGGCGGCCCAGCGGGGAACCGTCGCCCTGGTCACGAAAAAAGAGGCCATGGAGAGCAACACCAACCTGGCCCAGGGCGGCATCGCCGCCGTCTTCGGCGGGCTGGATTCATTCGATCTGCATATCGACGACACACTGACGGCCGGCGACGGGTTGTGCCACCGCGAGGTGGTGGAGATGGTGGTGCGCGAGGGGCCGGATAGAATCCGGGAACTCATCGACCTCGGGGTTTGCTTCAATCTCGAATCCGATCGTTTAGAAAAAAAGGGGCCGCCGGCGTTCGACCTGGGAAGGGAAGGGGGCCACTCGCGCAACCGGATCCTGCATGCCAAAGACATGACCGGTGCCGAGGTCGAACGGGTGCTGGTGGAGATGATCAAGAATAACAGCCGGATCTCCCTGTTCGAGAATCACATCGCCGTCGACCTGATCATCGAATCGAATCGGATGAAGCGGGGACAGGTCATCACCACCCACGCGGAGCAATGCTGCGGTGCCTATGTCTACGACAGTGAAAAAAAAGCGGTAAAGACCTTCGCTGCCCGGATCACCCTGCTGGCCACCGGGGGCGCCGGCAAAGTCTACCTGTTCACCAGCAATCCGGATATCGCCACCGGAGACGGCATCGCCATGGGATACCGCGCCGGCGCCACCGTCGCCAATCTCGAATTCGTCCAGTTTCACCCGACCTGCCTGTATCACCCTGAAGCCAAGAACTTTCTCATCTCCGAGGCGGTGCGCGGAGAAGGAGGAGTGCTTGTCAACGCATCGGGCCGGGCCTTCATGGAAAAATACGACCCGCTCAAGGACCTGGCCTGCCGGGACGTCGTCGCCAGGGCAATCGACACCGAACTTAAGCGCAGCGGCAAAGACTCGGTGTTTCTCGACATCTCCCACCGGGATGCGGAATTTATTCGAAACCGGTTCCCCGGAATCCACGCAAAATGTCTCTCGCTGGGAATCGACATCACCCGGGAGCCGATTCCCGTTGTTCCTGCCGCTCATTACATGTGCGGCGGCGTGGTCACGGACATGGTCGGCAGAACCGACATCCGCCACCTGTATGCCGTTGGAGAAACCGCCTGCACCGGGCTTCACGGGGCCAACCGGCTGGCGAGCAACTCCCTTTTAGAAGCCCTGGTATACGCGGACCAGGCAGCGCGGCATTCGCTCCGGGAGCTGGAGGAAATGAAAGGCGCTGGAAGGCCCCCGCTGCCAACCTGGGACGAGGTCGGCAGCACCGACAGCGACGAAGCGATCATGGTCGCCCACAACTGGGACGAAATCCGGCGGCTCATGTGGAACTACGTGGGCATCGTCCGATCCGACAAGCGCCTGGATCGGGCCCACCGCCGAATCGAAATCATCAAAAACGAAATCCGCCGATACTACTGGGATTTTCGAATTTCAGCGGACTTGATCGAACTGAGAAACATTGCGGTGGTGGCCGAGTTGATTATCACCTGCGCCATGCACCGGAAAGAAAGCCGCGGGCTTCATTTCAACATCCATTACCCGGAGCGGGACGACCAACGATGGCAGAAGGACACCGTGCTGCGGCGGCCCTTTGTCGGCTGAGCTGCGGCTATTTTTTCTTGCCGGCGGCAATGGCCTCTTCGAGCTTTTTTCGGTCGCTGCTGTTGAGCTGAATGAACTTGACTCCCATTCCGGCCGGTGATTTTTCCGGATCGTCGGTGTGGGTCCTCCGCCACGCGACCTCGCATCCGATTCGAAGCGGCTCGGTTTCGCCGGGCAGCTGGAGCTTCAGGTTGAAATGGGTCCCTTCATCCAGCGGCTTAGCGGTTTTGATGAACACGCCAAGTCCGCTGATATCAAGGGTGGTCGCCTTGACCAGGCTCTTGTGGTCCCGAAACGCCAGGGAAAACGACAGCGGCGCCCTTGGCTCCCTCCGGCGAACCTTCTCCTGGGCAAGCATCTCGGTCGTCTTCTGAAACCTTGCGGCCATGCCCTTGAGCAGGGTCCTGAATCTTCCTGTCAGCTTGTTGAATTCCTCGTCGAGAAACGCCCGGTCGATGATCCCCAGTTCGGTCTTGCCCAAGGCTCTGGCGGTGGTCGCCCGGTGATCCTGGGTCAGATAAGCGACCTCACCGAACACTTCACCGGGCTGAAGCGTTTCGAGCACGATCCGCTGGCCGTCGATGGTTCTGGACAGCTCCACCTGCCCGAACTCAATCACGTATACCCAGTCCCCGTGGCTGTTTTCCTCGTAAATGACCTGTCCGTCTTCATAAAACTCTTGGCCGGATATCTGAAACATCGCTGCCGCCTCCTTGCAAAAAGACGCTGATTGGACCGGTATCGGTTCAGGCACGGCTCCTTAGCCGGCCTACGGCATTGCACACCGGGCAACGGATCTCGTTGGGGCGCTCTTGTTGGGACAGTTCGATACGAGCCCGGCACTTTGCACAGCGGATAAACGCTTTTTTCTGCCGGCCGGCTCCCGGCGCTTCGGATCCGTGCCCGATATAGGCGGCGATCGCCGCCTTGACGCAGGCCCGGTCGTCGCCGCCGACCAGGGATCGGAGCATTTCATACTGCGCTTTGGTGACCACCGTTTTCACTTCCAGGGTCCGCGCGCCTTCCATAGCCGTGTTGAGCTCTTCCAGCGCCTTGGCAAGGCCGGCGAACCTCATGTCCCCCGACGCCATTTTTTCCTCGATCTGCTGTTTGACTTCCCCGGCGGTCAACCATTGCTGTCCCACGAGAACAGTGCCATCGTCCAGGTTGATTTCACTCATCGACTTGAGCCTCCCGCTCATGCGTCTGTTTCGGCCGTGCGCCCGAATTCGGCATGGATGCCGAAAGCGACCTTATGCAGAGCTGCGTCCAAGTGTTTCGTTGACAGCACGGCATATTGTATTAAATTGAAGCATTATTCCTCTGTTAGCATAAGCCGCCATGCAAGACAACAGATCCGAATCCAGGGGACTTCATGACATCGAAACGGGATTACTACGAGGTTTTGGGCGTTGAACGACATGCGTCGAGCGCCGAAATCAAGTCCGCCTACCGGAAGCTGGCACTTCAATACCATCCGGACAAAAACCCCGGCAACAAGGAAGCCGAGGACAAGTTCAAGGAGGCTGCTGAAGCCTACGAAGTTCTCCGGAATGGAGAAAAGCGCCAAATCTACGATCAGTTCGGCCACCAGGGCCTGGAAGGAACCGGGTTCTCGGGTTTTGGCGGATTCGAAGACATTTTCTCGAGTTTCGGAGACATTTTCGAGGATTTTTTCGGATTCCGGAGCAACCGCCGCTCCGGGGCCCGGGTGCAGCGGGGGGCGGACCTTCGCTACGACCTTCGCCTCGACTTCATGGAGGCCGCCTTCGGCACCGAGACCGAGATCGAGCTCACAAAGCTGGAGGCATGCCAAGAGTGCCAGGGCAGCGGCTGCACCCCGGGTACCCAGCCCGAACCCTGCAGCGGATGCCGCGGGACCGGACAGGTTTCCCGCAGCCAGGGTTTTTTTACCGTTCGCACCGCATGCCCCCGGTGTCGGGGAACGGGCCAGCAGATTTCCTCTCCCTGTGAAGAATGCGGCGGCGCGGGAAAGCACAAGGTCAAAAAGAAAGTGTCGGTCAAAATCCCGGCCGGAGTCGACAGAGGCAGCCGCCTGCGCCTTCCCGGCGAGGGCGAACCGGGTTCCTACGGCGGTCCCCCCGGCGATTTGTATGTCTTCATCGACATGGATGAGCACGAATTTTTCAGCCGGGAGAACACCGACGTGATCTGCCGGGTGCCGATCAGCTTTGTACAGGCCGCCCTGGGCGACACGATCACGGTGCCAACCCTCAACGGTGAAAAATCCCTGGAAATCCCGAAAGGAACCCAGTTCGGGGATGTGTTTCGATTTCCGGGGGAAGGGATCCCCTCTCTGAGAAACGGCAAGCGCGGAAGTCAGATCATACAGGTGATCGTCGAAACCCCCACCCGGCTCACCAAGAAACAGGAGGCCCTGCTCCGGGATTTCGGCCGCCTCGAATCGAAAAAAATCTCCTCCAGGATCAAAAGCATGCTCAAGGGCGGCGACCGCCAGGCCGCAAAGCAGACCCATGCGTAAATAGGTGAAGCACATTCACCGCAGAGAACTCGGAGAAAAGAGACCCGTCCGCGCTTTTTTTGTTTTCTCTGTGATCTCTGCGGTCTGCCTTCGATGAAATCTCAACCACGTGGCACCACGCGAAATGTGAAAAAGAAGGGAAACGGCTATGTTCGAACTGAAGGTGACCACCCATTTCGCCGCGGCCCATCAACTGACGATGGTCGCAGAAAAATGTGAAAGCATGCACGGACACAACTGGAAGGTCGAAGTCGTTGTCGCCGGAGCGCGGCTCAACGAGGCCGGGGTGCTGATCGATTTCGGAGAACTCAAGGCCCATGTGGCCGGGATCATGTCCCAACTGGACCACAAATACCTGAACGAGCTTGAGGTATTCAGCAACGCCAACCCGTCTTCGGAGAATATCGCCGTTTTCGTGGCCGACACCCTGGCGGAGAAACTGCGGGGAACAGGCGCCCGGGTGCGCCGGATCACCGCCTGGGAGTCGGAAGACGCCTGCGCCACGTATATTCCGGAGGAGAAATGATGCCTTGCTTGGTTGTCACAACCATCTAAAATTCGAAGCACGAAATCCGAAATTCGAAGCAAATCTCAATGACAAAAATTCCAATGACCTAAACAAAAACCTTCCTATTGTCCTTATTCTGTTTTGGTGATTTGAGAATTTGATATTCGAATTTGTTTCGGATTTCGATATTCGGATTTCGGATTTGAAGCGAACTTTGGCGGCTACCGCTTGTTTGAAAATTCCCCCAGAAAATCAAGATTGATGTTCTGCATGTAGCCGCTTCCATTCCGCAACCAGTTCATCCCGGGTGACGATCACCGAGACGTCTTCTACATGGCCCCGGATATTCTCCACGCCCCCCTCCTGCCGGTCGACCAGGATCACCGCCTTGACCACATCCATGCCCTCTTCGCGCGCCCGTTCGACGGCTGAAATCGTGGAGCCTCCGGTGGTGGCCACATCATCGATGACGGCCACCTTCGACCCCGCGGCCAGATCCCCCTCGATCCAGCGGGCGATGCCGTGGTCTTTTTTCATTTTACGGATGGAAAAGGCATGGACCGGACGTCCCCGAAGTTCCGAGGCAAAAGCAGCGGCAATGGCGATGGGGTCTGCCCCGAAGGTCAACCCCCCCACCCCCTGAACGCCGGTACCGGCGACGGCGTCAAACACCAGGTGGCCGACCAGAAACATCCCCCTCGGGCTCAGGGTCGTCGGCTTGCAGTTGACGTAAAAAGAACTCATCCGGCCGGAGACCAGTTTAAAGACTGGCGTTGCGCTGTACTGGAAGGATTTCCGGCATAGGAGCTGAATCAATTCTTCTTTCATTTTTCCCCGGCGGTTGATTTTGTAAAGTTTATCGGATAAAAAAGCCTCCACTGAACTGGAAGAAGCCTGGGGTTACGGGGATTCAGTGGAGGCCCTGAGCAAGGAAAACCGGAGGCGGCACTCCTTGAACTCGCCCTTTGCATAGCAGCTAACCCAAACACGGTCAATCGGATTCCGGAGGCTTCCTGTTGTGCACAAACCGATCAATACCCGGCAGAACCAGGCTGCCGCAATGCCGGCGCCAGGCGGCAGCCGGCCTTGTTTTGGTGCTGCTGACCGCCTTTGGCATCGCCGTACCGGCATCGTCTGAAACCTTCTCCCTTGAGCAGACCATCCAAACCGCACTGGAAGAAAATCTGGACCTGAAAATCGCCCGGGAGGAAACCGAAGCGGCGGAATATACGCGAAAGGCCCGGAAGACCGAATTCTTTCCCACTTTCTCGGCCAGCTACAAATACACCTATCACGATCAGGAGCGGCGATCTTTAGGCGTGTTGACCCGGCCCCAGGACGAGAATTCTGTTTCGGCCACCATCCGCCAGCCGCTGTTTGCCGGACTGGCGATCACGAATCAATACCAGATCGCCGAACTCGGATCGGATCTGGCCCAGTACCGGCAGCAGACCGCCCGGCAGAACATCGTCTTTGATGCACGAAACGCCTACTTTTCCATCCTCAAGGCGGAAAAAATCGCCGCCGTCGCCGAACAGGCCGTAGCGCAGCTCACCGCCAACCACAAGGTCGCACGGGATTTTTACCAGGTCGGCATGATCCCTTACAACGACCTTCTCAAGGCCGAAGTGGAACTGGCCAATGCCCGCCAGGATCGGATCGTCGCCGAAAACCGGCTGAAGATCGCCCAGACCGAATTCAACAAGCTGCTGAGAAGGCCCATCAGTGCGCCGGTCACCCTGGTCGACATTCAGGACTATTCGACTCTCGAACTGGACCTGGAGACCTGCCTGGAAACATCGAAAAAGGAGCGAAAGGAGCTGGTCGTCGGCGATCTGCAGGTTGAAATCGCCGCACGGGAAGTCGAACTGACCCGGAGCAGCTACTTTCCCACCATCACCCTGGAAGGGACCTATTTCAGAAACGAGACCGGATTCGGCATCGGCTCCGGAGAGCCGGTCGGGTTCATCGACGATCCGGACGGATGGGACATCTCGGCGATGGCCACCTGGGAGCTTTTCAAGTGGGGCAAGACAGGCCATTCGGTCCGGGAAAAGTTGAGCCGGCTGTCCCAGTCGCGCCACCGCCGTTCCCGGATACAAGACGCCATCGAGCTGGAGGTCAAGGAAGCCTATCTTCGCACCCAGGATTCGGAAAGCAACATCCGGGCCGTGGAAAAGGCCGTGGAACAGGCCAAGGAAAACTTCCGGATCACCGAGCAGCGCTACGCCGAGCAGATGGCCACCACAACAGACGTGCTCGACGCCCAGACGCTGCTTTCCCGTACGCTGACCAACTACTACAATGCCCTGTACGACTTTAAAATCTCGAAAGCTTCCTTGTATCTAACCATGGGACTGGAAGAGATGCCATGACTGCCGGCGGTGCACCCGAGGCCCTGATCCGCCTGTTTCACGTACACAAACGCTATGGCCCCAAACATGCGTTGGTGGACATCTCTCTGGATATCCCCAAAAACGCCTTTTACTTTGTCACCGGCCCGAGCGGTGCAGGAAAAACCACTCTGCTCCGGCTCCTGTACTTAGGAGAGAGGGCCTCCGAAGGACAGATCCTGGTCGACGGCATGAACCTTTCGCGGATCCCCGCCAAGCGGATCCCATTTCTGCGGCGCAAATTCGGCATCGTCTTCCAGGACTACAAGCTGATCCCGACCAAAACGGTGTTCGAAAACGTGTCGCTGGTCCCGGAGGCGGCGGGGAAAAAATTCCGCCTGATCCAGAAAAAGGTCCGCAGCGTCCTTCGCACCGTGGGCATGGAGGACAAGGCCGAGGCGCTGCCCCCCAGCCTTTCCGGCGGCGAACAGCAGCGGGTCGCCGTGGCCCGGGCAGTGGCCGGCGATCCGAAGATCATCCTGGCTGACGAACCCACCGGAAGTCTGGATGAGGATTCAGCCGCCGTCATCGTCGATCTGCTCAAGGGCTTTCACATCCGGGGGGGCACGGTGCTGCTGGCCACCCATGACCGCAGCCTGATCAAAAAGACAGGAGGCCGGGTGGTTCATCTTCATCAGGGGCAATTGAAGGAAATCACCTCGGCGGGACTCGACTACCGATGATGCGATTTTACCGCAGAGCCTTTCAGGACATCATCGAAAACCGTTTCGTCAACACCCTGACGGTGGTCACCATCGCCCTGTCGGTGCTCATTGTCAGCGCTTTCGCCCTTTTCTTCATCAACACGGCCGAGCTGATCAACCCCTGGAAGCAGGGGGCCCGCATCATGGTCTACCTGAAGGACCAGGTCCCGGAGAAAAGAATCGAGCCTCTTTTGCGGCAGATCTCGGGGATGTACGGCGTGGATCACGCCGCCTTCATCTCCCGGCAGGAGGGCCTGGAGCGGCTCAGAGAATCCATGAAACGCCAGCCCTCCCTGCTGGAAAATCTGAAAACGAACCCGCTGCCGGATGCCTTTGAAATCCGCATGATCCCCGAGGTCCAGAGCGAAGCCGCCATGGAGGTCCTGGCAAACGGCCTGGAATCGCTTCCGGAAATCGCCGAGGTGGAATACGGCCAGCAGTGGATCGGAAGAGTCAGTTCCATTGTCGGACTTTTCAGGCTCGGCGGCTACGCACTGGGCGCCTTGTTTTTCGCCGCCTCGGTGTTTATCGTCGCCAATACGGTGCGCCTGGTTCTATACTCCCGCCGCCAGGAGGTGGAAATCATGCGGCTGGTGGGCGCCACCGACGGCTTCATCAAAGCCCCGTTTTACATCGAAGGGCTCATCCTCGGCGCTGCCGGCGGGGCCCTCGGCCTCGGCGTGCTGCTGGCGGCCTTTTTGTTTGTCTCGGCAAGCCTGGACCAGAACCTGGCCGGCACCCTGCTGAAGCTCCGGTTTCTACCGCTGTCCACGGTCGCGCTGGTGCTGGTCGGCAGCATGCTCGTAGGATGGCTGGGCTGCTATCTATCCCTCCGGCAGTTCCTTTCCCAAACCCCACTGTCGGAGCCGTTATAAAGACGATGGCTCGGAAACATCTAAAAGAGTGCTTATATTCCGATCGAGCCGGACGGCGTTGGCCAGAGAATTGCAATGCCCTGCTGATCGCGGTGCTGGCCGCCGCTGTCTGCGGTATGCTGTATGCCCCGCCGGCCGGGGCCGAAGAAACCGCCGTGGTCGTCACCGATCGGCTCAATGTGCGGCCCGACCCAGGAACCGATCAGGAACCCGTCGCCGTGCTGGGCAGAGGCACGCGGGTCCGGGTGCTCGGCCGAGCTAACGGCTGGCTGCACATCGGCTTCGACGACCGCTCCGGCTATGTCCGGCACCGGTCCCGATACATTCAGGTCCTGTCCGAAGGCGAGCAGGACTCGCCGGCGGCAGCGCCGGATCAGGTGCGGGAAAAAGCCGAAGCCATCGCCGAGAAGATCGAAAAAAGCGAAGCCGCTTTGGCCGAAGCCAGCCGGCGGGAAAAGACGGTGATCGGCCGGCTCGACGAAGTTGAGCGGGCCTTGCACCAGGCGCGAAGCCAAAGCATACGGCTTGGCCGGGAACGGGACGCGCTAACGCAAAAAATTGACGAAAACCAGCGCCAGGTCCAGTCTCTGCAGGAGGAGATCTCCCGGCTTGAAGTCGCCGCCGCCGGCCGGCTGGAAGCCTATTACAAGCTTCAGTGGCTTGGAAGCATCAATCTTCTGGCTTCGGCCGATTCTTTAGGGGAATTGGTCCACCGCAAAACGGCTCTGGAGACGATTATGGCATCTGACGAGGCCCTCTGGGACCGGCTTTCCAGCCGCCGCCGGCGCCTGGAAAGCACCCAGGCAGAACTATATGTGCAAAAAAAGAAGCAAATGGAGGTGGAAGCCGCCCTGGAAGACCGGATCGCGGACATGAAACGGGAAAAACGGCAACGGGAGGAAATTCTTTCCCGAATCCAAAAAGACAAGACCCTTCAGCTTGCCGCCATCCACTCCTTGAAGGACGCCGCCGCCGAACTGGAGCGGGTGCTTCGGGGCCTCCGGGAGAGGTCACCGGAAGGGAAACAGCCTCCTCTGGATGGAAAGGCCCTTACCGAACTCAAGGGGTTGCTTCCCCTGCCGGTCAGAGGTAAAATAGTCAGCCGCTTCGGCAAGTACCGCAATCCCAGTTTCAACGTGGTCAATTTCCGCAGCGGGATTGACATCCGTGCCGACCGCGGCGAACCGATTCATGCGGTGAGCGCCGGCACGGTGCTGTATGCCGAATGGTTCAAAGGATACGGCAACATGATCATCATCGATCATGGATCGTTTTATTATACCCTCTATGCTCATGCCGAGGAGCTGTTCAAGCAAAAGGGAGAAGGGGTCGATCCCGGAGAGGTCATCGCCACGGTCGGCGACACCGGCTCTATGATCGGTCCGAGCCTCTACTTCGAAATCCGGCATCACGGAAAGCCCCTCGACCCGGCCGATTGGCTCAAACAGGGATAGAGCGCCTGTCAGAATCTGGGTTTTTCTTCGTCCATTTTACAGCCCGGCTGAAACGAAGCGGACCCATGGCGATCCCTATAATAAGGAGAATTTACCATGGCGAGATTCGATAAACGGAGCATCCGGCTTCCGGCGGCGGCGGCGGTCATCGTCGCGATGCTGGTCATCGGTGCAGGCTTTTACCGCGAACTTTCCGCCTACAGCGATGAAACCTACGAGGGGTTGAAGCTTTTTTCAGAAGTCATCGAACTGGTGGAAAAGAACTATGTCGACGAGGTCAATCCCAAAGAATTGATTGAAAAGGCCATCGGGGGAATGGTGCAAAGCCTCGATCCGCACTCTCAGTTTCTGCCGCCGGAAGCCTTCCAGGAGCTTCAGGTCGACACCCGGGGCGAGTTCGGCGGCATCGGCATCGTGATCACCGTGAAAGACAAAGTGATCACGGTGATCTCGCCCATCCAGGGAACACCGGCCTATGAAGCCGGCATCGAGGCCGGAGACAAGATCATCAAGGTCGACGGCGAACTGACCCAGGACATGGCCTTGTGGGAGGCGGTCAGCAAGATGCGGGGCCCCAAGGAGACCGAGGTGGTCATCACCGTGGTGCGGGAAGGAGAAAAGGAGCCGATCGATTTCACCCTGGTCCGGGATATCATCCCGATCGAAAGCGTCAAGGTCGCAACCCTGCGCGCCGGCTACGGATATATATGGATTACCAACTTTCAGGAAAATACCACCGACGACCTTCAACGGGCCCTGGCCGAGCTGAACGCCGGCAGCGGGCCGCTGAAGGGTCTCGTGCTCGACCTCCGGGACAATCCGGGGGGATTGCTCAACCAGGCGGTCAGCGTGGCCGATCTGTTCCTCGACGAAGGTGAAATCGTCTCCATCAAGGGGCGGCTTGACAAAAACACCAAGGCGTTCCGGGCCCGGGACGGCGACGTCAGCTACTCGTTTCCCATGATCGTACTGATCAACGGTGGAAGCGCGAGCGCTTCGGAAATCGTGGCCGGCGCCCTGCAGGATCACAAACGGGCGCTGCTGCTGGGGACCGCCACCTTCGGCAAGGGATCGGTGCAGACCGTGGAAAGCCTCAGGGATGGTTACGGCTTAAAATTTACCATCGCCCGCTATTACACCCCCAGCGGCCGGTCGATCCAGGCCCAGGGGATTTCTCCGGACATCGTGGTCAAGCGCCGGGACATGCCGTCTGAAGAAGTCGATGAAACGGTCTTGCTGAAAGAAAAGGACCTTCGCAACCACCTGGAGCCTGAAGAACCAGACAAATCCGAGCAGCACGACGACAGCAAGGACCCGGGCCGGGGGCGTGAAATGCCCAAGAGCCGCCACAGCCCCTTGGAAATCGAACGGCTGCTGGAGGATTTTCAGGTCAAGCGCGCGCTGGAAATTCTCATCAGCTACGACATCTTCAAAGGCTACAAGGGGTAAATGGCCGGGAAACCCAAAAAAAAGCCGGGCCGAAAAAAACCGGCAGCCCGCCCCCGGCCGCTGAAACGCCCCTCGCTGGCAAACCAGCTCTTGCGTGTCGGCATCGGTTTCTTGCTGCTGATCGCGCTGGTGGCGGCCGCCGGATATCTGCTCTTTTTGCTTTTCGGACATCCGGCGCCACCTCCTCTACCGCCATCGAGCCAGGACAAGACCGGCAAAGCGGCCCCGCCCGAGCCGGCGTCGCCCTTTGAAGTCTATCCGGACCGGGACAGACCCGTCCGGCCTCCTCTGCCGGAAAAAAAGATCCCGCCTGCGGTCGGACCGCCCAAGGTCGCCCTGATTCTGGACGATCTGGGCTATGACCGGCGGATGGCCCAGCGCTTCGCCGACATGGGAGTTCCCCTGACCTTCTCGATCCTGCCAAACGGCCCGTTTTCGAAAAAGATCGCCGAGATGGCCGGCCAACGGGGCATGGAGGTCATGGTCCATCTTCCCATGGAGCCCAACGAGTTTCCCGACATCGATCCGGGGCCCGGGGCCCTGCTCACCACCATGGATGCCAACGAGCTGATCCGGCAGCTCAACGAACACCTGGACGCATTGCCGGCCGCCCGAGGGGTCAACAACCACATGGGCTCGAAAATGACCGCCCGGGCCGAGCAGCTCTACCAGATCTTTTCCATTCTGAAAAAGCGGGATCTGTATTTCATCGACAGCCGCACTACCTCAGAAACCCTCGGCCAGGCTTCGGCGCGGCTCTTTCAGCTGCGCTTCGGCCAGCGGGATGTCTTTATCGACCATGTCGAGGAGCCGGAATTCATCCGGAAACAGCTTCGGCATCTGATCAAGACCGCCGAAAGCCACGGGGAGGCCATCGGCATCCTCCACCCCCATCCGCTCACGGCACAGATTCTGGAAGAAACCCTTCCCGCCCTCAAAGCCCGGGTGCAGCTGGTGCCGGCCTCTGAGGTCGTCCATCCGGCCGGATAAAGGCGCGTGGACGGATCAAGGAATCCCCTGCCGGGTGGGACCGGCCTGAACCCTTATGGAACAGATTTCGTTGAGAACTCAAAAAACCGCCGCTGTCGCCCCGCTATTGCGACAAGCGCAACCTGGTGAAAGGAAAGCTGAAGATGACTGAACTGGCCTCTGTCAACGGAAGGATCGGTCCCATCGAGGAGGCCGTGGTGCCCATCGAGGACCGGGGATACAACTTCGGCGATGCGGTGTATGAATACGTCGCCAGCTACGGCGGCCGGCTGTTTCGCCTCGAAGACCACCTGCAGCGGCTGTCCCGGTCCATGGCCGGCCTTTCTTTCCCGCCGGTCTCCATCGACCGGGTGCGGGAGGCGATCACCGACATTTACCGGGCTTCGGGCATCGCACGGGCCGGCATCTACCTGCAGATCTCCCGGGGGGTGGACCGCAGAGACCACCCGTTTCCCAGGGATCCGGTCCCGCAGGTCGTGATGACCGTCCGGCCGCTGAAGGAAAAGCCGGCCCACCTTCGAAAAGACGGGGCGGCCGTGATCACCGTGACCGATTTTCGCTGGGGCCGCTGCGACATCAAGACGGTGCAGCTTCTGCCCAACGTCATGGCCAAGCAGCAGGCCCTGGATTCCGGGGCCTTCGATGCGGTCTTCGTATCAGACGAAGGTATCGTCCGGGAGGCGACCAGCTCCAATTTCTTCATCGTCTCAGGCGGCGCGCTGGTGACCCATCCCCTCACCGAGCGGATCCTGGCCGGAATCACCCGACAGGTACTGATGGAAATCGCAGGCGCCCGGAAGATCCCGTTCGAGGAGCGGTTCTTCACCTTAGAAGAGGTCTTTGCGGCAGACGAGGCCTTTTTGAGCGGCACCACCACCGAGGTCCTTCCGATGGTCTCCATCGACGGCAATCCCGTGGGCAACGGCACAGTCGGCCCGCTTTCCAAAAAGCTGTTTGCGGCCCTGCGGGAAGAGGCGCAGGGATGAAAAAGGATGTCGTCTTTTCCGATGCGGATCAGCTCAAGCGCTTGTTTCAGCAAATGAGCCGCCTCCGGCTGTCCGATGAGCTGATCGAATTTTTGGATTATTTAAAACCAAACCGTCTTGAGTTTTGAATCTGGAAGCTTGAATCTTGAATTCGCCTGCCGGCAGCAGGCGCAAGGAGACCTCATGGAAGAACCCATCAAAATCGGCGTGAGCACCTGCCTGCTGGGGGAAAACGTACGCTACGACGGCGGCCACCAGCTCGACCGGTTCGTCAGGGACACGTTGGGCCAGTTCGTTGCCTATGTGCCCGTCTGCCCGGAGGTCGAATGCGGCCTTACGGTCCCCCGGGAGGCCATGCGCCTGGTGGGGGACGCCGAAGATCCGAAGCTGTTGACCATCAAGACGAAGGTGGATTACACCGGCCAGATGAAGAAGTGGGCAACCGCCAGGCTCAAAGAGCTGGAAAAGGAAGACCTGTGCGGCTTTATCTTCAAGAAAAACTCGCCTTCCAGCGGACTTTACCGGGTCAAGGTCTACACGGAAGCGGGCCAGCCGGTGAAATCCGGAACCGGGATCTGGGCGCGGGCGTTTACCGAGCACTTTCCCCTGGTCCCGGTGGAAGAAGACGGCAGGCTCAACGACCCGGTGCTAAGAGAGACCTTCATCGAGCAGATCTTTGCCATGAAGCGGTGGCGGGAGACCCTGGCCAGGCCCAAAAAAATAGGCGCCGTGGTCGACTTTCACACCCGCCACAAGCTGCTGATCCTCTCCCACAGCCCCACCCACTACCGGGCCATGGGAAAGCTCGTCGCCGAGGCCAAGCAGCTTCCCATCGCTGAATTGTACCGGCAGTACGAAGCACTGCTGATCGAGGCGCTCCGCTTGAAGGCCACCAAGAAGAAAAACGCCAATGTGCTCCAGCACATGATGGGCTATTTCAAGAAAGACCTTTCGGCCGACGAAAAACAGGAGATTATTGAGATCCTCGACGACTACCGAAAGGAGCTCGTGCCGCTGATCGTCCCGATCACCCTGTTCAACCACTATGTCCGCAAATACGGCCAGCCGTACCTGGCCCAGCAGGTGTATTTAAACCCCCACCCCACCGACCTGAAGCTGAGAAATCATGTATAGACTGTGACGAAGGTCGGCCTTGCCGCTGGCGCAGGCTCCCAATTCCAGGTTCAAGGTTTGTTGGCAGGAATTCTACTGGATTTTCTTGGTCTTAGCCAGCCAGTTTGATCGAACAAGAAATTTCCAAGCCCGTCATCCCCCGCCCGGGGCGGGGGATCCAGAAAAGACAAAAAAGCCCTTATGTGAAACTTCGGTCGAAGCCGGCGGCAAAAACCGACCTGCCCCCGCCTTG
>CAYPFH010000021.1:7200-27480 GCA_964409825.1 uncultured Desulfobacterales bacterium | reverse complement strand
GCCTCGGCGGTGGGTGCTCTATGATCTGAAAACCGTCACCGAAATTATGCCATCGTGCACTAAGGCGCCGCCTCCTGGGGCCGGCTCGAAACCAGCCGGCTCCCGCTTTCGGGAATCTCCACTGAAACCAGATCGCCCGTGAAGCTTCCGATCACGACCTTGCTTCTCAGGCGCACTGGGATCCGCCGGTCGTCTGCCGTCAACCAGATCTGGATTTTGGCGTCTTTGCTCTTTTCAAAGACGCCGCCGACCTGCTTCAACTCCGGTTCGATCAAAAACGTGTCGTAGGGCTTGCCCTGGACCCGGATGCGGTCCCGGCCGACGACGGTCGCCCGGCCGACAACGCATTTTTCCCCGTCGGTAACCGGCCGCTCCAGCACCGGATGGCGGCCCGGATCGAACAGGCGGGCGTAGTAGAACACGGAAAGCGGATCGAAGGCCCCGGGATCGAGGGCCACCTGTTTTTTTACCTCCCCGAAGTTGATGTACCGGGCTTCCATGTTTTCCCAGTCGAAGACGATCCTGGCGTCTCTTTTCCGGTGGGAAACGGTGTGAACCTCCTTGTACAGCAGGGACCGGTTCAGGCCGAGGTCCGAATACGCGTCGATGCGCTGCCGGACCTTGTAAAAGACGTCTATGAATGAATTGGTTCGGGCCGTGAGCACAAAGTGATGGGCTATTTTTCCTTCGATAACTTCAGGTGGATGGACTTCCAGGGTGGCCTCACCGGCGGGGATGACGCCCCAGCGAAGCTGAAAGGTCAGTTTTTCCCCGGGCGAGAAAGGAAGTTCTTCTGCAGCCCCGGCCGGTGCGGCCAGCAGCGCCAGAAGCATCAGGCAGATCAGGCCGCGGTGAACCGCGGAGCGGCGCCGCTTCGAAACGGCGGACAGGTTTTGTTTCATGGCAACCCCTGATGCCACCTCCCCCTTTTTAGCGGCGGTGGCGTCCGAACTTGCGATCGATTCTGGATCCTACACCAGGAGGGTTCCAATTGGCAAATCAAGGAGTATCTTCCCTGCTGGATTGTTTCGGGTAAAATCAGCCGCCGCCGCCGCTTTTTGCAGGCTTCCTTGTTCATGAAGGAACTGCACGCCCTGAAGGTTGTCCTATCCCTGGACATAGTTGGAGACTTCGATCAGGTTCTGGTCCGGATCGCGAAGGTACACAGACATCATCGGCCCTCTTGCACCGATTTTTTGAACCGGCCCTTCGAGCACCCGAACCCCGCATGACGATAGATGCGCGACGACATCAGAAAGGGGAATCGATGTAATCAAGCAAAAATCGGCAGCGCCCGGCGCCGGGCTTTTTGCCTTCGGCTCGAACTCTTTCCCGTGCTGATGCAGATTCATTTTCTGGCGGCCGAACGCCAACGCTTTTCTGTTTTTTCCGAAGACGACGGTCTTCATTCCAAGCACTCTCTCGTAAAAGGCGCAGGTGGCGTCGATGTCTTTTACCGTCAAGACAAAGTGATCGATTCCGTCAACGTTCATGGGTTGTTTCCCTGATTGTCCGCGCTCATCCCTCCCGCTTGAAGGGGCAAGGCAGCGTGCGTCTTTAACGAGCCTTGGTTGTGTTGATTCCGGAGAACACTGTAGTGCATTGAAAAAGGCGCAATAATTGTCTATATCTTTCATGCGCCAAAGGCGCAAGGTTTTGCCGATTGCATGCCGATGCTGCCCATGATCAGGCGTGTTCACTCCTTGACCCCGAAAACGGGAGAGATCCAGAATTGCCGAAGTCAGACGAGAAAGAAAAAGTCCTGGTTGTCGACAACCACCCCCTGATCATCAAATTCGTATCCGGCCTTCTCGAAAAGAACGGATACCTGGTGGAAACCGCCGCAGACGGCCTTTCCGCCCTCGATGTGCTGACCACCTTTTCACCGGACTACATCATACTCGATCTCGTCATGCCCAATATCAACGGGGCTTCGCTGTGCCGGATCATCCGGGCGGACGCTCGTTTTGCCAATACGTCCATCTTCATTCTTTCGGCCGCCGCAGCGGAAATCTCCGGTTGCACGGAAACCTTCGGGGCAGACCGGTGCATCGCAAAGGGCCCGTTTCCGGAAATGGGGGAACATCTCCTCCAGGCGCTGCGGCAGCAAAAAAGCCCCGGCGGCCGGGCACCGGAAACAACACTGGGTTTGGAAACCACCTATCCCCGAGGCATCACCCGGGAGCTGCTCGATGCCAACCACCATCTGGGGGTCATCGTCGGAAGCATCATCGAGGGGATCGTCGAACTCAACGAGGAGGAAAGAATCCTGCTTATCAATCGGGCGGCCGCCGAGTTTTTTTCTGAACCTGAGCAAAGCCTATTAGGGCGCAATTTTATCAGCCTTTTCAGGGAAGAGGATCGACAATTTGTATCCGTGCTTCTCGAATCGGATGTCCGGGTAGCTTCGGCAAACAGCGTCGAGCTGGGCGGCCGTTTTCTTTCGATCAGGGCGGTGCCGATCGAGTTGGAACAAAAAAACAGGATCGTCGTGATCAATGACGTCACCCAGGCCATGAAAACCCGTGAAGCCCTGGAAAAGGCTAACGAGGCGCTTGAAACCCTTTCCAGGACCGATCCGCTCTCCGGGCTCGCCAACCGGCGCTGGTTCGACGAACGCATCCAGCGGGAATGGCGGCGGATGCAGCGGGAAAAAAAGCCGATCACCATTCTGCTGTGCGACGTCGATCTGTTCAAGCAGTTCAACGATCGATTCGGGCATCCGGCCGGCGACGACTGCCTGCGGTTTGTGGCCGATCGGCTCACGGAACTGGCCAAACGACCGGCGGACCTGGCGGCCCGGTTCGGCGGAGACGAGTTTGCCGTCATCTTTCCGGACACCCACGAACAAGGCGCCGGACACCTCGCCCGGACCTTGAAAGCCGGTATCAGCACCTTCGATTTTTCAGACATCGCCACCGGTGAAAAAGCCGCCATCGCCCTGAGCATCGGCACGGCAACGGCCTACCCGGGCGAGAGCCGAACCCCGGAGAGGCTGATCTCCCTCGCAGACGAAGCCCTCTACAAGGCCAAAAAGGCCGGAAGAAACCGGATCGTCTCATTGACACTGGATCCATAGCCGGCGGGAATCGATCAGATGAGCAGTGGCACGTGATGAGATGCAGGCACCCCGGCACATCTATGCGGGCTTTTCGAGGCATACCAGTTTCTTGAATACCCGGTTGGCGATTCGGAAACAGGATACGGCCGCCGGCACGCCGCAATAGATACCGACGATATGAATCAGCGAGCGGACTTCCTTTTTGGTCACCCCGGTGCGCTGGGAGGCGCGCAGAGGCAGCTCCCATTCATCCATCCGGTTTAGCGCTGCGATCATCACCAAATTCAGCATGGAGCGTGTTTTCAGGTCAAACGTCTCATCGCCCCAGCCAAAACCCCAGCACCATTAATACTTTTGAATCTCTTCGATGGTGGGAAATGCCCCGAATCTGCCGCACATGGGATTTATTTTCCTTCAGATGTCGTGCATCGCGATAATACGAAAGAAAATAAACTGAAAAAGTATGCACTTCGTGCAGCTGCTTAGCTCCTTAGCTGTTGAGCCCGAAGCCAATAGGGCAGATGCCGGCCCCGCCGCCGGCCGCCAAAACCGTGCCATCCGCGAAATCCGTGCCAAAAGTATTTCTACCCGCAGCCGAGCCATAAATCCTTAAAAGGCGGTTATCCCGCCGGGGGTCCTTTTTTGCTGCGAAGGGTCACGTGCAGGATCTCGCCCGGCCGCCAGAGCCTCATGCGCGGTCCCCAAGTGCCGGCGCCCCGGGAAAGGATCACGGTCATGGCGCCAACCCGGTACCGGCCCTCGAACAACGGATATCTCCTGCGGACCAGGTAGCCGAAGGGCCATAGCTGCCCGCCGTGGGTATGGCCCGACAGCATCAGGTCGATGCCGCCTTGGCCGCTGTATCCGAATACCAGGGGGTATGGGACATCAGGTCCAAGATCCTTGAAAAAACATAACGGGGGGCCAGGGCGTGCGGATCGTTTCACGGTCTTATGCAAAAAAAGGGGCCGGGAGAGGTAAACCTTTTCTGCGCCGGTTCGTCTAAAGGGGGTAAAACCGGCAAAAAAAGGAGGCTCTCATGAATATCAAGACGGCAGCGGTTTTTCTGGTCACTTCCCTGTTTGCGGTTTTTGCCGGATATTCAACAGGTTGGGCCGGGGATCGCAGCTTCCGGGGGGACCGTTATGTGAATTCGAAGCCGGGCAAATTCCAGGGCCGGATCGTGGAGCGAAAACAGCACCGGCAGGTCGGACGCATCCATCACGGCGTGCGCTCGGGGCAGATTACCCGCCCGGAGGCGCACCGGCTCAAAGCGCAGCAGCGGCGGATTGACCGGACCTATCGCCGGTTCGCGGCAAACGGAAACCTCGACCGGTACGAGCGCAGCCGCCTTGCCCGGATGCAGCATCGGGCGAGCCGGCACATCCACCGGACCAAGCGCAACCACGCCTGGCAGCATCGCCATTTTCCGACGCCTCATTTCAGCCGCTATAAACATTCGCACCCGGAATGGCGCCGGTTCTCGGCGGGAGTGCGGGATTCCGGATGGCGGTTTGCATTTTCAATCGGCGGCAGATAGACTAACCGCATTTCCATGCAGGTGCCATGAAACGGACAACATGCTCGGAGGCAGGGGCGGGATCCGATGCGGTTCTGCCCCCGCCTCCTTTCCTGATCTGCCATGTTGAACAGAAAACGTCATCCGGAGGCCGAAGATGCCGACGAGCCGTACGACGCGCAGCCCCAGAAGAACGAACTGACGGACGCGGATCTTGCCGCGAAGGCAGGGCAGGGAAGCCACTGGGCCGCCGAGCAGCTCATCCGGCGATATCAGGAGCGCGCCTACGCGGTGGCATTCCGGATGAGCGGCGGCGATGAAGATCAGGCCAGAGACACCGCCCAGGATGCCTTCGTCAAGGCCCTGGGCCGGATCGACCGGTTTCGCGGACAGTCCAGCTTCTACACCTGGTTTTATCGGATCTTGGTCAACACCTGCCTCGACGCCCGAAGCCGGAAAAAACGCTGGTCCCGGCTGTTTTCGTTCAAAAACCGCCTGCTGGGCAGAGACGGGGCAGAGGCGTCGATCCCCGAGGCGATAGCGGATCCTGCAGGATCGGCCGATCCCCTGGAGTCGCTTAAAGCCCGGGAGCTGAGGCGCGATTTGTACCGGGCACTGGAACGCCTGCCCGACCGCCAGCGAACCGCGTTCGAACTGAAAATTTTCGAGGAGATGAAACTTTCGGAAATCGCCCGGGTGATGAAGCTCGAGACGGGTACGGTGAAAAGCCACCTGTTTCGGGCAACGAGGGCCGTCCGAAGGGCCCTGGCCGACTGGGCGGAAGGATGAATGAGGGTGGACCGATGAACAGATGCCCGGATCGGGAAAAAACCATTTGGTTCTGCGTCCTGGGGGAGCTGGCCGAAGACCGGCGCCAGGTCCTTGCCCACCACTTGGCAAATTGCGCATCCTGCCGGGGCGAGCTCCGCCGGTTCAAGGCGCTGCTCGGCAGGGTGAAATCCGCAGGCAAAGCACCCCGCCTGCCCGGGCAAAGCGCCGATGCCATGACCCGCCGCATTCTCGACCGTTTCGACTCGAAGCGGGGATTCGTGAGGCGAAGATGGTTGACATGGCCGAGGCTTGTTCCTAGCCTAGCAGCTGTGTGTGCCCTGGTGCTTTTCGTGGGAATCTTCAGCTACCGCGCCCTCGATCAGGAAAAAAAGGCCCCGATGGTGAGCGGCCTGCAAAAGGAACAGGGGCTTTCGCCCAACGAACTGCAGACGATTCAGGACCAGGACTTGGAGCTGTTGATGGAGTTTCAGACCGTGCAGAAACTCGTCAAGGTGTTGGAGGATGCCTCCTCTCCGAACGACGGTCGCATCGACAACAACGACAGCGCGTTGGGAAACAGGATCCATGCGGTCGAAGTATAAGGAATACACCAGGATCGCCCGTTTCCTTCTGGCTGCAGGCCTGACGATCGGCATTGCCGGATCGCTCCCGGGGACTTTGGCGGCCCGGGAATCGGTTTTTTCGGCGGTCCGGTCGATTTCCCTGTCGGATACCGCCATGATTTCTTCGTCAGGGGTATCCCGGCCGGAGAAACGGCTGTCCGCAAAAAACGGAAGGTCCGGCGGGCGGCCTGACCAGGGATGGCAGAACGCCCCCCCCGAAGAACGAAGGCGCCTCGAACAGCGGATGAAGCAATGGAACCGGATGCCCCCCCAGGAAAGAGAGCAATATCGGCATCGATACGAACAGTATCGGCGCCTGTCACCGGAAGAACAGCGGCGCCTTCAGCGCGACCTGGACCGGTGGGATCAGCTCAGCCCCCAGGAACGGGAAGCCATTCGGAAAAAATTCATCAACTGATCCCCGGCTGCCGCCGCCCGCGGCTTTATCTCATCGGCGCCGGCGGCTCTCCGGTTTTGACGACGGAGGACCAAATTCCGGTTTTCCGCAGGTAAAGGAGCGACTCATGAAAACATCGGTTTTAAAAACCCTTTGCATCGTCTGCCTTGTCTCCTTTTCGGCTGCCACTGTGCTCAGCTGCGCAGGTCCTCAAACCAAGCGCCAGGAAATGGCCACAGGCGGGGCTGTTCTCGGCGCCGCCGGCGGCGCCATTGCCGGGGCGCTGCTGGGCGACTTTAAAGGAGCGCTCTGGGGCGCCGGCATCGGCGCGGTCGTAGGCGGCATCGCCGGCCACCAGGTGGGCAGGTACATGGAGCAGCAGGAGCAGGAGTTTCAGCGGGCCTTGGCCTACGAGCGGGATGCCTCGATCCGCCGGGAGGGTGAAATCCTGGTGGCCACGTACAAAAACGATATGCTGTTTGCCTTCGATTCGGCGGAAATCAAGCCCGGCGCCTACCCCAGCCTCGACAAGGCCGCCGGCATCCTGAACCGCTATGAAAACACCATCGTCCAGATCGAAGGACACACCGACAGCGTGGGCTCTGAGCAATACAACATGGAACTTTCCACGAGAAGAGCCGACGCCGTGGCCGAATACCTCGTTTCCCAGGGGGTGAACCCTGCCCGGGTTCGAACCGTCGGGTTCGGGGAAAGCGAACCGATCGCCGACAACAGCTCGCCCTGGGGCCGTGCCCAGAATCGGCGTGTGGAGATGGTGCTGGAGCCGATCGTGCGAGGATGATGGTTTCACCGCCGAGGCGCCGAGGCCGCAGAGAATGCGCAGATGAAATTATATCAGGTGTTCTCTGCACCCTCTGTGTCTCGGCGGCGAGTATTTTTGATCTGAGATCGGTCACCGAAATTATGCCATCGAGCACTATGCGGCTCGATGTCCGGCGCTGTTTGTTCCCCGCTTGATGCGGGGCGGAAATGAGGCATGTTTCTGCGATCAGCGTGACCTATATATTTTCCCCTCCAATTTCCGCACACAATTTTTGATTTCCTGTTCGACCTGCCTCCCAGGAATTTACTGGTCATGCTGTGGGTCTTCCCATTGGCAAGCTGTCGTTTATCTGATAAAGGAAGAGACACCTTTTGTGTGCAAATATTGAACAGATTTTAAAACGCATTCGGAACACCTTGGAAACAGAACCATGCACGGGCATTCCCCCCTGAAAGCCGCCGACCGGAAATCTTCGCCTCCGCGGATACGGTCAGTCCTGTGCGCCATGTTTGCGTCGGCAGCTGCTGCAGTGCTGGTCATTTTTGCTGCCGGCTGCAGTGATGAAGGCGGCTACCAAAAAGTCGATTTTTCCCGGATACAGAAATCGGGCTTCGCTGCAGCCGAGGCGGAAACCGGACAACACCTCAACGTGGCGGTTTCGGCAATGGTATCGCCCAAGGAGACGCTTTCCCGGTATGGGGAGCTGCTCGACTACATCGGGAAGCGGGTCGACCGCCGGATCCGGCTGGTCCAGCGCAAGACCTACCGGGAGGTCAACGAGCTTTTCCTCGACGAGAAGCTGGACATCGCCTTTATCTGCAGCGGCCCTTACGGCACGGGCAAATCCGAATACGGATTCGAAGCAATGGTGACTCCGGTGGTCCGGGGTGAGCCCTTCTACCAGGCCTACCTGATCGTCCACAAGGACAGCTCCATCGACAGTTTCGAAGCGCTGCGGGGCCGAACCTTCGCATTTACCGACCCGGATTCGAACACCGGCGCCCTGGTCCCTGCTTTCTGGCTGGCCAAGATACAGGAGACGCCGGAGAGTTTTTTCAAATCCTACACCTATACCTACAGCCACGACAATTCGATCATGGCTGTGGCCAAATCGCTGGTGGATGCGGCCGCCGTGGACGGACACATCTGGGAGTACGAAAACGCGCGCAACCCGATCTACACCTCCCGCACGAAGGTGATCGACCGCTCCATCAATTTCGGAAGCCCTCCCCTGGTGGTATCCCACCGGCTTTCCTCCGGTCTGAAGCAAAAAATCCGGGAAGCGCTTTTGCGGATGCACACCGACGAAGAGGGGCGGCGCATTCTCGATTCCTTGATGATCGACCGCCTCGTCGATTCGGAAGAGTCCTGGTACGAGCCGGTGCAGACCCTTCACCGGAAATTGTCCGTCTTTCGCGAGGCCCGGCAATGATCTCTTTTGGCATCCGCACCCGGCTGACGGCGGCCATCGCAGCCATCGTGATCGTCAGCGGATTGATCATCTCCCAGGTGGTCACTCAGCGGTACACGCACAGCCTGCTGCAGACGGGCAAGGCGCAATCCGAGAACCTTGCCCACAACCTGGCCCTGGATGCGGCGGACAAAATCCTCATCAACGACATCGTCGGACTTCGCAAGCTGCTCGACGACCGGATGAAAACCAACCCCGAGCTGGCCTACCTGTTCATCGTGGAAGGCGAAACGGTGTTGAGCCACACCTTTGAAACCGGCGTCCCTGTCGGCCTGATCGACGCCAACCGGCCTGGCGGCGACCGCCAGGGCCGCATCGAAAAGATCGTTTCCGAAAAAGGGGAGCGCTACTTGGATGTGGCCTGGCCGATTTTCGGCGGCCGGGCCGGGGTGCTTCGGGCCGGATTTTTCGAAAAGACCTATCTGAAGGATGCCGCCGACCTGCGGCTTCAGATCATTCTGGTGACCGTCGCCGTGCTGTTGGTCTCCCTGGCCGCGGGCCACCTTTTCGTCCGACATATCACCCGGCAGCTTGTCCAACTGACCCAGGCGGTGGAAGATATCGACGAGGCGCACATGGATCTGTCCGTTTCCATCGAAAACCGCGACGAGGTCGGCAAACTCAGCGCCGCTTTTCACCAGATGCTCGACCGGGTCAAGGATTTTACCGAGCGCCTGAAAAACACCGCCGATCAACTGGAAAAAACCAACCGGGAACTGGACCAGGCCTACAGGCAGGCCAGGATCGCCTTTGAAATCGCCCGGGAACTGGGGTCCATCTCAGACCTTGGAAAGATCTGCCGGTTTTTACTGGAAAGGCTCAAAACCATCATCACCTGCCGCCAGATCGTACTGATCCTGTTCGAAGGCGACGGCAGGCAGGCATCGGTATATTCTGCCAAAGACGTCCAAACTGTCCGTATGACAAAAAAATCAATCGACGAGCTGGCCTCGACACTTGCTGATTCACGCTTCATTTCAAAAGAGAAAATCCCGATATCCGCGTCCGAATTTCAAACTGCCCAAACGGTGGCCGCTTTTCCGATCCGCCATGAAGAGCGGATGATCGGCGCCATGTGCGTCGGGTGTCCCGGCGACTGCGCGTGCGTCAAAAACGAAATGGACGTGATCGAGGTGGTGCTGGCTCAGAGCGCCGGGGCCATCCGCCGCGCCGCCGTCCATGAAAGCGAGGTTCGCGGCCTGCGGCTTCGCATCGAACAGGCATCGGGCTATTCCGGATTTATCGGCAAAGACCCGAAAATGCAGGTGGTCTACAAACTCATCGAGGATGTCGCCCCGTCGGATGCCACGGTGCTGATTCTGGGGGAAAGCGGCACCGGAAAGGAGCTTGCCGCCCGTGCGATTCACCAGAACAGCGCCCGGAAAGACAGTCCGTTCGTGGTCATCAACTGCTCGGCCTATCCGGCCACCCTGCTGGAAAGCGAGCTGTTCGGATACGAGAAGGGGGCCTTTACCGGCGCTTCCACACAGAAACCGGGCCGGTTCGAACAGGCCGACGGCGGGACGATCTTTTTAGATGAAGTCGGCGAAATCCCCTCTACCGCCCAGGTCAAGCTGCTGCGGGTGCTGCAGCACCGGAATTTCGAGCGGATCGGGGGCACCCGAACCCTTTCGGTGGACGTGCGAATTCTTGCCGCCACCAATCGGGACCTTCTCCAGGATGTCAAAAGCGGCCGCTTCCGCGAGGATCTCTACTACCGTCTCAATGTCATTCCCATCCGCATCCCCCCCCTGAAAGACCGCCGAAACGATATCCCGATGCTCGCCCGACACTTTTTGCATCGGTTTTCCACGATCCAGGAAAAAACGATCGAAGACTTCTCCCCGGACGCCATGCGGCTTTTGCTCGACTACCCCTGGCCCGGAAACGTCCGGGAGCTGGAAAACACCGTCGAGCACGCCGTGGTTCTCGCCCGGGGAAGCCGGGTCCAGGCGTCGGACCTGCCCGCTCAGGTCCTTGAACCGGCACCGGCGGACCCGGTCGAAAACTCCCGCTCTCTTCAGGATACCGAAAAGGAAATGCTTCTTGAAGCACTGGCGGCCAGCAACTGGAACAAAGCGGAAACCGCCCGCCGCCTGGGAATCGGCCGCAGCACCCTGTACTCGAAAATGAAAAGATACCGCATCCTTCCGGCGGAACCTCGCTGACCGGCGCCTTTCCTGGTTGCCGGCGGCCGGAGAACCGCCGGAAAAGACCCGCCCTCAACCGCCTCGGCCTTCCCGCCAAGACACCCATGTATCGTTTTTGTACACATCTAACCTGCTGAATTCAGCTTTTTATTCGCTTGCGAGCGTTTTTGCGTCCAATATCGAAGCACCCTGCGGCTTCCCCATGGCCCGCCCCCGGCCCCTGGACGAAAACGCCTCGGGCTTGATTCGGACAAGTAAATATCGGAGCAAATTCTATTGGTTACCGATTATTCCGCCGGCAGAAATCCGGGCGAGTCTGCCCCGAAATCCACGGGTGGCACGCGCTTTGCTCATTACCGACACCGACGCCTTCCTTTAAAACACGAAATGTTGCGAACCGAAGACCGTCCGGGCGGACAACGACATGAACAAGCTTTTGATTTTGCTGAGCACGGCGCCGGAACGGTTCCAGGAGGCCCTGGGTCTTCTGAAAGCCGGGCGTTTTGAATTGAAAACCGCTTCTTCGCTTTCCGAACTTACCGCGCTGTGCAGAAAGCATCCCTGCCGCGCCGTCATGATCGATCTGGACACGGCCGCCGTGGACAACGAGAGCCTGAAGCGGTTTTCCCGGCAGGTGCCGGATCCTCTTTTGCTCGCGGTTTCCGGTCGGCGGTTTCACGAAGACTTAAAGGAGGCCATGCAGCACTGCATCTATGCCTGCCTCCGCTATCCGATCGACCCGGAGGAGCTGATGATCGTGCTCAAGGGAATTTCCGCCGGGGAGGGTTAGATCCAGGCAGGCTCCGGCACGCCGGGATAAATCCCGCTACCGACGTATCAACCAATGCTTTGAAGGAAAGGGGAATCGTATGGACAAACACGGTCAGCAAAAGCAGGGCATGCTCGAAGCATTTTTGCATCGTGGCAGGATGTCCCGCCGGACGTTCGTCAAGGGCTCGATTGCCGTCGGCGCGGCCGCGGGCGCAGGCGGGGTGTTTTGCCCGTCTTTTCGGGCGCTGGCCAGAACCGGAGCGCCCCAGGACGGGGAACCGGGCGAATGGAAGCCGGCCACCTGCCAGGGGTGCACCTCCTGGTGCTCCAAGCAGGTCTATGTCGTGGACGGCCGGGCGGTGAAGGTGAGAGGGAATCCTCATTCAAAGGTTAATTTGGGGGCCGGCTGCGTACGGTCGCACCTTGCCATTCAGCAGCTCTACGACCCGGACCGCATCAAGGTCCCAATGAAGCGGACCAACCCGAAAAAAGGCCGCAACGAAGATCCGAAGTTTGTCCCGATCTCCTGGGACGAGGCGCTGGATACCATCGCAGACAAAATCATGGAGCTTCGCAACAACAACGAGACCCACAAGTACATGCTCATGCGGGGGCGCTATTCCTACCTGCGCGACGTCCTCTACGACAGGATGACCAAGATCATCGGCTCTCCCAACAACATCTCCCACAGCTCGATCTGCGCTGAAGCCGAAAAGTTCGGCCCCTACTATACCGAAGGCTACTGGGGCTACCGCCAGTACGACGTATTAAAAGCGCATTACATCCTGCTGTGGGGCGCAGACCCGCTGGCGGCCAACCGTCAGGTTTCCTACTACACCAAGGTGTGGGGCGACGTCGCCGACCGGGCGACCATCGCCATCATCGAGCCCAGGCTGTCCGCTTCGGCCGGCAAGGCCGATGAATGGCTGCCGATCATCCCCGGCCAGGACGGCGCCCTGGCCCTGGCCATCGCCCACATCCTGCTGGTAAAAGGCCTGTGGTACAAGCCCTTCGTCGGCGACTTTGTCGACGGCGTCAACCGCTTTGTCCCGGGCGAAACGGTGGCCGAAGACGCCTTCGAAGAAAAATACACCCACGGGCTTGTAAAATGGTGGAACCTGGAGCTCAAGGACAAAACCGCCGATTGGGCGGCAAAGGTCACGGGCCTGCCCGCCGACCAGATCCGGCGGGTGGCCGAGGGCTACGGCAACGCCGCACCGCATGCGATTTCATGGGTGGGCGGCGGCCCCTGCATGCAGGTGCGCGGCGGCTATGCCAGCATGGCCTGCCATGCCTTGAACGGTCTGGTGGGAGCGGTCGACAACGTGGGCGGCACCCTGGCCAGCAACAAGGAATATACCGGCAAATTCCCGAAGCCGGACGATTTCATGGACGGTATCGCCAAGAAGGGGAAAAACCATGAAAAAATCGACCAACGGGGACGCCTCCATATCCCCTGCATAAAGTCCGGAAAACCCGGCTCGGCGGTCATCACCAACAACGCCGCCGACGGCATCTTGAACGAAGATCCTTACGAGATCAAAGTGGCCATCGGCTACATGAACAATTTCGCATTTTCCGCCCCGCAGCCCGAACGATGGGAACGGGCCCTGTCAAAGATCCCTTTCCTGGTCCACATCACCACCAATGCCTCGGAGTTTTCCTGGTTTTCCGACATCGTCCTGCCCGACACCCACCACATGTTCGAAAAATGGGGCTACGTGAAATCGATCGGCAACGGCTACCGCCATGTCACCCTGATGCAGCCGATCGTCAAAAACATCGGCGACTACAAGATCGACGAAACCGAGATCCCCTGGCTGATCGCCGAAAAATTGGCCGCGCGCGGATTCGACAACCTGCTGCGGCACTTCAAAACTTACAAGGACCCGGAAACCGGCAAGGCGCCGGCCGACGAAAAAGAGTTCGCCCTTTATGCCCTGAAACTCGTGACCCGGGATTTGTGGGATCCGGCCCACTACAAGGGCGGCGACAAGTTCAGCGGCTGGGAGGAATTCAGCAAAGTCGGTGTCTGGAACTCCGATCCGTATCCTTTCCGCAAGCGCTGGGGCAAGATGAAGACCAAGACGGGCATGTTCGAGTTTTACAGCGAAACGCTGAAAGCCGCCCTGGAAGCCCACGCCGCCAACCACAGCACCACGGTCGATGCGGTCATGGCGGCCACCAACTATCTGGCCCGGGGGGAAAACGCCTTCATCCCGCACTACGAAGAGCCGTTCATCCTCGGCGACGAAAAGGAGTATCCCTTCGTGCACGTGGACCACAAATCCCGGCTCAACCGGGAGGGGCGGTCGGCCAACTGCCCCTGGTACTACGATTTCAAGGATCTCGATCCGGGAGAGGAACTGTGGGACGACGTGGCCAAAATCAACCCCCTCGACGCACGAAAACTGGGCATTGAATCCGGAGACCGCATCCGGGTCTATTCTGCCACGGGCAGTCTGGTCTGCACGGCCAAGCTCTGGGAGGGGGTCCGCCCCGGAACCGTGGCCAAGTGCTACGGCCAGGGGCACTGGGTATACGGCCGGCTGGCGTCCAAAACGTTCGGTAAAGAGCCCCGGGGCGGCAACAACAACGACATCATTCCGGCCCAGTATGAAGCCTTGAGCGGCAGTTCCGCATACTACGGCGTTACGCGGATCAACATCGAGAAAATCTAAGGAGAACGAAAATGCCCAGATATGCCATGGTCATCGACCGTCAGCGATGCGTCGGCTGCGGCTCGTGCAGCATTGCCTGCAGGGCCGAAAACAATCTGTCCGAGGGGGTCTACTGGTCCCACAAGATCACCGAAACCTCCGGCGTGTTTCCCAATGTCCGGTTTCATTACCTGCCGACGCTCTGCAACCACTGCACCAACGCGCCCTGCGTTAGAGGCTGCCCCACCCGGGCCATGCACAAAATCGAAAACGGCATCACCATGCACGATCCGAAAAAGTGCATCGGCTGCCGCTACTGCATGATCAACTGCCCCTACGGCGTGATCTACTTCAACTGGAAAGGCAGCCACCAGTTCTGGAAGGACGAGCGTGTCTTGATAGAGGGCGCAACCTCTTCGCCGGCAGAAGAAGTCCGGGCGGCGGGCGGCAAGGGCACGCCATACTACAATCCCCAGAAAGATTCGACGACACCCGACATCCGCCCGAAGGGGGTCGTTGAAAAATGCACCTTCTGCGAGCACCGGGTCAGAAAAGGGCTGCTGCCCAATTGCGTCGAAGCCTGCCCCGCCGATGCACGCATATTCGGAGACCTCGAAGACCCCGACAGCAGCATAAACCAACTGCTGGGAAAATTCAGGCCGTATCGGCTCAAAGAGGCGCTGGGAACCGACCCGGCGGTGTTCTATATCCGGGATTTCAGCGCGGCCAATTATCCGAAAACGAAAGGAGCGGTATGATGAAGGCAAAGCTTTGGTACGGCCTCCTAACCATCGGCTTACTGTTGGGTCTGTGGACCGCCTATAAAGTGTATACGGTGGGTTTTGCCCTCTACGCCAAAACCGACGTGCTGGTCTGGACCCTTCCGCTGTCGACATACATTTTCTTCAGCCTGACAAGTGCGGGGCTGGCGTTTGTCTCCTCGATCCCCGTCGTCTTCGGCATCCGGCGCTACGATATCATCGAAAAGCGCACGGTCTACCTGGAAATTGCGGTCCTGCTGGGCTCCTTCGTGTGCCTCATCCTGCACATCGGATCTCCTTTGCAGGTCATCTACATCTTTCTTTCCCCTAACCCGTCATCGCCGCTGTGGTGGCTGGCCATGCTCTACCACGTCTATTTCGTGGTCCTCTTGCTCGCGTTCTGGCGCATTCATACGAAAACGGTCAGCAGAGCCTTAGGGACGGTGATCTTCCTGATCGCCATCGGCACGTCCACCACCCTGGGCTGGCTGATGGGCATGACCGATGCGCGCCCGACCCTGAACGCATCGTTTTTTTCGGTGTATTTCCCCCTGACCGGCTTTGCCTCCGGCATCGCCGCGCTGCTTTTGTTCAGTCTCGTGTACGGACGGCTGTCGGATAAAGCCCCGGTGGAGACCGCAACTGACCTGTACAACGAACTGGCCCGGATCATGGGCGTGATCGCCGGCGTGGTGCTGATTCTTTTCCTCTGGCGGACCATCATCGGCGGGATATCCTCCACGCAAGAGGAGGGCCGCGCCTTCCGGCATATGATCGGCTCGATTCCGTATCACATCGAGTTCTGGCTCGGCCTGGCCGTTCCGACCGTGTTGATGCTCCTGCCGGAAGTCCGCAAAACCGACTGGGGCAAAATCTCTGCCAGCTTTCTGGTGCTGCTGGGCATGTTTGCCGGCCGGCTTGAGTTCGTGCTGAGCGGCGTGATCCGGCCCCTGGGCCAGATGGCGGAAGGCCGGCCCGAATTCGTCAGCTACATGCCGACCGTTTACGAGGTGTTTGTCGCGCTGGCCGGTTTTTCCGTCATGCTTCTGGTTTACACCATCGGGGAACGCTATCTTAAGCTCCAGGCAACGCCCGAACACTGAGCCGCCTTTTTTCGCGCCGGATCCCCTTCTGCTGCTTTCTTATGGGGGTGATCCGGCAAGGCGCACAAAGGAGAATCGACCGCCATGGAAATTGCAGACATGCTCAACGCGCAGGAGACCGCCAGGTCGCTGGTATACCGCCGGCTTGCCGATGCTTTTTGCGAGCCTTCCCCGGCCCTGCCGCCGGTGCTGGATCAGATCGAAGCGGCGCTCTCGGATCTGGGCTCGAACGCCTTTACGGCCGCGGCCCGCTTGAAGGCGGCCTATACCGCCGCGGCCGACATCCGAACCCTGAAAGTCGACTATACCGCCCTATTCCTGGGGCCGTTCCTGGTGCTTGCACCGCCGTACGGGTCGGTCTACCTGGAAGACGAGCACCGGCTGATGGGAGATTCGACCGTGGACGCACGCCGGCAGTATCGAAGTTCGGGGCTGGACCTGTCGCCGGACTTCAAAGAGGCCCCGGACCACATCTGCGCCGAACTGGAGTTCATGCACCTTCTCGTCGGAGAGGCGCTGGAAGCCGTCTGCGCCGTCGATGCCGAGCGGCTGGCAGAAAGCGTCCGCCGGCAGCGGAATTTTCTCCAGCGCCACCTCGGGGTGTGGGTGCCGACTTTTGCCGCCAAGATCGTAGAGCACGCCCGCACCGATTTTTACCGGCGCCTGGCGGCGCTTGCCGACGCCTTTGTCGCCGAAGACACGAAGGCGTTGGCCGAGCTTCTGGCAAGCCGGACCGTCGCAGAGGCATTGCCGGCATGAAATTTCCCCATCGGATTTCATGCCGTTGCCGGCGCCTCATATCGCAGGCAAAGAAAGGAGTCGATCGTGCAATCGTTTGACACCCTGCTTAACGAATCGTCGGCGGCCCACGGCCATCTTTGCCCCGGCCAGGTGGTCGGGGTCCGCATGGCCATGCTCGGCTGCCGGCTGATCGGCCTCGACGAGCCGACCCGACGCGACCAGATCAAGAAGCTGATCGTCTACGTGGAGATGGACCGCTGCACGGCCGATGCCGTGGCCCACGTGACCGGGGTCAAGCTGGGAAGGCGGAGCCTGAAGTTCGTCGACTACGGCATCATGGCGGCCACCTTCGTGAACCTGGAAACGGGCAGGGCATTCCGCGTCCTTTCCACCGAAGAAGCGCGGGATCTTGCCTGCGCCTATGCGCCGGATGTGGCGGGCAAAGGCACCCGGCAGCTTGAAGCCTACCGCCGCATGCCCGACAGCGTCTTGTTTAAGGTTCAGAAAGTCCGCGTGAAGATCGATGCGTGCGATCTTCCCGGCCCCACCCGCTATAAGGCCGTGTGCAGCCGCTGCGGCCAGGTCGTCCGCGACCGGCGGGAACGAACAGTGGACGGCGCGCCGGTCTGCCGCCCCTGCTCGGAAGACTGCTATTTCAGCCACGCCCGGGAGGTGAGCTGGCCGCATATGGACTGGTCGCCCCCGTTGAAAAGCGACCCTGAACCGCCCCGGCCGATGCCGGCGCGGTGCGGTTTGGTTTCTGTTCCTTAGGCCCTCAACCCTTCAACGACAGCCGAAAGAGAGGTTGCCGTGCTGAAAAAAATAGAGGTCAAAGACGCCGTCGGCACCCGCCTGGCCCACGATATCACCGAAATCCGTCCCGGTAAATTCAAGGGTCCGGCGTTTACAAAAGGCCACGAGGTCTGCAACGAGGATATCTGCCGCCTGCAGAAGCTGGGCAAAAACCATTTATATCTCATCGACCTGGAAGAAGACGAAATCCACGAAAACGAGGCGGCCTCGATCCTGGCCGGCGCCCTGGCCGGAGAGGGAATCGCCTGGGAAAACCATCCCAAGGAAGGCAAGATCGGACTGCACGCCGCCTTTGACGGCCTGCTGAAGGTGGATGCCGCGGCCCTGGCGGCCTTCAACATGGTCGACGAGGTCATGTGCGCCACCTTGCACAGCCACACCCTGGTGAAAAAAGGCGAACTGGTGGCCGCCACCCGCGCCATTCCCCTGGTGATGAAGCGGGCGCCGGTGGAGCGGGCGGCCGCCATTGCCGCCCAAAACGGCGGCGTGGTCCGCGCGTCGGCCCTGAAAAAGGTCCGGGCCGGCATCGTCGTCACCGGAAGCGAAGTCTTCAACGGATTGATCGAAGACAAGTTCGCCCCGATTCTTTCGGCCAAGATCGCCGATCTGGGCTCTCAGGTCGCCGGAGTCGCCTTTGCCCCGGACGACGAAGCCCTGATCGCCGAAGCCATCGCCGATCATCTGGACAACGGCTGCGACCTTCTGATTCTCAGCGGCGGCATGAGCGTGGATCCGGACGACGTCACCCGCAAAGCCATCCGGAAGGCAGGCGCCGGAGAAGTGCATTACGGGGCGGCGGCCCTGCCCGGGGCCATGTTTCTGACGGCCTACATCGGAGACACGCCGCTGCTGGGCGTCCCGGCCTGCGGTCTGCACCACCGGACCACGGTTTTGGATCTGATCCTGCCGCGGATCCTGGCCGGCGAGCGGATCGGAAAAAAGGAGCTGGCTTTTATCGGACACGGCGGCCTTTGCCGGGACTGTGCCGAGTGCAGCTACCCGCACTGTCCCTTCGGCAAAGGCATATAAAAAAGGAAAACAGGATGCCGTCGACCCCCCCCCCATTTGGACGTGTGGTGGCCGTATCCATCAGCGACCGGAAAGGCGTGAAAAAAAAGAACATCGCCTCCGGCCGGCTGGTGGAAGGCTTCGGCCTTCAAAACGACGCCCATGCCGGCAAGTGGCACCGGCAGGTCAGCCTCCTGGCGGCCGAAAGCATCGAAAAGATCCGCCGAAAAGGGCTGGACGTCTCTGCTGGGGATTTTGCGGAAAACATTACCACCGAGGGGATCGAGCTGTGGCGCCTTCCGATCGGCGCCCGCCTGAACCTCGGCGGCGACTGCCTTGTGGAGGTCACCCAGATCGGCAAGGAGTGCCACAGCCGGTGCGCCATCTTCCACCAGGTGGGCGACTGTGTGATGCCCAAGGAGGGGATCTTTGTCCGGGTGCTCAAGGGGGGCCGGATCAAGCCCGGCGACAGAATCAAGATTCAACCGGAGGCTGAAGATGGTAATGAAACCCGCATTATCCGATGAACGGCGCCGCTTCCTCGAAAGCAACCCCGTTTGCGGGCAGCCGCCGATGGTCGGCATCGCCGGTTTTTCCGGCTCCGGCAAAACGACGGTAACCGTCGGCCTTGTGGCTGAATTCAAGCGCCGGGGGCTTCGGGTGGCCACCATCAAGCACGATGTACACGGCTTTGAAATGGACCGCCCCGGCAAAGACAGCTGGCGCCACAAACAGGCCGGGGCGTCGGCCACGATCGTGACCTCGCCCGACAAGATCGGCATGGTCATGGATGCCGATCACGACCACCAGCCGGGGGAGCTTCTTCCCCTGCTGGCCGGGATGGATCTGGTTCTGGTGGAAGGGTTCAAACGGGCGTGGCTTGCCAAGATCGAGGTGTATCGACTCGAAACCGGCAAACCGCCGGCATGCCGGTACGACCCGAACCTGATCGCCGTGGTCAGCGACACCCTTCTTGACTGGGGGGTTCCCCGGTTCGGGAGCCGGGATTTTTCGGCCATTGCCGATTTTATGGAAGCCCGATTCGACCTGGCCGGCAGATTAGAAGCCAAATGCGGGAGGACCTTCGGCTGATCCTGATCTACCACGGCGTCCCGTTCGGGAATCGATATGAATCGATGCTCCTCCACGCAGGAAACCAAAATGGAAACGGCCGATCGATGGAGGATTCAGCCCAAAAAGGCAGTGGATTTTGGGTTCGGGAAGGATATCTTACTTTGCTGGACTTGCGGATCATGCGACTTTGAGTGCCCGGTGAACATTGCCACAGGAAAACTGCGGCCCCGGAAAATCGTTCGGATGGCCGTGCTGGGGATGATCGAAGAGCTTCTTTGCCTTCCGGAGATCTGGTACTGCCAGCGGTGTTTGCGCTGTGTGCAAACCTGCCCAAACGCCGCGAATCCCTCGACGGTGATCGAACATGTCCGGACGCAAACGATTTTAAGAGGGATGATATCGCCGGAAGCGGTTCAGCAATACCGGGACCTGCTCTTCCGGTTCCAGCGGGTTCGATGGCGGTCGGTTGCAGCGGCCCTGGACGGGAAGGCACTGCAGATGACCGGGCTCCGCTGGCAAAGATGGATGGAGACGCCGTTGCCGCCTGCCCCGTATCGGGTTATCTCAGGAAAC
>CAYPFH010000021.1:0-7100 GCA_964409825.1 uncultured Desulfobacterales bacterium | reverse complement strand
CCGGCATTTTTCTCCCGGGTAGAGCAGTCAAACCGGGTCATCTATCCCCGGCTCTTAAAGATTATCGATGAGCTGTTGGAAATTTCAGCCCTGGAAAAAGACGATTGCTACAGGAGGGCATATGCATGACCACAGGACAGGCGACCGGGAAAACAGGCCGGCCGCCAGACGACCACGGTACAATATCGGCGATCGGGGAGAGTACTTTCTCCATAAGATGGAAGGAGAGACGGGCGCGAATCTGTCCGCCTGCTACCAGTGCGAGCGGTGCACCAATGCCTGTCCGGTGAGCGGGTTTATGGACGTCAAACCACACCAGGTGATCCGGTACATTCAGATCGGATGGCGGGAAAGGCTTTTGTCTTCGGCCACAATCTGGGTCTGCCTCTCGTGTGAAATGTGCACCACCTACTGTCCCAACGACGTGGGCGTGGCCGAAACGATCCAGCACCTGCGCAAGATGGCGGCGCGCTCGGCTATCCGGCCTAAGGAGCTTCAACTGGCGACTTTTCACCGGACATTCATCGAAGAGCTTCAACGCTTCGGCCGCGTCAACGAATTCTGGCTCATGGGCTCCTTAAACCTCAAACCCGGGATCATGAAAGACAAGCTTCGGACGGGCGCCCTGAAAGAAGAAATCGAGCTGGGTTTGACTTTGTGGCGGCGGGGAAAACTGAAGCTCATCCCTCACCGCTGCAAGGCCGTCGGAGAGATCCGGGCGCTGGTTCGAAACCGGAACGGGGAGAAGATCTGATGAAGCTGTCATTTTACCCGGGCTGCTCCCTGGAGGGGATGGCCAACGACTACGCCGAGTCCATCGAAGCCGTCTTCCGCCGGCTGGAAGTCGACCTGGTAGAGATCGAAGACTGGTCCTGCTGCGGGGCGACCGCCGCCCACAGCCTGAGCGAGACCATGGCAGTCGCCCTGCCGGCGAGAAACATCGCCGCCGCCGAAAAGCTCGGCCTGGACATCGTGGTTCCCTGCGCCAACTGCTTTAACCGGATGCGGTTTTCCCAGGTCATGATCGAAAAAGGCATCTACGACGTCCCCTGGCCGGTGACCGGAAAGATCCAAATTCACGACATGACCCGTCTTCTTTCCGAAGACGACATGCTGGAAAAAATAAGGAGGCGTACGGTTCAGCCGCTGTCCGGCCTGAAGGTGGTCAGCTATTACGGATGCCAGATGGTCCGTCCCCCGCGGATCACCGGGTTCACCGACTACGAAAACCCACAGAGCCTGGACCGGCTGGCGGCGGCGGTCGGCGCCGAGGCGCTGGACTGGTCGTACAAAACGACCTGCTGCGGGGCCAGCATCGGCATCGGCCGGCGGGACATCCAGGAAAGCCTCACCCGGAAGCTGCTCGTCAAGGCCCGGCAGGCCGGGGCCGAAGCCATCGTCGTTTCCTGTCCCCTTTGCCAGTCGAACCTGGACCTGATCCAGGCAAAAGAAAGCGGACCGGCGACTCCGGTCTTCTATTTCACTGAACTGCTTCGTCTGGCCTTGCACAGCGGCGGCCGGCCGCAGCACTGGCTCCGCAAGCACGTGGCCGACCCCGTTCCCCTGCTTCGTGCAAAGGGGGTGATCCAGTGAACTACCACCCGTCCACAGCCCATCGCAGCGGCCTGCCCGAAGGAAAGGTGCTGGTGGTCGGCGGCGGAATCGGCGGCATCCAGTGCGCGCTCGATCTTGCCGACGCCGGGTTCTATGTCTATCTGGCCGACACCGCCTACACCCTGGGCGGGGTGATGGCCCGCCTGGACAAGACCTTTCCCACCAACGACTGCTCCACCTGCATGTTTTCCCCGAAGCTGGTGCAGGTGGCCGGCCACCGGAACATCGAAATCCTGTCCAACAGCCGGCTGCTGGATCTTACCGGAGACCCGGGCCGGTTTTCCGCCCGCATCGAAAAGCGGCCCCGTTACATCGATCTGGAAAAGTGCATCGCCTGCGGACAATGCGCCGAAAAATGCCCGAAGAAGGTGCCCGACGCCTTCAACGGCGAGCTTTCCATGCGCAAAGCCGCATTCGTGACGTTTCCCCAGGCGGTGCCCCTCAAATACGCACTCGACCCCGATCACTGCCTGTACCTGACCCGCGGCCGCTGCGGCCTGTGCAAAAAAATCTGCCCGGCAGACGCCGTGGACTTCGACCAGAAGCCGGAGATCGTCTCTCTTTCCGTGGGGGCGGTGGTCCTGGCCGCCGGTTTCGAGCTTGCCTTGACCCGGGAGCACGGCGAATTCGGGTTCGGCCGCTACAAGAACGTGGTCAGCTCTCTGCAGTACGAGCGGATGCTGTCTGCCACCGGCCCGACCGCCGGCCACCTGGCACGCCCCTCGGACGGGAAAACGCCGGAAAAAGTGGCCTGGATTCAGTGCGTGCTCTCCAGGGATGCGGCCCGGAACCGGCCTTTTTGTTCGTCGGTCTGCTGCATGCACGCCGCCAAGCAGGCCGTGATGACCAAGACCCATCACCCCGAGGCCGAGGCCGTCATCTATTTCATGGACGTCCGCGCCCACGGCAAAGGCTTCGACGACTACGTGGAGCGCGCCCGCTACCAATACGGGGTCCAGTACCGGCGATCGATGATCTCCCAGGTCTACCTGGACCCGGAAACCGAAAACCTGATCATCGAAACCTTCGACCACGAACAGCACGCAAAAAAAGAGAAGACCTTCGATCTGGTCGTTCTCTCGAGCGGCTTTCAGCCCCCCGGTTCCTGGCGCGATCTTGCCGGAAGACTGGGGCTGGATTTAAACCCCTATGGGTTTGCACAAGCCCCCTTTGACGAGCCGGCGGCCACCAACCGGGCCGGTGTGTATGTGTGCGGCGGTATCGAGTCTCCCAAAGACATCCCCGAAACCGTGGTGCAGGCCGGCACAGCCGCCGCCGAAGCCTCAATCCTGCTTTCTTCGGCCCGCAGCCAACCGGCGGCCGAACCGGAAACCGACGGCGCTCCGAGCGACACCGGCGACCCGCGGGTGGGCGTCTTTGTCTGCCACTGCGGATCGAATATCGCCGGGGTCGTGGACATTCCTGCGATGATCCAACGCCTCCGGGAGATGCGGGAGGTTGCGTGGGCCGAAGATTTCGTATTTACCTGCGCGAACGAAACCCAGGACCGGCTGGTCGAATCGATCCGCAAACACGATCTGAACCGGATCGTCGTGGCGGCCTGCTCTCCGAAAACCCACGAACCGCTGTTTGCCGAAACTCTCCGCCGCGCCGGCCTCAATCCCTACCTGGTCACCATGGCCAACATCCGGAACCAGTGCTCCTGGGTTCACGCCAAAGAACCGGACAAAGCCACGGAAAAAGCATTCTCCCTGGCACGGGGCGCCGTCCGGCGCGCGCTTTACCTCGAACCGCTGACTGAGCAGCGCTATCGCGTCACCGACAAGGCCCTGGTGGTTGGCGGCGGCATATCCGGCATGACGGCCGCGCTGACGGTCGCCGATCAGGGCTTTTCCGTCCATCTGGTGGAAAAAGATCATCGGCTCGGCGGCTTTGCCCGCAACCTGACCGAAACCTTAGAGGGCGACTCCCCGCAGCAGTTGATTCGCCGTCTGGAGCGCCGGGTGCTGAGCCACCCAAAGATCACCGTCTATACAGACAGCGAGGTCGCCGCCCACGACGGATACGTGGGCGCCTTTACCGGCAGCGTTCAAGGGACGGACGGCAGCGTCGATCTTAAGTACGGGGCGGTCGTCGTGGCCACCGGGGCCCAGGCCTACGTACCCAGCGAGCACCTTTACGGGAAAGATGAACGCGTCCTGACCCAGGTGGAACTTTCCCGGCGGATCCGAACCGATCCAGAGCCGCTCCGCCGCCTTTCCCGGGTGGTGATGATCCAGTGCGTCGGCTCGCGCAACGCCGATTTTCCTTACTGCAGCCGGGTGTGCTGCAGCGCTGCGGTCAAAAACAGCATCGCCCTGAAAAAAGCAAACCCGGACATACAGGTGATCGTCCTGTACCGGGATCTTCGCACCTTCGGGTTCAAAGAGCTCTACTACCTGGAAGCCCGCCGTCTGGGCGTGCTTTTTTTCCGGTACATTCCGCAGCATCCGCCGGAGGTCGCAACCGACGGCAACGGAAAGCTGGTCGTGGATTTTACCGACAGAAGCTCCTTTGAAGACTTTCGGGCCGAGGCAGACCTGGTCGTGCTCAGCGCCGGTATGCGTCCCCATGAGGCATCCGGTTCGGTGGCCAACCTGTTGAAGCTGCCCCGCACGGCCGAGGGCTTTTTCATGGAAGCCCACGTCAAGCTGCAGCCGATGGAATTTTCAACGCCCGGGATTTATCTTGCCGGGCTGGCCCACAGCCCGCGCTTTATTCCCGAATCGATCGCCATGGCCCAGGGCGCCGCCCAGCAGGCCGTCAAGGTTCTTTCGCGAAAAGAGATGAAGACCTCGGCCACCGTGGCCGAAGTCGATCCCGACCTGTGCGCCGCATGTCTTGCCTGCGTGCGCGTATGCCCCTTCGGTGCGCCGTTCATCAACCAAGACGGGGTGTCGGAGATTCCGCCGGCCAAGTGCCGCGGCTGCGGCATCTGCCCGGCCGAGTGCCCGGCCCGGGCCATCCGGTTGAAGCACAGCACCGACGAACAGATCGACGCCCAGATCGATGCGCTTTTGGAGGAGTCGCTCGGATGAAGGCCATGATCGGATACCGGCGGGCTATGCCAGCAATCTGTTGACCCTTGGCGGCCCGCCGTCCAACCTGGCGGCCTTTTTGCTGCTGATGCGACGGCCTTCAAGCCGGCCGGCAATAGGCCTCTCCCATGCATGAAGGGCACGTCTTTCCCAGGTGCAGCGGATAGGATTCGCCGCAGGCCGGACAAGGGCCGGTCGACACCGGCGCGGACTTTTTCAGGGCGCGAAGCATTGTCACGGGCCGATGCCGGATCAGTGCCGGGGCCGCGGCCACGATCTCCTCGGCCAGTTGCCGGAAGGACGGCTTTTCTTTTCTTTGCCCCGTCCGTTGGAACCAACCTCGAACCAGGGGATACTCGGCTATCCGGTCATGGTTCAGCCACGCCCGCTCTCCTTTCAAGGTCTGCCGGTCATAGCCGGTGAGAGCGAACTTTCCCCAGTCCAGCAGCTGCAAAAATCCGTTGCCGATCGTGCACGACGTGAGCAGCTGCACCGCATCCGGCAGGCAGACCACCGTCTCGCAGACCACATTCAGGTAGGGAGTTTCGCCCACCGCGGCCAGGACCCGATCGAGCATGAGAGCCCCCACCAGCATCCCCGGCGATCGGTATCCGTGAAATTCTTCCATCTGCACCAGGAAAGATTCATAATCCACACCGGCGACAACGCGGTTTTTCATCTTACTCTTCTCCCAGTTCCATCGCGCCGTAGATGCACACCTCCATGCAAGACAGGCATACGATGCATTTTTCCGGCTCGAAGACCACCGCCCAGGAGTCTTCGCGGTCCGCAGACAGGGCGCCGGTCGGACAATGGGGGATGCAGGCCGTGCAGGCCGTGCAGGTTTCCTCCACGTGGCGGATTTCGGTGGTCAGCGGTTTGATCTCGACTCCGACTCTTTCCAGGTAATTGAGCCCGGCGGCCAACTGGCTGTCGTCGCCTTCCAGATCGACGACCATCCGCCCCTGCTTTCCCGGATCGATGCGGGCCCGCAGGATGTTGACCCGGAGGCCGTAATCGGAGATCAAATGATAGGTGACCGGCTCTTCCACCGAGTCGGGCGGAAAAGAAAGAACGGTCCTGACCTGTTTCATGATCGCACCTCCTTTTCTCCGCGGGCACCGGGCAGGGGAGCCTGGGCTTCGGTCAAAAAAAACGCCTTGCTTTCGATCAGCCCCTTTACGTGCAGGGCCACCTCCCGTGCCTTGGCGTAGCTGGAAAATGAACCGGTCGGCACGGTTTTTCCCTTTACGCGGATCCGGCCGCTTTTCAGCTCGGCATAGGAAACCTCGCCCAGCACCGGCTCTCCTTCACCGGTCGGATAAAAACGGCTGTAGTCCACCACCGGGGCCGTGATCTCCTCGTCGGTGATCGCGGCACAGCGGAGCATCTCCTCGTCTATGATCGGAATCGGGACCCCCAACGCCAGACTGAGGGTCACGCCGTAGCCGGCAAAGGAAACCGCCCGCAGCCACCGGGGGTCCATCTGTTTCAGATCGCCCACAAGGGCGAGGGTACCTGCGGGCCGCACCGGCTCCCCGTTTTCCCGTCTCGGTACGGCCGGGTTGTGCTGGGTGCCGCTCCAGGCCACGTAGCCCAGGGCCCCGCCCAGAAAGACGCGCGTGCCGATGCCGATGGTCCGGTAATAGGGGTCCTTGAAAAGCGGGGAAAGCTGGCCGGCGCTGCAGTAGTTGGCGTTTCCCAGCCTTGGTTTGAGCTTTCCCATGTAGGTGTAGATCGGTTTTTCCGACGGGTTGACGGCCACGTTGTAATTCTGGTAGCCGTTTCGCGGGTTGAATAAGAACGCGTCGTTGGTGTCCTCCAGCCCGATCTCCTGGACCCTTTCCCGCCGGGGGTAGCAGTCGGTGCCGTATCCGCCGGCCCTCAGGGTCACTTTTTCTCCGGCCACCAGGGCCTCGATCACGTGGGCCCCGCCGTAGCGGAATTTTCCGGGCCGGCCGTTGCCGTTTCTCGGATCGCCGTCAGGCAGGGCGGTGACCCCCAGGTAGATGTCTGCGGCGGCAAGGCCGGCATAGGCCGGCACGTGATTCAAGGTGGCAAATCCGCCGCCGATCTTCATCTTCTCCTTGGACTGCCGGATGTTGAAAAAGGCCCCGGACGAACACATGGGGCTGAAGGTGCCGGTGGTCACCACATCCACTTTTTTGAAGGCCGTTTTAATGCCGTCTTGTTTGACCGCATCGATGACTTCTTCGGCGGTGAGCACCACCGCCGATCCGGACCGGATCTTCTCGTTGATTTGCTGTATGGTACGGGTCATGACTTCTCCTTTTTTCAGAACGTAGAGGGAAACAAAACAGATCGACAACGGCGGGCGGCTCCTTGCGGAGCCCCGCCATTATCCATAGGGGCCTCTCCCGTTTCTGAAAAAAGAGAATTCTGTCGATCATTTTCTTCACCTTTTGCCTTATGTGTAACTTCATGTTC
>CAYPFH010000020.1:26812-28195 GCA_964409825.1 uncultured Desulfobacterales bacterium | reverse complement strand
GTATCGACGACCTTCCCGAAAAAGGCAGCCCAGTTTCTCATCGTAACATTCTGATCCTCCTCGGTAAAGGCGCCGGTTGCATCATTGACCATCACCACCTTGTACCCCAGGTCCCAGGCATTCCGGGCCGAGCTGCTGACGCAGACCTCGGTGGCGACCCCGACGGTGACAACGGTTTCGATCCCCATGAATCGCATCTTGTGGTCCAAAACGGTCCCGGTGAAGGCGCTACGGGTCGATTTGCTGGCCACCAACTCTCCCTGGCGGGGTGTAATTTCCTCCAGAATTTTATTTTCAAAATCATCCAGCATAGACGCCGGAACCGTATCCAGGGTCATTTTCCGCAGCGGATGCAGGTCGCTTCCGTCCTTCATCGAAGCCCCGAACGCCGCAAAAAACACCGGAAGATTGTTCTTCCTGAAAAACTCGATCAGCTTGCCGACATTGGGGACAATCACCTTCAGGCGGTTGTCGTAGTAGGCAGCCGCCTCCGGATTGGACACCAGATAATTCTTCAAGACCCCGTATTCGCGATGGGCGACGTAGTACTGCATGTCGATCACCAGCAACGCAATGTTTTCCGGTTTGACGTCGAAATTTCCTACCGCTTTTGGCAGGTTCTCAAATCCATCTGACCAATGCCGACTCGTCATCTCAGTCTCCTCTGAAAGTTCAATTGGCTGTTGCCCGTGTTCGAAGGGGGACTCACCGGTCGACCGGTGGCCGGACTATACCTCCGGCAATTCCAGCAAGGGGGGGGTAAGTTCCTCGACCCCCTCGTCAGTCAGCAGCACGGTTGCACAGCAGGTTACCAGAAACGGATCAACTTCAACCAATTGGAGTATAAAAGGGGTGCCGGCCCGAATGGCGTCTGCCCCAGTCATCCCCATGTCAACTGGACCGAATGTGAGTCCCATATTGGCTCCAATTCTCCGCCAGTAGTCGTCTCCGCGCAGGGATTTGAATACCTGATTTGCCGCATGATACACCTCCGAAGAAGTGGCACCGACCCGGATGGCCTGTTTGGCAGCCAGGTACATATCGGCCAGCATTTTTTGCGATTCGACAGCGTCTGAAGGAGGTCGGCGCCCCATATAAACTGTTTTTTGGCTGCCGGCCAGATACTGATGCGCCGTCCCCCATACTTCCAGGGTGACGAGATCGGCGCTTTCCAGCTTCCGGCTGACATCCGTGTCGTGCATCATGCCCCCTTCAGGACCCGACCAGACCCACATTTTTGGCACTTCCACGTCAGTCTGTCCTGCTTGGTAGACCGCATTTTGCATCTCTCCGATCAAATCGCTGCACCGAACACCGGGACGCAGCATCGCCATTCCCTGCTTCTGGAAGACGGCAAGCGAGCTGAACAGCGACCGTTTTGAA
>CAYPFH010000020.1:18900-26802 GCA_964409825.1 uncultured Desulfobacterales bacterium | reverse complement strand
TGCTCCATGCCGCTATTGGTCACTTTCGCGGACAGCCGGAAATATTCGATTTCCTGAGGGCTGAGCGTGATCCGGATTCTCTCCACCATCCCGCTCAAATCGGACCACCGGGCTTTGGGCAGAACACTTCTGAATGACTCGAACTGGGCAACGGTCCAAGTCGCCATTTCGACGCCCAGCCGGACATCGGCAATTCCCCTTTCCGCCAATGCGTCCCGCACCTTTTCATACGGGTTTTCATGGTCTTTATACGTCTCTATATCAGTGATGAGCTGATGCCGTATCGTTGTGGCTTCAATCTGGCGAGTCATAAACCACGGCGGGCCTTCAACCGGCACCAAAAGGGGGAGCAGCGGCAGGGTCCAGTTCATGACGGCGGCTTTGTATCCGGTCAGATAATAGATGTTCGACGGTCGTGTGAAGATTGCCGCGTCAACTCCGACCTTTGCCATCTGGTCGCGAACCCGGCGAAGTCGCAGGTCGTATTCCTCTTTGGAAAAAGGCAGAAAATTCATCGCACCCCTCCGAAGCCATAACTTAATTAAATTTTGTATTTTTTATTACCGAAAACCGCTGACGAGGTCAAGCAGAATTTTTCACCCGGCGCCTTGCCTCGCCCGGCACCTGCTCCAGGCGCTCAGGCCATGGAGACTTGCTAAAGCGCTATTACTACATTTGCTATCGCTTCTCCACCTCACCCCCCATCTCACAGCCGTTTACGGCGTTGAATTTATACTTGACATCATCGCCACATCAAATTAAATATATAATTATTTTTTTGGTGTTTTGTCCTAATTTTGCTCAAACTCATCTGATACGCAAGGAGGAGGGAGAATGCACTTCCGCGACGTGTTGCTGCGCGAATCCAGACGGAATCCTTCGGCGAATGCTTTTATCTACCGGGATGCAAAAATCACCTTCTCCGAACTGCGGAACAGGTCGCTACGCCTAGCCAACGCGCTGTATGCCACCGGGGTGCGTCGCGGAGATCGCGTCGGCGTATTGCTGTACAACTGTTTGGAATATCCAGAAATTCTCTGGGCCAACTTCGTCCTTGGCTCCGTCGCGGTTACCTTGAATTTTCGCCTTGCCTCCGAAGAAATCGTTTATGCGAATGATGTGGCCCAGATGAAGGTCCTGCTTTACGGCTCTGAATTCGACGCAGCGTTGGCGCCGATTGAAGACCGTCTCCATGGTATCGAACAGCTTGTCGCCATCGGCCCTTCCCAACTCGACGGCCATGTTACTTACAGTTCGCTGGTGGAAAAGGCCCGCTGCGAGCCGCCACCCTTTGACGGTCAAGACAGCGATCCTGGCGTCATCCTTTTCACCTCCGGGACCATGGGGTTTCCAAAGGCAGTGGTGCTATCGCACCGCAATCTTATGACGGCGGCCATGCTCTGGGCATGCGATCATGGAATCGAGCCCGGAGACAACTGTTTGGTGGTCACCCCCTTTTACCACATCGGGGCAGTCGGCTACCATCTTGCCCACGCCATACGAGGGGCGGCCACGACCTGTTTTCCCCAACGGTCCTGGGATCCGGAAGTGTTTCTGAAAACCGTTCAAAAGGAGCGAAATACCTTTTTGTATATCACTCCCCAGATGTACCGGGAGGTGTTCTCGGTGCCGGGATTCTTCGACTACGATCTTTGCTCCTGGAAAACCTGCATCACCGGTTCGACGTCTGTTCCCAAGGCGACCATCGATGAAATGTCCGAACATCTTCCCTACGGCACCATTTACAATGCTTACGGGCTGACCGAAGCGGCCGGCCCGACGGTGGCGACTTCGAGAGGAGAATCAGCAAAAATCAAGGCTCCATCGGTGGGCCGCCCGTTCTTGAACACCGACTATAGAATTATGGACGAAAACTTCCAGGAATGTCCCCCAGGAAGCATCGGGGAAATTGCCGTCAAAGGCGATCAAATCATGCAGGAATACTTCAACGATGCTGAGGCCACCCGAAAGGCTATCAAAGAGGAGTGGCTCTATACAGGGGATTTGGGATATGTGGACGATGACGGCTTTTTGTATGTGGTCGACCGAAAGAAAGATATCATCATCACCGGAGGCGAAAACGTCTCTTCTGTGGAAGTGGAAAGCACGCTGTACAAATGCCCCAAGGTGATGGATGCTGCCTGCATTGGCATACCAGACGAAAAATACGGAGAAGCGATCTGTGCTGTCATCGTGCCCAAGCAAAACGAGCACTTGACCGAAGACGAAATCATTTGTTTTTGCAAAGAGAACTTGGCCAGCTATAAAAAGCCGCGCAAGATCTTTTTCTGCGACTGCCTGCCCAAGAACCCCTCCGGGAAAGTATTGAAGCGGAAATTGCGGGAAACGTATTCATCCTCATGAACATCGACGCGCTGAAACGGCTTGAAAGCCAATGCCTTGGAGACGTCAAGGATCCGTCCATCGGCCCCCTCACCCGGTGGCTCTCCCCGATCCTGATTTTTGCCGATACGACCCGCATGATCTGCGAATACCATGTAAGACCGGAGATGGCAGACCCGCCCGGATGGCTGCATGGCGGCATCCGAGCGGCCATGATTTCTGATGCCGCCGCCATATTTGCCAACGTCCTGGAACAGAAGCGTACCACAGTAACGACCAGTATGAGTATCGACTTCACCGACCGTGTCAGGGTCGGTGAAGTCGTGCGGACGACGGCGACAATCCTGAAACGGGGAAAATCTCTTATCTATATGTACGGTGACATGGAAACCAAACAGGGCAGACTGGTCGCCAGCGCCAAATGCACGTTGTTTGTTTTAGACCGTCGGCTATGAAAACCGCCTGCCGAAGTGGGCTTTGCTCCCCCCGTCAAGCGTCATGCGCTGTTTTCTCCGCCCTTGATGATCGGTTGAAAATCGATTAGGCTGCCCCGAAGCAGAATGCGCTGACATGCCATCTCGCAAGGAAAGCCGTTATTCTTCCATCTGGAAAGGGTTGCCATGAGCACTGTTGACTGTATTTTCACCCCCCGGTCGATTGCCGTTGTCGGCGCCTCAGCAGACCCGAAAAAAATGAGCCACTGGCTGATCCGAAATGTCGCCGAGGGCGGCTTTCAAGGTTCTGTGTATCCGATCAGCCGTCGGGAGACGCGCATTCTCGGCTACCCGGCCTTTGCGAGCCTCGCCGAGATTAACGAACCGGTAGACCTGGTGCTTGTCAGTGTGGCCAGCCATCACGTTCATCGGGTCGTCTCAGACGCGGCAAAACAGGGCGCCAAATCTGCTGTCATTCTCAGTGCCGGTTTTGCCGAAATGGCCGGGGAGCGGGGAAAAGCGGCAGAAGCGCAGATTCTGCAAACCGCGCGCCATGCAGGTATCCGGCTGATGGGGCCCAATTGCATTGGTGTCTACAATGGTTTTCACGGACTCAACGGCACCTTTTTCGCCACGCCCCCCGTGTATCGCGGCAATATTTCCATTATTTCCCAAAGCGGCGCCTTCGCGGGCATTTTGATCAACGAAGCCAATCGCCGCTGCGCCGGTATCGGAAAAGTTGCCAGCGTCGGCAATCAGCTCGATCTTTCCCACCAGGAGCTAATCGAATATTTCGGCAACGACGATCAAACGGATGTCATCGGTCTATATTTGGAGGGAGTAAAGGACGGCGGCTCTTTTCTCTCCGCCATCCGGAAAGTATCCCAGATAAAACCTGTGGTCATCTTTAAGGCGGGTCGCACCCGGGCCGGCAAACGGGCGGCCATATCCCATACCGGGGCGTTGGCCGGGGACTACCAGGTGGCCAAAGCGGCCTTCAAGCAGGCCGGAGGACTGATCGCCGAAGACTCAGAAGCGTTTTTCGATGCCCTTTTCGCCTTTGCTGCCTACCGAAACCGCCTTCCTCAAGGTGAAGAACTGGCCATCATAACGATATCCGGAGGTCCTTCTGTTGCCGCCAGCGATAGGTGTGAAGAAATCGGCCTTCGGCTCGCACAATTCGAACCATCGACCCAAGAGTTCGTAGTGTCCTGTCTTCCAGACATTGCAACCCTGAACAATCCTTTGGATATGACGGTTTCCATCCCACCGGACCAACTCAAGCCCTGTATCGACAGTATTATCAAAGATCCGCAGGTGGCCGGAGCCATCTCGATCAACTGGGGCTGGGACCCGGTCGAATTCGCCGAAGCGTTCGTCAACGCATCGGCATTGCACCAAAAGCCGGTACTGGCCTTTGCCAGCGAAAATGAAGCGGTGCAGCAGACTTTTCGAGAAAACGGCATCATGAACTTTCCGTCGCCGGAAAGGGCGGCCGATGGATTTGGTATGCTTCTTGAGTATAACAGGCAGCGGCAGAAAACCCTACCTTCCCCCGGTTGGACCGGCGCCGGAAAGGGACCCGCCCTTCTGAGCGAATACGCCCAGAAGGGAAATTCTATCCTGGACGAATTCGAAACCAAACAGATTCTATCCGCACAGGGTATCCCCTGCTGCAGGGAAGAACTCGTAAAAACTCTGGAGGAGGCGCAGGGGGCCGCAAAACAAATCGGATATCCAGTGGTATTGAAAGTGTGCGCCAGGGAAATCGCGCACAAATCTGAAAAGGGGGGGGTGGCGACAGGAATTACCGACGCCGAAGCGCTGCGGCGTGCCTGGAAAGAAATGAGTTCCGCATTTTCTCAAACCCGGCGGTTTCTCCTGCAGGAGCAGGTTGCCGCCGGCATAGAAATCATCGTGGGAATCAAGTTCGACGAGACCTTCGGGCCGACCATTGCTTTCGGCCTCGGTGGAATCTGGGCCGAGTTGTATCGAGATGTTTCCCTTCGGGTGTGTCCCCTTTCCCGTGCCGACGCGCTGGAAATGATCCGCGAGATTCAAGGATACCCCGCCCTGAAAGGCTGGCGGGGCCGGCCAGGCGCCGACGAAGCGGTCCTTTGCGACATCTTGCTTCGGATCGGCGAACTGGGAGCCGCCGCCGAGGTCATCGCGGAAATGGACATCAACCCCTTGATCGTAAATGGAAGTTCGACCAAAATCGTAGACGCGATGATCGTGCTGCGACCCCTGCCTGAATCATGAACCGAAATGGCATTGAGCGAAATCTGAAATCATGCGACGAACTGCTCGCCCAGATGCGCCAGGGGTCGGTCGGGGCCCTGTCCCGTTTGATCTCTTTTGTTGAAAATCGAGAGTCGGGCTGGATCGACGTCATGAAAGCGGTCTACCCCGACTCGCAGCAAGCCCAAATCATCGGGATCACCGGACCGGGCGGTTCTGGAAAAAGCACCCTGACCGACCGACTGGTTAATTTTTTTCTTCGTCGGGGCAGCACCGTCGGCATCATCGCCATCGACCCGTCAAGCCCGCGGTCGGGAGGGGCCTTGCTCGGCGATCGGATCCGCATGGCGACCATTGCCGGCGACAAAAGGGTTTTTATCCGCTCAATGTCATCCAGAGGGGCATTGGGCGGCCTCAGCAGGGCTGCAGCCGATGCAGCGCGACTAATGGCCGCCTTCGGAAAAGACGTGATATTTATGGAAACCCTCGGCGCCGGCCAGTCGGAAGTGGATGTCGTTGGGTTCGCTGACGTGGTCATTGTGGTCTGCGCCCCCAATTCCGGCGACAGCATTCAGACATCCAAGGCAGGAATCATGGAAGTCGGGGACCTTTTCGTCGTCAACAAAGCCGATCTGGAAGGGGCCGATCAAACCGTGGCATCAATCCGGTTCATGATTGACAATGCCGGCTACCGGCCCTGGCTTGAAAACCCGGTGGTCAAAACCGTCGCCACCGAGGCAACAGGTATTGAAGATCTGATGGCGCTTATTGCCGATGCCATGGAGTTAAAAGGCCAAAGTCCGTCACGCCGCGAGAATAATATCCGCGCCGGCATTCGAAAAGCCGTCACCGAAGAAGTCCTTTCCCGGATCCAATACCAGTGGGAAAAAATCGACATCGACCGGGTAATTGCCGAACACCGAATACAGGGAAAAAACCCTTACGCCGTCATCGAAGAACTTTCCGATCGGATTCTTTCCTGAGAGATCACCTCCACGCACGAATTTGAATGCCGGATTTCGTGCTTCAGGTTTTTGTTTCCTCGAAGTTTCGGCAATGCCGAAGCAAATCGATGGCCTGGAAAACTTGCCTATCGTTTGACGATCAGCGCCACCGCCTCTCCGCCGCCGAGGCACAAAGAGGCCATCCCCGTTTTGGCGGTTCTTCGCTTCATTTCATAGAGCAGGGTGACCAGCACCCGGCAGCCGCTGGCGCCGATGGGATGGCCCAAGGCAACGCTGCCCCCGTTGACGTTGACGATGGACGTGTCGATGCCCAGCTGCCGGATGACGGCCACCGTCGAGCCGCTGAACGCCTCGTTGATTTCCCACAGGCCCACCTCGGCCTTGTCGATCCCCTCTTTATGCAGGCACTTGGGGATGGCCCAGATCGGGGCCACCAGCACATACTTCATGTCGATTCCGTATGAGGCCTGGGCGCCCACGGTGGCCAGAATCTCGCAGCCGAGCGCCTCGGCCTTTTCCCGCGCCATAACCAGCACCGCGGCCGCACCGTCGCTGATGATCGATGAATTGCCAGCGGTGGCGTACCCGCTTTTCTGAAACGCTGGCTTCATCTTGGACAGGGCCTCGTAGGACGTCTCCCGGGGACACTCGTCGGAGTCGAAGATCTTTGGCGGCCCCTTTCGCTGGGGGACTTCAACCGGCACGATCTCCTCGGAGAAACGGCCGCCGGCGATGGCATCCAAGGCCCGTCGGTAGGATTCGGCGGCGTATCGGTCTTGCTCTTCCCGGCTGACGCCGTATTTTTCAGAGCACAGGTCGTTGGAGATGCCCATGTGAAAATCGTTGACGTGGTCCCAGAGGCCGTCAAAGGCCATGTGGTCCTGAAGCGTTCCCGGCCCCATCCGGTAGCCGAAGCGCGCTTTTTGCAGAAAGTAGGGCGCCATGCTCATGGTCTCCATGCCCCCGGCCACCACCACGTCGGCGTCGTTGAGCTGGATGGCCTGGGCGGCGAGCATCACCGATTTCAAGGCCGATCCGCAGACCTTGTTGACGGTGATGCACTCGGTTTCCCAGGGCATCTTTGCCTTGACCGCGGCCTGCTTGGCTGGATTTTGGCCGTAGCCGCAGGGCAAGACCTGACCCATGATCACCTCGTTGACCGCCTCTTTTTCAACGCCGGCCCGGCGAAGGGCCTCTTCGATGACGATGGCGCCCAGGTCCGTGGCGCCGACCGCTCCGATGCTCCCGTTAAAAGCCCCCAGGGGGGTTCGGACCGCACTGACGATAACGGCTTCTCTCACAGATTGTTTCCTTTCTATCGAATGTAAAAAAGTCCGTACAAAGCACCTTTTCCTGATCTCACGCACCACAAGAAAGAGAATTCTTTCATATTAAGAACCGCGCAGCGGTTTTTTTTGGCGGAGCGCCAGCGCCGCTACCTGCCGAAGGCGCAGTTCGGAAACCGGCAGTCCTCACAGGAGCGGCAAAACCCGCCGTGGCCCATGGCCGCGATGTCCTCGGAGGTGACGGCTTCGCCGGCCAGCAGCCGGGGGACCACCAGATCGAAGATGCTGGCCCGGTAGTACATCACGCATCCGGGTAGCCCGACGATCGGCACGTCGCCGATGGTTGCCAGCATAAACATGGCCCCGGGCAGCACCGGCGCGCCGTAGGCCACCACCTCGGCGCCGGCGGCCCGGATGGCCGCCGGGGTCTGATCGTCCGGGTCGACCGACATGCCGCCGGTGACCGCCACCATCTGGGCCCCGTCTTCGATGAGGCCGTGGATCGCCCGGACCGTCATGTCGATATCGTCTGAGACGAACTCCTGGCGCAGCACCCGGCTGCCCAGCTCGGCGAATTTGACCTGAATGACCGGACCGAAGCGATCCTCGATCCGGCCGTAGTAGACCTCGCTG
>CAYPFH010000020.1:0-18890 GCA_964409825.1 uncultured Desulfobacterales bacterium | reverse complement strand
TCTGTCTCAGGTCCGGTCCGGCAGCGGATGCGGGAAAAGGCGGAAAATGAAGCGGACCCCTTGGGGTCATCACTTCCCCACCAGCAAAGAGGTCCTCGATCCGGCCGTAGTAGACCTCGCTGCCGGTGGTCACGATGCCCACCGAGAGGCTGGCAAACGGCCGGACCTCCACCACGGGAAAACCGCTGCGGCAGATCGCCTCGGCGGCTTCGATCTTCTTTTCCTCAGTGACCAACGGGATGATCCGGGTGCCGGCCACCGGCTGGTGCCGCCGCACGGGCTGGCCGCTGTGAAGGGTCGAAAAGATGACGTCCTCGATGCCGTTGATCCGGTTCAGGACGGCCACGTCGATGCTCAGCAGCCCGTAAAAATCGGCCAACAGGTTGACCTTGCCCTCCACCGGAGCGGTGAGGGTCAGCCCGGTGCCGACGGCCGCCGAAGCGATCCGCAGGGCGGCGTCGTTTTCGTGAAGCTCGTCTGCCGAGAGATCCAGCGTATACAGGCTGCGCTTTCCGATGTCGAGCAGGAGAGGGATGTCCTCGGGCCGGACCACGTGCCCCTTGCGAAATGCCGGGCCTTTCGATTCTCCGGGCACGATGCGGGTGACATCGTGGCACAGGATCATGCCGACCGCCTCTTCGACGGGTAATTTCTGCGCCTTCATTTGCTCGTCCTCCTCTCAGGTTCCCCCGGCTCAGCAGATAGAAATGGCAATTACTTGATCAAATTGGGCAGGAAGGTGATGAGCCCGGGAAACAGCATCATCAACAGCAGGCACAGCAAGTATACCGGCAGGAAAAAGGCGACCCCCTTGAATACTTTGCTCAGGGGAACGTCTTTGGCCATGCCGCCGACCACATAGGTCGTCGCCCCAACGGGCGGGGTCACCGCCCCTATGGTCACGATCACCGTAGAGACCACGCCAAACCAAATCAAGTCGTATCCCAGCTTTTCTGCCACCGGAAAGAAAATGGGGATCGTGAGCATCAGCAGGGCCAGTGCATCCATCAATGCACCGCCGATCAGAAACAGGACAAAGATGATCACCATGATCATATAATCGGGGACAGGCAGTCCGGTCACCCAGTCGGCGAGATTGAACGGTATCCGTGTGACGGCCAGAAATTTTCCGAAAATCGTGGCGCCGGCAACAATCATGATCACCATACAGGAGATCGATATCGTATCTAAAATGGCATTGAAAAATCCCTTCCAGGACAGCTTTCTTTCCAGCACGCTGATTAAAAGGGCGAAAAAGGACCCGGTGGCGCCCGCCTCTGCAGGGGTGAAAAACCCGAAATAGAGCCCGAGCATCACGAGCAAAAACAGCACAACGATCTCGGTGGCGCCGGGAAGGGATCTGATCTTTTCCCCGAACGTCGACTTGGGGCCGACCGGTCCCCACTCCGGCCGGAAAAGACACACTACATAGACCGTGGCAGACAGCAGCACCGTCAGGATCAATCCTGCCACCACCCCGCCGTAAAACAGCTTGCCGATGGACTGACCGGTGTACAGTCCGATCACGATCAACACGACACTCGGGGGAATAACCACGCCGAGGGTCGATCCACAGGCAATCGATCCGGTGCTGAGCATGTCCCCGTATTTGTATTTTTTCATCTCCGGAAGGGCCACGGTGGTCATGGTGGCCGCCGTCGCCGCATTGGAGCCGCAGATGGAGGCAAATGCCGCACAGGTCACCACCGTCGCCATGGCGACTCCCCCCCGGATGTGACCGATCCATTTGTAGGCGGCCTTGTATAGCTTTTCGTTGACTCCGGAATAGAAGGCGACCTGCCCCATGAAAATAAACAACGGAATGACGGTGAGTCCGTATTTGGAAAAACTGTCCCATAGCTCAGTTCCCAGCATTCCGAATCCTGCCTTGACGTTTAAAACGATACAATAGCCGACGAAACCGACCACGGCCATGGCAAACCCCACCGGAAGTCCGAGTGCGAACATCACAACCATCAGGACAGCGATTCCTGCAACTCCAATTGCGGTCAGGCTCATTTCTCACTTTCCTTTCCCGGCAGCAATTTCTGCAAGAATTCTTCGACATAGATGAGGGAAAGAAATCCACACCCAGCTGCAGTGGCATAAACAAACGGATAATAAATGATTTGAAGAGTATCTGTGACATCGCCGGTTCTTCTCAAAACATTGCCGTATTTGATCATCTGCCAGGCGATTATTGCAAAAAAAACCGAAACGATAACGGCATTGATAAGCTGGACGATTTTCCTGGGCACCGGACGGTATGACAGCACAAGAATGTCCACGGATATGTGCGCGTTCCGTATCTTGGCATACCCCAGGGCAAATGCGGTGGAAAGAGCCCCGAAAAAGCCCATCAACTCATAAGTGCCGAACACCGGCTTGCCGAAAAGCCGCAAAAAAACATTGGCGCAGGTCAAAAAAATCATCCCAACGAGGGCGGCACCGGAAGCCGCGAGAAACGCTTTGTTTAGCCAAAAGACTATTTTCGAAAAAGCCTTCATGCAGAAATCTTCCTCTCCGCGCAGTGGATCCGCCGAAAACAGTCTTTGACGGCTGCAATGCATCTCATATGGAGCAGGCCGTCCTGCCCCGGTTCACCGGGGCAGGGAAATTTGGCCGCTTGGGATAAAGTCGTTTACTTATGGTATTTTTGAGTGAGGGTTTTGATATCTTCGATGATTTTTCGATAAGGTATGTTTTTGGCCTCCCACTTGGCGATGGCTTCCGTGACGATCGGCTCAAGCCGCTTGTTGAATATCTCCTTCTGCTCCTTCGATAGCTGGATCGCCTCGACGCCCCGATTGAGTACAGACCAGCCTACGGCCGTTTTCACATGGTTGTCGATATAATTCCCGACCCACTCGGACTGTTCCACGCGCATATCGTCGAACACCTTCTGAACGTCCTTGGGCAGATTGTTCCAAGTGTCCATGTTCATGACGACGGCGAAGGGATACAAGACCGTCTCGGTGATGGTGATGTATTTGCAAAAATCCGCGTAGTTCATGTCCATCATTACTTCAAGGGAAGTAAACAGCCCCTTAATGACATTTTTCTGCAAGGCCTCTGGCACTTCGGATTGGGGCATTCCGACATAGTTGGCCCCCCATGCTTTAAGGATTTGCCCGGCCCCGCCAGAAGCCCTTATGGTTAGCCCTTGCAGATCATCAACGTTCCGGACCGGTACTGTGGTCTGCAAGTTCGACGGCGTGTTGGTATACATATACAACACTTTCAGGTTCTTGAATCCCTCCGGCTGATATTTCTCGTACAGATCCCAAAGCGTGCGGCTTGCAGCCCTGGCATTGGGAATATTCAAGGGCAATCCCAAGGCATTAGCGATGGGAAAACGACCCGGCTGGTAGGCCAGACAAGCGTCGCCGATGTCAGCCTGACCCGTGAGCACTCCGTCTATCATGTTCATTGCCCCGAGCAACGTGCCTCCCGGATAGGTTTTGATTTGAACTTTTCCGTCGGTCCGTTTTTCGATTTCCTCCTTGTAGTGGAACATCCCCACGGCACAGAATGTGGTCGTAGGCAAAAAGCTGGCAAAACTCAACTCGATGGGTTTAGCCGCAACCCCTCCCGGCAAGGCAAAAACTACTGCGAAGATAACCGCCCAAACAACTGCCCCCTCTCTCACCATTCTTTTCACGGCACCCTCCTTTTAATTTAATTAGCTGGACTTGAACATTTGGAATTCACCGCACCCGATTTCGGATGGACCCTGCTGCTCGGTGGTTTTAGGACCGCAAGATAGCAGATTCCCTCCTTCCTGAGCAGTCCTCCCTGTCGATTGTTCATCCTTTAGAAATGTTCATCGCCGAAACACGTCTTGTATGGCGCCTTACCTTTTCTGACCGTAGCTTTTAGAAATGGCGTCAAATCCACCAGGTAAAATTTCCCAGTAGTATGAGCCTTCTCTCTGCCCGGAGTCTCGGCGCGGCGATTACGAGGACTTGGCAGGCTCAACCAGCTCAAGCAGAACTCCGTTGCATGACCTGGGATGAAGAAAGGCAATCCAGCTGCCGTGAGCCCCCGGTTTCTTTTTTTCATCAATCAACAGAATGCCTTTTTCTTTCAGGTGTTGCAGATCGCCTTCGATGTCATCCGTCTCAAGGGCGACGTGGTGCACCCCTTCGCCCTTTCGATCGAGAAAACGACCCACCGCGCCGTTTGGATCCAGCGGTTCGAGAAATTCTATGGCGCTTTCTCCGACAGTAACAAACATCCAGCGCATCTGTTCGTTTTGCCCGACTTCTTCGCCGGTCAAACCGAGCAGGTCTACAAACAGTTGCTGCACCTGCTCAATGCTGCTGACTGCGATCCCGATGTGTGCGATTTTTCGGATCATTTTTCTATCAGCTGTGTAGAGGATTCAGGCATTGAATGCATCTTCAATTCCGAAACGGCCTCGGAGATAGTCAACGATGTCGGACGAAAAGGTCCCGGGACCGAAAACCTTGTCGACCCCCATTCTTTCCAGCTCCACCACTTCATTTTTCAAAATGATGCCGCCGATCAAAATCACCGGTTGGCCCCCGCGCATTTCTTTGAGCTGATTCAACATTTTAGGAACTAGCACCATATGGTCGCCCGCCAGGAAGCTCAGCCCGAGCACGTCTACGTCTTCTTGGACAACGGCATCGACCACCTGCTCCACCGTACGCCGAAGTCCGGTGTAGATCACCTCCATTCCTGACTCCATCAGCGCGCGAGCCACGACTTTTGCTCCCCGGTCGTGGCCGTCCAATCCCACTTTTGCAATGAGCACTCGTACGCTTTTGCCGGACATGCGAATTTTCTCCAATTCCTGAGGTGCTTCAAATGTAGACCGAAGGTTGGAATTCACCCCATTTATCTCGCATTAGGCCGCAGATTTCTCCCAGGCTTGCGTAGCACTTTACTGCGTCAAGAATCGCCGGCATTAGGTTTTCACCGCGCTCTATGGCTTGGTCGAGGTTCGCCAGAGCATCCGCCACCTGTACTGCGTCCCTTTCAGCCTTGACCGCCTCGGTTTTCAAGCGCTGTTCGCTTTCGACCGCTGGATCGGCCTGAAAGAGTCGCTCGTTTTCTATCGTCTCATCTTCCGAATCGACAAACCGGTTCAACCCGACAATGATTTTTTCTCCGCTTTCGATCCTTTTCTGCAGGGCGATGTTGCTTTCCTGGATTTCTTTGAAAGCGAACCCGTTTTTCACGGCATCGAGCATGCCGCCCATCTCGTCGATTTTGGCCAGGTATTCTTCGGTTCGCTTTTCAACCTCGTCTGTCAGGGCCTCGACGTAGTATGATCCGGCCAGAGGGTCAATGGTGCCGGAGAGCCCGGATTCGTAAGCCAGAATCTGCTGGGTCCGAAGAGCCAGCTTCGCCGACGATTCAGTCGGAATGGCGTAGGCTTCGTCCCAGCATGCCGTGTGGATCGCCTGGTGTCCTCCCAGGATTCCCATAAGGGCGTGCATCGTGATTCTGACGATGTTGTTCAGCGGCTGCTGGGCCGTGAGGGTCGATCCGCACGAGCCGCTGTATGTACGGAAAAGATAGCTTTTCGGATTTTTCGCACCGAAGCGGTCCTTCATGATTTTGGAAAAGAGGCGCCGGGCTGCGCGGTATTTGGCCACCTCTTCGAAAAGATCCCTGTGGCAGCCGAGGCTGTATGAGAGTCTCGGGGCAAAATCATCCACTGCCAAATTTCGCTCCATCGCTTTTTCGATGTACAAGATGGCGTTTCCAAGCGTAAATGCCAGCTCTTGAATCGCAGTGGCGCCGGCCTCTCTAAAGTGATACCCGGTAATGCTCAGGGTGTTCCACCTGGGGATATGGGTGTGACAGTATTCCACTACATCCATCGCCAGCTTCAGGCTCGGCTCCGGGGGGAAAATGTAGGTGCCCCTCGCAATGAACTCCTTCATGATATCGTTCTGGGTTGTCCCCTGCAACTTGTCACTGGCGACGCCCTGCTTTTCGGCTACGGCGATATACATCGCCAACAAAACCGTGGCCGGTGCGTTGATGGTCATAGATGTGGAGACGCGAGCCAGTGGAATACCATCGAATATCGTCTCCATGTCCGCCAGGGTGTCCACCGCCACCCCCACCCGGCCGACCGCCCCCTCCACCAGTGGATTGTCGGAATCGTATCCGAGTTGAGTAGGCAGATCGAAGGCCACGGACAATCCGAGCATGCCCTGATCCAGAAGATAGCGAAACCGCTTGTTCGTATCCTCCGCCTTCCCAAACCCGGCGTAGTTTCTCATGGTCCAGAGCCGGCCGCGGTACATGGTTGGATAGACCCCCCGGGTATAGGGAAACTGGCCAGGAAACCCGATCCGTTCCAAATACTGCTCGGAATCGATCGGGCGGGGCAAATAGAGCCGTTCGATCGGAATGCCGCTTTCCGTAGAGAATAGTTCTTTTCTCTCCGAAGACCTGTCCAGGGCCTCCCTGAGGGTTTTCTTCTCCCATGCCTGTTTTTGCGGTTCCAGATTCGATCGCGTCATAAGTTGCTCCCCGTGGTGGAATCTGACATCGACCCCAATTCGGATTCATTTTTTAATTTCTTAAATAATTTTTGTCAAGCATAAAATATCCTGACGCATTGATTTCCGCTGTTTCAGATCGTCCCTTCAGGCCGCCCAAAAAATCTTATTTGCCTAATATTAAATAATATTCCACTCTTTTATCTCACAGCGAGAGGGGTAATGAAATAAAATTATAAACATGAAGTTGGGTTTTTTTCTTGACAGTGCAGAGAGGGCCGGTATAGATATTTAATTAATTTTGTAATTTTTTCCGCTTCTGAACAAGTCTTGTTTTCTGCGAGAGGCGAAAAATGACCGACCTGAAATCGAAAATCGAGGAACTGCATAAGGAACGAGCCCGGCTGTTTCTCGGCGGCGGACCTGAGAAGGTCGAAGCTCAGCATAAAAAAGGCAAGCTTACCGCTCGGGAACGGATCGACAGGCTTCTCGACACCGGGACCTTTGTAGAAATCGGTCTCTTTGCAAAGCACCGCTGCACCAACCTCGGCATGGCCGGCAAAGAGCTGCCTGCAGACGGAGTGATCACCGGACACGGAGAGATCGACGGCCGCACAGTATTTATATACGCCCAGGACTTTACAGTCATGGGTGGATCGGTCGGCCCGGTGCATCAGAAGAAAATGGCTGAAACAGCGCAGCTTGCCTACCACGCCAAAGCTCCCCTGATAGGACTCTACGATTCGGCTGGAGCAAGGCTCCAGGAGGGGTCGGAAAATATCACCTTTGCAAGACTATTTTATCAAAACGCCACCTGTTCCGGTGTGATCCCTCAGATCGCCGCCATCATGGGACCGTCGGCCGGCGGCTCCGTCTATTCTCCTGCCTTGATGGATTGCATCATCATGGTCAAGCAGACCAGTTTTATGTTCATCACGGGTCCGAGCACCATCAAAGCCGTTACACACGCCGAGACGGACAATGAGAACCTGGGTGGTTCCGCTGTTCAAACCCGGAAAAGCGGGGTCGCCGATCTGGAGGCCGACAACGATATTGACTGTATCGAAAAGATCAAAACATACCTTTCGTATTTTCCGTCCCACTGCAACGAACCGCCCCCCCGCACGCCAGCCGGCAAAAACCCGCTGCGCCTCTGCCCTGAGCTGGAAAAAATCGTCCCGTACCACCGGCGCAAATCCTACGACATGCGCCGGGTCATCCAGGAAATCGTCGACACCGGCACGTTTTTCGAACTCAAACCGCTATGGGCGCAGAACGTGGTCATTGGCCTAGCGCGGATGGAAGGCCGCAGCATCGGTGTTGTGGCAAACCAGACGATGATACTGGGCGGAACCCTGGACGTGGACGCATCGGACAAAGCCGCCCGTTTCATCCGACTGATGGACGCTTTTCAGATTCCGATCGTCACACTGATGGACACACCCGGTTTTCTTCCCGGAATCGACCAGGAGCACGGCGGAATCATCCGCCACGGCGCAAAAACCCTCTATGCCTACTCCGAGGCCACGGTGCCGATGGTGACCATCATCCTTCGCAAGGCTTACGGCGGAGGCTGGGCCGCCATGGGTCCCAAAGAACTCGGCATCGACGTGGTCTACGCCTGGCCGTCAGCCGAGTGCGCATCCATGGGACCGGAAGGGGCTGCCGAGGTGATCTGGGCCAAAGAGATCCGAAGCGCACCCGACCCGGAAAAGGCGCGACAGAAATTCATCGAAGAATACGACAGAAATTTTGCAACTCCCTACCTGGCGGCCTCTCTTCGGCTGATCGACGATGTCATCGTCCCCGCCGAGACGAGGATCAGAATCATTCAGGCCCTGCGGATGCTGCAAAAGAAGCGTAAATCGCCGCCAGAGCGGCGTCACGGCGTCATGCCGGTTTGATAAGGAGTTAATAAAAATGGAAAAATCCAGCAATCCGCCAGAAGGCGGAGGAATGTTCTTGTTTCAGAGCATTGATCAGCAAGATGCCTTTACGCCCGAGGAATTTACCCCGGAACATCGGCAAATCGGCAAGGCAATCGAGGATTTCATCAAGGGGGAAATCTCCGGCCGGGAAGAGGAGATCGAATCTCACAATTTTGCGCTTTCCCGGGAGCTGATGGCGACCTGCGGCGATCTGGGCTTTCTTGGCATCGATATCCCGGAAGAATATGACGGTATGGCTCTGGATAAGGTCTCCTCTGCGCTCGTATCCGAAAAATTGGGGTACGGCGCCGGGTCGTTTGCTTTGACCGAACTCAATCACACCGGAATCGGCACGCTTCCGGTAGCCCTGTTCGGAACCGAAGAACAGAAGAAAAAATACCTTCCGGGCCTTACCACCGGCCGGCTGATCGGCGCCTTCGGATTGACCGAACCCGAAGCCGGATCCGACGCGCTCAACTCCCTCTCAACCGCTGTCCTCTCCGAAGACGGGCGCCACTACCTTCTAAATGGAACCAAGCAGTTCATCACCAATGCGGGTTTTGCCGACATCGTCTTCGCCTATGCCAAAGTCGACGGCAAACACTTTACCGCGTTTATCGTCGAGCAAAACTGGGAAGGGGTTTCGACCGGCCCCGAAGAAGAAAAAATGGGCTGGCACGGCACCTCCACGCGCCCCTACCATTTCGACAACGTAAAGGTTCCGGTTGAAAACGTGCTCGGCCAGGTCGGAAAGGGACATGTCGTTGCCCTCAACGCCCTGAACATGGGCCGTTTCAAAGTAGGGGCCATCTGCATCGGCCATGCTAAGCGGGCATTTTACGAAGCGGTTCAATATGCGAAAAAGCGCAAGCAGTTCGGCAGTCCGATCTGCCGTTTCGGACTGATCCGGGAGAAGATCGCCAAAACGGCAATTCGCATCTTCGCGGCTGAAACCATGATGTATCGGACGGCAGGGCTGATCCAGAGCAGAATCGATCGTCTCTGCCACGAATCTTCCCAGTCGCTGTCGAACACCGCAGCGGCGCTAAAAGACTATATTATCGAGTGTTCGATCAACAAGGTCTTCGGTTCGGAAACCGAAGGGTATGTCGTCGACGAAGAGGTCCAAATTTTCGGGGGCTATTCCTACATCCGCGGCCATCACCCGGAAATGGCCTATCGCCACGCCCGTCCGAATCGCATCTGGGAGGGGACCAACGAAATAAACCGCATCGTCATTTTGAGCACGCTCTTCAAGAAACTGGATGCGGCCGGTTTTCACCCATCAAACGAACCCGAAGCCCTCCTTGCCGATGTCAAGGGGCATTTTCAAGCCGCCGGCGGCAGTAAAAATGACCTGTCAGCATTGAAAAGCATCCTGGCTGCGGCCAAAAGCGTTGCCAGTCGGGCAGTATCGGTAGCCTGTGAGCGGTTAGGCTCGACTGTCCGAGACGAGCAGCAGGCGGTGATCGGCCTTCTGGCCGACCTGATCATCGACATCTACGCCATGGAAAGCATGTGGCTCCGATGCCGGAAAATGGGACGCGAATCCTCTAAGCAGCAAAAGATTTCGCTGGCCATGGCCCGAGCCTATTTCGCCCAGGCCCTGGGCAGACTCGCCGGCGCTGCGTTCGAGATTTTCGGGGCCTTGGAAGGCACAGAGAATTCTGGCGCGTTGATCCGGTCCCTTGAAGCCCTCTCTTTTGGGTACCCGATCGATCAGGTGGCGGTCCGGGAGATGATCGCAGCACAAATGATCAAAAAAGGACGATACTCCATCTGAACCGCTCCCGGTCGGCACTGTAAAACGCCCACCGGCAAAATACGAATTCAAACAGTTACACAAAAGGCATAAGGAGGCATCGATGGCGGGTATCTGTGCATACGGCGCATATATCCCTCGGTATCGATTGGACAGGAAGAATATTTTCGAGGCCATGGGATGGATCAACCCGGCGACCGCTGCCAATGCCAGGGGTGAAAAGGCGGTGGCCAATTACGACGAAGACAGCATTACCATGGCGGTTGCCGCCGCGTGCGACTGCCTAAAGGGAGTCGACAGGGATACGGTTCAGGGCGTCTTTTTTGCCTCCACCACTTCCCCTTACCTGGAAAGACTCAACGCCGGCATCCTGGGGTCGGCGCTGGCCTTGCGCGAGGATATCCGGGCAGGGGACTGCTCGGGCGGTCTTCGCAGCGGCACGACCGCTTTGTTGAATACCATGGAAATGGCCCATAGCGGGCTGACGGATCAGCTGCTCGTGTGCGCCGCCGACACCAGGATCGGCAAACCTGGCTCGGCCCAGGAGATGATCTTCGGAGATGCCGCCGCCGCCTTTCTGGTCGGCACCGGGGCCACCATCGCGGATTACGAAGGGAGCTTTTCCATTACCTGCGACTTCGTCGATCATTACCGAGGAGCTGGAGCCGTATTTGACCGACAGTGGGAAGACCGCTGGATCAGAGACATGGGGTATCACCGGTTGATTCCCCAGGTAATCGAGGGACTCCTACAAAAACTCGACCTGAAAATCGCCGATTTTTCAACAGTCGTATACCCGTGCCATTATCCATCGGAAAGAAAGCGTCTGAATAAAATGCTCGGCATCGATGCCGGGATGGAGGCGCTGGATTTGATGCAGCAGATCGGCGATTCGGGCACAGCCCATGCGCTCGTGATGTTGGCCGGGGTGTTGGAGTCGGCCCGCCCTGGCGACAGGATCCTACTGGTAGGCTTCGGTAACGGATGCGACGCCATCGCCTTTCGGGTAACGGACCGGATCGCGCAACTCCCTCCCCGGCTGTCGGTCTCCGGACATCTCTCCACCGGCACCGTTTTGCAGCCCTATGAAAAATACTTGGTCTGGCGCAACATCCTGCCAGGAGATCTGGGAACCCGTGCCGAAGTCGACCAGTGGACCCGCTGGTCGGTGAACTGGCGAAATCGAAAGGCCATTCTGGGCCTTTGGGGAAGCCGCTGCGCTCGCTGCGGCACCGTTCACTTTCCCCCGCAGCGGGTGTGCGTCAATCCCTCATGCGGCTCTTCCCAGGAGATGGCCGATGTCTGCTTTTCCGACAAGTTCGGGCGGGTGATCAGCTACACCGGCGACAATCTGGCCGCCTCCTATGATCCACCAGCCATTTACGGATCGGTCGAATTCGATATCGGAGGAAGATCCATGTTCGATTTTACCGATTGCGACCTCGATTCACTTTCGGTCGGAATGCCGGTTTCCATGAGCTTCAGGAAAAAATACTACGACCAGAAGCGAGGCATCTCCGGATATTTTTGGAAAGCGATTCCCAACAGGGAGGAAACCGTCGATGGCTAAGGGCATCAACAATAAAGTGGCGATTATCGGCATGGGGTGCACCCGGTTCGGGGAACACTGGGAGAAAAACCCGGAGGATCTGATCGTCGAGGCTTTCGAAGAGTGCATACAAGATGCCAATATCGAAAAGGGACAGATCGATTCCGCCTTTTTCGGCACCCATTACGAAGAAGTCAACGTCGGCAAATCCGCGATCCCGCTCTCGGTCACTCTGAAGCTACCGTATATCCCGGTGACGCGGACGGAAAACTTTTGTGCCACCGCCACCGAGGCTTTCCGGGGAGCCTGCTATGCCGTAGCATCCGGCGCGTCTGATATGGCCCTTGCCTTGGGGATGGAAAAATTGAAGGACACCGGATTTGCAGGGCTCCCAAATGCGGGAAGCTACGGGGTGATGGATTTTGCCATCGGAACGAACTGGACGGCACCCGGCCAGTTTGCGCAACTGGCAACCGCATATTCTTCGGCATACGACCTTTCCATCGAAGATATCAAAAAAGCCATCGCCCATGTGTCGGCCAAAAGCCATGCAAATGGGGCACTCAATCCCAAGGCGCACCTGCGAAAGGCCGTCACCGAAGAACAGATCCTGAAAGCCCCGATGATCGCATACCCGCTCGGGCTGTTCGACTGCTGCGGGGTCAGCGACGGCGCGGCCGCAGCCATCGTCACGACGCCCGAAATCGCCCGAAGCCTGAAGCATCGAGACGATGTGGTCATGGTCAAAGCCTTGCAAATCGCTGCGACCTCCGGCGAGGAGAGCCTTCACAACAGCTGGAACGGGGCCAGAATTGAATCCACGTCCCGCGCCAGCCACAAGGCTTATGAAGAAGCCGGAATTAAAGATCCCCGCTCTGAAATCGATTTGATGGAAGTACACGATTGCTTCTCGATCACCGAGTTTGTCACCTACGAGGATTTGCACATATCGCCCCGGGGGAAAGCCTACGAAGACGTCATGAGCGGCTTTTTCGACCTTGACGGCAAACTGCCGTGCCAGGTCGACGGGGGGTTGAAGTGCTTCGGCCATCCGATCGGCGCCTCCGGCCTTCGCATGATCTATGCCTTGTACGAGCAGATCCTGGGTAGGGTTCCGCCGGAACGGGCCGTTAAAGAAGCGAATGCCGGCCTCGCCCACAACCTTGGCGGAATTCCAAGCTACAACATCGTCAGTATCGCCATTGTCGGACGAAATTAGGAAGGGGAACGAAACAGATGAACAATCTTGATGGAAAGGTCGTTCTGGTTACGGGCAGCTCAAAAGGCCTGGGGAGACACTTTGCCCTGAACCTGGCAAAGTCTGGGGCAACGGTGATTGTCAACAACCGAAGCGGGGGGGATGCCGCCAATGCCGTCATCGAGGAAATCCGGGCCGAAGGCAACCGGGCGGATCTGTTTGCCTGCGACATCGGCGACCCGGAGAGTGTCGAGGCGATGGTCGATCAAATTATCTCAAAACACGGCAAAATCGACATCCTGATTAACAATGCCGGGATATCGGTCGACAGCACCACGGTCAAAATCTCTTCGGATAATTGGGATCGAGTCCTCCGGACCAATCTTTGCGGTTGCTTCTATTGCAGCAAATACTGTTTGCCGGCAATGCTTGATCAAAAATGGGGCCGCATCCTCAACATCAGTTCCGTCGTGGCTCAGATGGGGGTTTTCGGCACCCCGGCATACAGTGCTTCCAAATCCGCTCTGACCGGATTTACCAAGACCCTGGCCAAAGAGGTCGCCCGCAAGGGGGTGACCGTCAATGTCATCTCTTTGGGCTATTTTAGGGGCGGGGGCCTTCTCGATACCGTACCCGAAAAACTGGCCCAGGAAATCTTGACCAGCATTCCGGTTGGCCGTTGGGGAAAGCCGGAAGAAATCGTTGGCGCCATCCGGTATCTGGCGTCCGACCTGGGGGGATTCATCACCGGCCAGACCATCAACATCAACGGTGGCATCTATATGTGATCAGAGGAGAACAAAGATGCAAGAAATCCGAAATGCGGCTGTTCTGGGCGCCGGCATGATGGGAGCCGAAATCGCCTTGTGCTTCGCCATTGCCGGCATCGAGGTAACGGTCAAGGATGTCGACATTCACGCGGTCGAAAGCGGAATTTCCCGCGCAGGTACCGCCCTCGACAAATTGATTCGAAAAGACCCGGCCAAGGCCGATGAACGGGAACAAATTCTTTCCCGACTTCACGCAGCAGTCAGCTACGATCCTCTCGCAGAAGCCGATTTTCTGGTCGAGGCAGTGTTTGAAGACCCGGCCGTCAAGGGCAAGGCCCTGGCCGACGCCGATCGTGTCTGCAAGCCCGAGTGCATTTTTTCCACCAATACCTCCAGCCTTCGGGTGACCGCCTTGGCCACCCATGTCGGAACCGAAAGACGGAAGCGCTTTATCGGAACCCATTTTTTTTCCCCTGTTTCCCTCATGAAACTGGTGGAAGTCGTCCCCGGTCTGGAAACGGAACAGGCCACGGTCGATCAGACCATGGATGTCTGCCAAAAGATCGGAAAAACACCGATTTGGACCAAAGATGTCGCCGGCTTTGCCGTCAACCGACTGCTCCACGCCATGATGATCGAAGCCGAGCGTTGCGTGGAAGAGGGCGTGGCATCGGCCGAAGACATCGACCTTGCCTGCAAGCTTGGCCTTGGCCATCCGATCGGACCATTTCAGCTCATGGATCTGGTAACCAATGAGCTTATCCTCGATATTCAGAACATCCTCCAGGAGGCATACGGCCCCCGGTTCATGCCCCGTCCGGTCCTGAAGCAGAAAGTCGATGCCGGCCATTCCGGCAGAAAATCGGGACGGGGATGGTATGAATACAGCGGCAAGCCGTAAAACCGCCAGCGCCATTTTTTGAAATCCGTTCCCCATTTCGCGGAGGAGGCCGAAAGGAGCAGAGCATGGCGTTTTCCACCATCGACTTTTCAATTGCCGCCGGAGTTGCCACCATTCGGATCAACCGTCTGAAAAAATTTAACGCCATGAATCGGACGATGATCGAAGAGTTGGAGCAATGCCTGATCGACTGCGAATCGCGGGGCGATATCTCCGCGCTCGTTCTCATCGGCAACCAAAACGCTTTCATTGCCGGGGCCGATATCGGGCCCATGGCCAGAGGCGACGTCAACGTCGGCCGCGAAGTGGCCGATGCCACCTACAGGATGCAGGAGCGACTGGCGGACATGGATATTCCCACCATCGCCGCTCTATCCGGCTATGCCCTTGGCGGCGGTCTGGAATTGGCATTGTGCTGCGATTTTCGTATCGCTGCGGAAAACGCGCTGCTCGGGCTTCCGGAAATCACGCTCGGCATCATCCCCGGCGGCGGGGGCAGCCAACGCCTACCGCGGCTGGTGGGGCTGGCCCATGCAACGCCGTTACTGTTTTTTGGCGAACGAATCGACGCCCATAAAGCCCTTTCCATCGGCTTGGTCACCGAGGTCTATCCGAAAGAGCGACTCGAAACAGAAGCCCAGCAGCTGGCACAAAAACTGACCCGGATGCCGTCAGCGGCTCTGGCGGCCTGCAAGCGGGCCATGCGCTCGGGGCTCAACACCGGCCTCAAAGAGGGGCTGAGAATCGAGCAGGTCGCGTTTTCGATGCTGTTCGGGACCCACGATCAAAAGGAGGGGATGGCCGCTTTTCTTGAAAAGCGGAAGCCGAAATTCGAAGGACGGTAGCCGAATTTGGTTTGCAGGTTGCCCGACAACCTCGACATCGCTGCCAGGGTAGGGCAGACCGTTTTGCCACTGTCCGGATGATTGATGCCTTCGACCTTTTTCCACCTGCGAATCCGGCTGCCGACCGGAAGAAAGGCAAAAAGAGCGATGAAACTCCTCTGGCAGGAAATCTTTACAAAAGAGATTCCGTTTACCGACGAGTCCGAACGGGTGTGGAACGCAGTCCGGCAGATCATCGAAGCAGTAAAATCCCAAGATACGACAGTCGAACAACGCTGGCTGTCGCGTTCGTCGGAACTGAACTGGTATCCGTATCTGGAGATCTTGAACAATGCGGAAATCATCGACGGCATTATCAGAGGAGAGCAGGAAGGATACGATGCCGCGGTCATCGATTGCTATTGCGATCCCGGCCTGAATGCGGCCCGGGGCGTGGTGGACATCCCTGTGGTTGGCCTGTCGGAATCCGCAATGATGGCAGCTCAAACCGTCGGTGCCAAATTCGCCTGCGTCACCGTTTGGGAAGACTACATTCCGATCATGGAACGAAACATCCGACTATACGGGTGGGAACAGCGAGCGATTTCCAGAAAACCTGTTCGCCATTTCGATCTGGATTGGGGCGCTTTCATTTCCGCATTGAAAGGAGACGGGGAGAAAATTGTCGACCGGTTCAACGAAGTGGCGCTGTCGTGTATCGAAGACGGCGCCGATACGGTGATTGCCGGCTGCGGGTATCTCAGCCCTGCCCTGAACCTGCTCGGCTGCCGGTTTGTCGGAAAATCTCGGATCCCGGTTGTCGATTGCGTCTCAACGGCCGTAGTCATGGCCGAGGCCCTGGCGTCCCTTCGACAATGCACCGGCCTGTCCCCGAGCAGAAGCGGCGGCAGCCCCTATCCGGCGCCGCCCAAGAAAAAGCTGCGCCAGATCCGTGAACGATTCGGATTCGAGGATTTCGCCGGAACCACCGGCGGGTCCTGATGCAACCGCCGGCGGGTGCTGCGCCGGAGACGCTGAAAAATCATCGGGGAAAAGACTGCCATTCGGCACAGTGCCGCTGGCAGCAAAAAGATGAAACCAACGACAACAGGGTTGAATGATGAATACAATGGATTTGTTTCGCCTGAACGACAAGGTCGCGGTGGTCACCGGGGGTGGCAGGGGAATCGGGCGCTTCATCGCCAATGGACTTGCAGAGGCCGGCGCCGATATCGTGATCGCATCCAGAAAAATCGAAAACTGCCGGAATGCCGCTGAACAGATAGCTTCCCTGGGAAAAAAGACGCTGGCGGTTTCCTGTGATCTGGAACAACCCGAGCAGATCGATCGCCTCGTTGAAAGGACCTTGGAAAATTTCGGCCGAATTGATATTCTTGTCAACAACGCCGGACTTACATGGGGCGCCCCGACCCTCGAATACCCGATTGAAAAGTGGGAAAAGGTCATCCATGTCAACCTCCGAGCGGTATTTCTCCTCTCCCAGAAAGCCGCCACCGTCATGAAGAGTCAGGGAGGCGGTAAAATCATCAATATTACCTCTATTCTAAGTTTCCGAGGGGCGACCGAAGAGATGAATCCGGCCGTTGCCTACAACGCGGCCAAAGGCGGCGTAAACGCCCTGACTATCGACATGGCCGTAAAACTGATCCGCTATAACATCCATGTCAATGCCATCGCCCCCGGCTATTTCGATACCGACCTAATTGCCTATGCCAAACAGGACAATGAATATCTGAAACAGTTTCTCGCCAAGATACCGGCGGCCAGACTCGGCAAGGAGAATGACATCAAGGGCTGTGCGGTATTTCTCGCCTCGGCGGCATCCGATTACCTCCACGGCCAGATTATCTGCGCCGATGGAGGCTATCTTGCCGCGTAGCGGCAACTCAAACCAAGGCGCATCCATACCGAACAGATGGACAAAGGCTTCAAGGCCGATATGTCCGGAACCAGACGGAGGGGGAACTGTTGACCATAGACGTTTTGCCGGCTTTTATCGGTGCCGTGGCGGTCATCGTAGCCGTTCCCGGACCCAATGTTCTGTTGGTCATAAACGACAGCATGGTCAACGGGTTCAGAAAAAGTCTTGCAACCATCGTCGGCATTAAAGTCGGCACCCTGTTTTTGATCTTTTTGTCGCTGGCCGGGGTAGTGACACTATTGATGCTCTATTCCGGCCTGTTCATGGTTCTGAAAATGATGGGCGCCGGATATTTGCTCTATCTCGGCGTTTCTTTGCTCCGGTCTTCAAGTGGCGCCACAGATCCGGCTCTGCGGGAGCAGCAGTCACTGAGCAGCCTGTTTGTCCGGGGAGTTCTGGTTTCGGCGACCAACCCAAAAGGCATTCTTTTTGCGGCCGCCTTTTTTCCGCAATTTGTCAGCAACGCCTCCCCCCTTCTCCCCCAGCTGGCCAGCCTGACCATCTGGTTTCTGGTGACGGCCTCCGCCGTTGAGGGGCTCTATGCATATCTGGCCCACAAAGCCGCCAGCCTGATCCGGTCCCCCTCCTTCTCCAAAGCCGTGTCCCGAATTTCTGGGGCGATCTTCATCCTTTTTGGCCTCTGGCTGCTGACAACGCAAAAAGCGCCTTGAAGACACGACCTGGCAAACAACCCATCTGCCCGCAACCTTCGGCACTATAAGGTTTGCGTTCGTTTTCCGAAAATTGGCAGGGGGCGTGGTCCAAGGTGGTCTTTTGGTGGCCATGGCCAGCGAAACCATTGCCCACGCCGCCGCCACCTTGCTGGCTCCCGGCGAAAGGATCGCAACCTTTATGTTATTTGCATATGCACCATGTGACGACGCCTTGCAGATCGCTTCAAGATCGGAGACAGGCGGCGGCCAAGGCCGCCCACCGCGGGGAGACAGGCGATGGCCGAAAAGCTCATCACCATCGAAAACCGCAAAGATCCTTATTGGTATATGTTTCAGCGGGTTCTTCAGATGGTTCCCGATCGGGACCGATCCGACGCGAGGCTGCAGCGGCTGCTGGCCTTTCGGCTGCGGCGGGACGGAGAAGCGGCCACCCACGAGTATCTGATCGAGAAGGTGCGCAGCCTGATTCAGTGCCGCTGGCAAGGCAGCATGTACGAATTTATCAAGGACGACCGCGCCGAAATCGAATGCGACCCCCCTCCGGAGCCTTCCCCCGAGCCGCCCGACGTCGCATGATAAATTGGCTCCGCCAATTTATTGGCGCGCGGCTTCGCCGCCCGGAAAATCTCTATGTAAAAAGATCGATCGAGCCGCTGGGACAGTTCGCCGAGTGCGGGATAAACTAAGACCCGGGATACGGCAAAAAAGAATGGATTCCCCCGGATCGGAGTCCGGGGCAGGCTTGTCAAGCCCAAAATGACGAACCTGGCATGTCGAAGTTTCACATAAGCGCCGCCGCTACCCGCCGGGGCGGTCAGTTTGATCAATACTGAAACTTCCCCCGAAGCCTCTGCCGG
>CAYPFH010000019.1:21475-28537 GCA_964409825.1 uncultured Desulfobacterales bacterium | reverse complement strand
AGGGCGGGTGCTGGTCCGCTACTCCGGCACCCAGCCGGTGTGCCGGGTCATGGTGGAAGGACCCTCGGAAAGCGACACCCGAAAAGCGTGCGAGAAAATCGCCCGGGCTGTTGCAGATGCCATCGGAAAGTAGCTGTCGAGCTATTCACTTAACTTTCGGGATTCATGATTTCGCGAAATGGATAATTTGCTGCCGGTATACGAACTCGCCCCAAAAAAAAGCCCGGAGCGCTCTGACCGCCCCGGGCTTTTTGGGGGAAGAATGGCTGTCCTGGCTGCTATTCCCGGCTGGCGCCGAGAATGTGAAGGAGCATGAGAAACAGGTTGATAAAGTCGAGATAGAGCGAAAGGGCGCCGATGATGGCGCCTTTTCGCATCACGCCGGCATCGAGTCCGTCGGGCTGGGTCAGGGCCATGTTCTTGAGTTTCTGGGTGTCCCAGGCGGTGAGCCCGACAAAAACGAGCACGCCGACGTAGCTCACGATCATGGCGACGGCCGAGCTCTGCATGAACATGTTGACCACCGAGGCGATGATGATGCCGATCAGCCCCATGAACATGAAGCTGCCCATGGAGGTCAGGTCCCGCTTGGTGGTCCACCCGAAAATGCTCGACGCCACGAAGGTGGCTGCACAGATAAAGAAGGTGGACGCGATGGAAGAGGCAGTATATACGATAAAGATAAAGGAAATCGTCACCCCGTTGAGCCCCGCGTACAACAAAAACAGCCCGGTTGCGGTGGCTGGGGCGATTTTGCTCACCCTGGCGCTCAGGTAAAACACCAGGCCCAACTCGACGATAATCAGCCCGAAAAACAGCATCTGGTTGCCGAATACGATGCGCAGAAGGGTTTCGTTGTTGGCGACGGCAAAAGCGATAAACCCGGTCAACCCGAGCCCGACCGCCATCCAGTTGTATACGCTTCGAACGAAATCATTGACGATGACCTGGGTCTGCGTCTGTTTCACCGGTACGGATTGCATTTCCAACCTCCTGTAAATTATTGCGATATGAGCTAAACTGGACTAATATAACACACAGGCCGTCCTTTGCAAGGCAGAAAGAATGGCATATCGCAGCATAAAGCATCGAATGATATTATTGACTATTATAATTTGTATTCATTAGAAAATTTTGTTTTCCTATTGTCCCAGGACTGCCCAGGGGCCGAACTTGATGCCGGGAGAAGACATGACGCCGGAACAGGTCTATCAGCAGCTCACCGAACTTGCAGAAAGACTCGGCATACCGGTTTCCGAAAAAAACCTCCGGCAGATCGGCATTCGGGTGCAAAGCGGTCTTTGCAAGGTTCGGGGCAAACCGGTTTTTATCATGGACAAACACGCTTCGATCACGGAAAAGGTCCGGCTGCTGGCCGAGTGCTTATCCCAGCATCCCATCGAAGAGGTCTACATGGTCCCGGCGCTGCGGGAAGTCATCGAAGCACATCGGCCGGTGACGATTTGCCCGGATCCGGACCTGTCCGAAACAGGGGAGTCACCGGAGAAAATCCCGCGTTGAGACCAAACGACCTGCCGATCTGATTGTAAGTTAACATAATATATCTTATCAGACATTTTGGGAAGGGCCCGATTCTGCAGGTGGTGGAAAAAGCGTTGAATGGGTGCGCTTTCCTGTGGTAGCGTCCTTCCGTTTTTCGGGACACGCTGGTTGTTCCGTAACGGCAAGTTCATCTGGAAAAGAAATGCGATGAGCGGATCCAGCCACATCTACACGGTGTCTGAAATTACCGCCGAGATCAAATCGATTCTCGAATCCAGATTCGATCTGGTATGGATCACCGGTGAAGTATCGAATTTCAGCGCCCCGGTTTCCGGCCATTATTATTTTACGTTGAAAGACGACGCCGCCCAAATCCGATCGGTCATGTTCCGCGGTCAGAACCGGCGGCTCAAATTCCGGCCCGAAGACGGCATGGAGGTCACCGGCTGGGGTCGGATCGGCGTCTACGAACCCCGGGGCGCCTATCAGCTGATTCTCGAGTACCTGGAACCCCGCGGACTCGGCGCGCTGCAAAAGGCCTTCGAGCAGCTCAAAAAGGCGCTGGCGGCAGAAGGGCTCTTTGACCCGGGGAAAAAAGCCGGACTTCCCCTTTTGCCGAAGCGGATCGCCCTGGTCACCTCGCCCACCGGCGCCGCAGTCCATGATTTTCTGAATATCGCCTTTCGCCGGTTTCCCGGCATCGGCATCGACGTGGTGCCGGTTCAGGTCCAGGGAGACCGTGCCGCCGGAGAAATCGAGGCGGCCCTGGACCGCCTCGATCGCTGGAATATTGCCGATGTCATCGTTCTGTCCAGAGGCGGCGGATCCCTGGAAGATCTGCAGGCGTTCAATTCCGAACCGGTGGCCCGGGCCATCTTTCGAAACCGGATTCCCATCGTTTCCGCCGTGGGTCATGAGACCGATTTTACCATCGCGGATTTTGCGGCAGACCTCAGAGCGCCGACGCCGTCGGCCGCAGCAGAACTGGTGGTTCCGGACCGGGCCAAGCTGCTGCAGGCATGCGTCGACTATCGCCGCCGGGCCGCACTTGCTTTATCGAATAAAATGAAATCACTGAAGGATTCGGTGCGGTATTTCGACAAGCGCCTCGTCCACCCCAGGCGCCGAATCGATGAACTGCGGCTCAAAATCGACGATCTGGCCGGCCGCATCCTTCGCTCTTTTTTGCAGAGCCTTTCGATGCGCAGGGAAAGGCTTTCATGGCAAGCGGGCCGGCTCGCCCACGCCGAGCCGGCAAAAAAGGTTTCAGAATATAAACAAAAACTTCATGAAACAAAAAATAAGATACTATATTTAAACAAAAATATCGTTTCATTGAAAAAGTCGCAGCTTCGAGAACAAACGGCCCGGCTTGCCGCCCTCAATCCCATGGCAGTCCTTCAACGGGGCTACAGCATCACCCGGACCGTTCCGGAAGATCGGGTCGTGTCGGATCCCGCGTCTGTCTTTGACGGACAGCGGCTTCGCATCACCCTGGCGCGGGGCGATCTCACCGCCGTTGCAGACAAGCGCCGGCGCGATCAGTTTGATCAAAGAGGAAACCGATGACGGCCGATCGGGAGGACACAGCAACCATGGCCAGCAGCAAACAGACCTTTGAAAAGGCGATGAAACAGCTCGAGCGGATCGTCGAAGAGCTCGAGTCCGGTACGCTGTCGCTTGAAAAGTCATTGAAAAAGTTCGAAGAGGGGATGGCGCTGTCGCGCTACTGCAATGAAAAGCTGGAAGAAACCGAGCGGCGGATTACCCTGCTGACTGCAGACGAGGAGGGAAATCCGATCGAAACCCCCTTCGGATCGGGAAATGGCCCCGATGAAGGCCTTTGATCTGAAGCAATATCTTGTCCGGCGCAGAGCCCGGATCGAAGGCGTTTTAAACGCCCAGTTCAAAGACCGGATTGCCCCCGACAGCCGCGTCGGCGAGGCCATGCAATACTCGCTGCTGGCCGGGGGTAAACGGCTGCGGCCGATTTTGTGTCTGGCTGCCTGCGAGGCTGCCGGCGGCGATGCAAACGCCGCGCTTCCGGCGGCCTGCGCCCTGGAGCTGATCCACACCTATTCCCTGATTCATGACGATTTGCCGGCCATGGACGACGATGCGCTTCGAAGGGGAGTGGCGACCTGCCACAAGAGATTCGATGAGGCCACGGCCATTTTGGCCGGCGACGGACTGCTGACCCTGGCGTTCGAGATTCTTTCCGATACCTGGGGCGAATCAGACCGGGCGGGCCCGGCCGAGAAGATTACGGTGATTCATCGGCTGGCTTCGGCTGCCGGCATCCACGGCATGGTGGAAGGCCAGGTGCGGGATATCGGAGCAGAGGGAACGGCACTTTCCCTGGAGGATTTGACCGAGCTTCATCGGTTGAAAACCGGCGCCCTCATCGAGGCCGCCGTCTGGTGCGGCGGTTTTCTGGCCGGTGCGCAAGACCGCCTCCTGACGCAGTTGCGCCGATACGGTCGCAGCCTCGGCCTGGCCTTCCAGGTGACAGACGACATTTTAAATGTGGCGGGGGATCCGGAAAAGCTCGGGAAATCGGTGGGAACGGATGCAAAACGAAAAAAAAGCACCTACCCTTCCCTGCTCGGTTTGTCGCCGTCTAAAAAATTCGCCTGCAAACTGGTAAATGAGGCCATCGACGCCCTCGCCGGCTTCGATCACCGGGCCGAACCGCTTCGGGCCATCGCCCGATACGTGGCCGACCGGCAGCGCTGATCGACGGGTCTCGATCGTTTTGAGATGGGTTCTCATTTGCGGACAAGACATGGCGCCGGCTTTTCGGCGCGACCGGGAGAAAAAACCTTGCCATTGTTGGATACCATAGACACCCCGGCTGATCTCAAACAACTTACCAGAGAGGAGCTGCCGGCCCTGGCCGCAGAAATCCGGAAAACCATCGTTTCGGTGGTTTCTCAAACTGGCGGGCACCTGGCGCCGAGTCTCGGCACAGTAGAGCTGGCCATTGCCATCCATTATGTGTTCGATGCCCCGAAAGACCGAATCATCTGGGACGTGGGACACCAGGCGTACGCGCACAAGCTCCTGACCGGCCGCCGCAAACGGTTTGCCACCCTGCGCCAGCATGGTGGAATTTCAGGCTTTACCCGGATGAAGGAAAGCCCCTACGACGGATTTTCCACCGGCCACAGCAGCACCTCTATCTCCGCCGGTCTCGGGATGACCTGCGCCCGGCACCTGCAACAGGCCGAAGGAAAGGTCATCGCGGTGATCGGAGACGGATCGATGACCGCAGGGCTGGCCTACGAAGGGCTCAACCAGGCCGGCGACCTGAAAAAAGACCTGATCGTCATCCTCAACGACAACGATATGTCTATCGCCCACAATGTAGGAGCGATCTCTTCGTTGCTGAGCCGCACCTTTTCGGCGCGCCGGCTTCAGAACCTGAAAAAGGAGTTCGGCGATTTTCTCCGCTCCCTTCCGAAAATCGGCGACGACATCTACCAGATTGCGAAACGCTCCGAAGACTCTTTCAAGACGTTCATCACGCCGGGCATGCTTTTTGAAGCCTTCAATTTCGATTATTTCGGTCCCATCAACGGCCACAACCTGGGACATCTTATCGATATCTTGAACAATATCAAAAAATTCGATGAACCGGTCCTGCTTCATGTCACCACGAAAAAGGGGAAGGGCTACCCCCCGGCAGAGGAAAACCCGGCTCATTTCCACGGCGTCGGCTGCTTCGACGCTGAAACGGGCAACTGCATCGATCGCCCGAGCAAACATCCGACCTACACCCGTATTTTCGGTCGGACCATGGCAGAACTCGGCGAAACGAACGACAAGATCGTGGCCGTCACGGCGGCGATGCCCGAAGGAACCGGTCTGATGGAATTTAGCGAAAAGTTTCCCGATCGGTTTTTCGACGTCGGAATTGCCGAGCAGCACGGGGTGACGTTTGCCGCCGGCATGGCCGTCGAGGGGTTCCGGCCGGTGGTGGCCATTTACTCGACCTTTCTGCAGCGGGCCTACGACCAGATTCTCCACGACGTCTGTATCGAAGCGCTGCCGGTGGTGTTTGCCCTGGACCGGGGCGGCATCGTCGGAGAAGACGGCGCAACCCACAACGGGCTCTTTGACCTGTCCTATCTCAGGAGCCTGCCCAACATGGTGGTCATGGCGCCCCGGGACGAAAACGAGCTCAGAAGGATGCTCTGCACGGCCGTCGACCACGACGGTCCCATCGCGGTTCGATATCCGCGGGGAAGCGGTACCGGCTGCCCCTTGGACGAAACGATTCTTCCCATAGAGATCGGCCGGTCCGAAGTGTTGAAAACCGGGGAAGATCTGCTGATGCTCGCCGTCGGATATCCGGTGAGCGGTGCGCTGGAAGCGGCCGAAAAATTAGAAAAAGAAGGGATCAGCGCCGCCGTGGTCGACTGCCGCTTTGTCAAGCCCCTGGACGCGGATCGGATCCTTACCCTCGCCCGCAAGATCCCCCGCATCCTTACTATCGAAGAAAATATCCTCCAGGGCGGGTTCGGCAGCGCTGTTCTGGAGTGCCTGATGGACGCCGGACTTTCCGGGACGACCGTCAGACGGATCGGCATTCCGGACGCCTTCGTGGAGCACGGCTCCCAGTCGCTGCTGCGGACCCGATACGGCCTGGATGCCGACGGCATCGCCAGAGCGGCCAGGGAACTGGCGGGGAAAACAGCCACTTGCCCCGAATAGCCCAGGGTCCTGTGGGGCCTGATATCGGCCTTATATTCGTCCATAAACCCGTAAAAAAATATATGCTGCCTTTTGTATTTGCTTCGCGGAGCGAAGCTCTTATAAAATCGCGGCAGCGATTTTATCATGAAGAATAAAGAGCGCCTGGATCGGCTGATGGTGGAAAAAGGTCTGGCAGACAGCCGCCGGCGCGCCCAGGCGCTGATCATGACCGGCACCGTGCGGGTCGACTGCAAGCCGGTGGACAAACCCGGCACCCGGGTTGCGGCCGATGCGGTCATCGATGTCAAGGAAGGCGAGATCGCCTACGTCAGCCGGGGCGGACTGAAGCTGGAAGCTGCGCTGGATGCGTTTGACATCGACGTCAAGCAGCGGCGCTGCCTGGACGTTGGGGCTTCCACAGGCGGTTTCACCGACTGTCTGCTGCAAAGAGGGGCCGCTCATGTCTTTGCCGTCGACGTTGGATACGGACAGATGGCCTGGAAGCTGCGCCAAGACCCCCGGGTTACGGTCATCGAGCGTGCAAACATCCGGCATATGCCGGAAGACCGCCTGCCCTGCCCCGTCGATCTGGCCGTCATCGACGTATCTTTCATTTCCCTGCGGATTGTCGTGCCGGCCGTGCTGCGCTTTCTTCGGCCCGGCGGCACCATTGCGGTCCTGATCAAGCCCCAGTTCGAGGTCGGCAAAGGTAAGGTGGGCAAGGGCGGCGTGGTTCGGGATCCGGCCCGGCACCAAGAGGTGCTCACAGACTTGGCCGCTTTTTTCTCAAACCTCGGACTTGCGTGCAGCGCCCCCCTTCCCTCCCCCATACTGGGCCCCAAGGGAAACCGGGAATTTCTG
>CAYPFH010000019.1:14119-21465 GCA_964409825.1 uncultured Desulfobacterales bacterium | reverse complement strand
TCGGCTCGACCTTTCCTGACCTTCACCACTGCGACAGGGCCCGGCCATAAATTTTCGGGTTATGCACAAAATGCAAGGGGATAAACTCGCGCAGCGAATTTATCCCCTTGCATTTTGAGGCGTTCAATAATAGTAGAAATAAATTTCGGTGCAACGATGATTCGGCACCGGCTGCCGGCTTGGCCGCTCGATGATACAAACGGATTTGCAACCCCCACGCATTCATCCCGATTCCGGGTATGAAAATATGCCACAGAGAGGAGTTCAATGGTTGAAATGATTGAAAGCTTGAGAAACATTGCCTTGGTTTCCCACGGCGGCGCAGGAAAAACTTCTCTGGCCGAAGTCATGCTTTACAAAGGTGGCGTGACGAATCGAATCGGCCGCGTGGAAGACGGAAACACCGTCATGGACTTCGAACCGGAAGAGCTCAAGCGGCAGTCGAGCATCAGCAGTGCGTTTCACCAGCTTCCCTGGAAGAAGCACGCCATCAGCCTGATCGACACGCCGGGAGATCAAAACTTCTTCACCGACACCAAATTTTGCATCCAGGCGGCGGACGGCATTCTTGTGCTGGTCGACGCGGTAGACGGCGTCAAGGTCCAGACCGAACAAGGATGGGAGCTTGCCGCCGAGTTCGGCCAGCCCTGCGTGCTGTTCATCAACAAGCTCGACCGGGAGCGGGCGGATTTTAGCAGGGCCTTTGACGAGGCCGCCCAGATCCTCGAAGGCCCAAAACCGACGATCGTGCAGCTGCCGATCGGATCGGAAGCCGACCTTGCGGGCGTGGTCGACCTCATCCAGAACAAGGCCTTCGTCTATGACGAAAACGGCAAGGCCACGGAAACCGACATCCCGGCGGACATGAAAGAACTGGTGGAAACCGAACGAGAAACCTTTATCGAAAACGTGGCCGAAGCAGACGACGCCCTGGTGGAAAAATACCTGGAAGGCGAATCGCTTACCGACGAGGAGATCCGCGCCGCCCTGCGGAAAGGAACCCTGGATCGGTCCCTGGCCCCGGTGCTTTGCGGATCGGTCACGCGGAACATCGGGATCGACCTGCTTCTTGACTTCATTGCCGCGGTCATGCCCGCTCCGGTGGACCGGGGGGCCAAAGAAGGCGTCGATCCGGCCTCCGGGGAAACCGTAGAGCGGGCTCCGGATCCAAGCGCCCCGTTTTCGGGTTTTGTTTTCAAGACCGTCGCCGACCCGTTTGCCGGAAGGCTTTCCATTTTTCGGATCGTATCCGGAACGCTCGGCTCCGACGGCACCTTTTACAACAGCGACCGGGAGACCAAGGAGCGATACAACCAGCTGCTTCGACCCGCCGGCAAGGAGCAGAAGCCGGTCAGCGAGGCCGGACCCGGAGAAATCGTGGCCGTGGCCAAGCTCAAGGAAACCAAAACCGGCGACACCCTCTGCGACGACTCGGCCCGGGTGAAATTCAAAGCGGTGGAGCCCATACCCGCGCTCATCAGCTTTGCCATCGAACCCAAGTCCCAGGGAGACGAAGACAAGATCTTTTCTGCCATGGCCAAGCTGCTCGAAGAAGACATGGCGCTTTCCCTGGAGCGGAAGGCCGACACCAAGGAGCTGCTTCTCTCCGGGCAGGGCCAGGTGCACATCGAGTCCGCGGTGGAAAAGCTCAAACGGAAGTACAATGTCGAGGTGCTGCTCAAACCGCCGAAAGTCCCCTACCGGGAAACCATCAAAAAAAGCGTCCGGGTCCAGGGCCGGCACAAAAAGCAGACAGGCGGGCACGGCCAGTTCGGCGACTGCTGGATCCAGATGGAACCCCTGCCGAGGGGGGAAGGCTACGAATTCGCGGATGCCATTGTCGGCGGGGCCATCCCCAAGACCTATATCCCGGCGGTGGACAAAGGCGTCCAGGAAGCGGCCGTCAAAGGGGTTCTGGCCGGCTATCCGGTTGTCGACTTCAAGGTGACCCTCGACGACGGCTCATACCACGCGGTCGATTCATCGGAAATGGCGTTCAAGATCGCCGGGTCCCTGGCATTCAAAAAGGCCGTTCAGCAGGCCAACCCGGTTTTGCTGGAGCCGATCATGGAAATCACCATCGTCACCCCCGAGGAGTTCATGGGCGACATCATGGGCGACCTGAACGGAAAGCGCGGCCGGGTGCTGGGCATGGACAGCAAAGGGAAAAATCAGATCATCAAGGCCCACGTTCCCATGGCCGAGTTTCTGACCTATGCGCCGGATCTTCGCTCCATGACCGGGGGCCGCGGCATGTTTACCATGGAATTCTCCCATTACGACGAAGTGCCGGCCCAGTTGGCGCAAAAGATCATCGAGGCCGCTCAAAAAGAGTAAAAAAACGCCGTCCGGAACTGCTCGCCGGGACGGCGTTTTCATTTCACGAATCCTGTTTGCCCCTTATGGTTTTTCACGGAACGCGGCTTGCTTTTACAATTGCGCCAGCGATTTTAAAAGCCCGCAGTGGCGGGCGGCGGCCTGGTCGAGCATTCGATTCAGGCCGTCTTTTTCTGCGGGAAAAAATCCCAGCGAACGCTGCCACGTCTTTTCATCTTCCATACATAAATACAGTGTGATATCAGGTGCATGGGCGCGGATCGCCTCGGCCACCGCCCGGTACAGGCCGATCCGCAACGGGCTGAAGTAGCGCATCTTTCCGTCCAGGCCGGCGACGAATTCGCCGTAGATGATTTTCGACCGGGGAAACCGCCGTTCGACGACCGTCTTGAGCGCCGGCATGAAGCGAAAGGTGCCCAGGCTGATCCAGACGATGCCCGACGCAGGGACCCGGGAAAACAGCCGGTCCACCACCTGCCGGTATTCCGCCTCGCAGCCGTCGTAGATCATCATGGGGTCGAAATGAAACGCCACCGGGTACCCCCGGTCGGCACACCTTGCCGCCGCCTTCAGGCGGGCCTCCAAGGAGGCGGTTTTCCATTCCTCTTCGGCAATGATCCGTTCGGTGTTCAGGGACCAGGCCATGATGGTCTTTTGACGGTGCTCCAGATCGAGGAGTCCTTCGACGGACGCCGTCTTGGTCTTGAGCTCCAGAACCGCCCGGTCCTGACCGGAAAACGCCTGAACCAGGTTCCTGCCCAGCGGCGTCCACCGTTCCCAGATCAGGCTGTCGGTGAACTCTCCGGTGCCGATCCGGCTGATCCGCTCTTCGGAAAAGAGCCGGGCCAGTTCCCGGTACATGTCGTCGTGATTGACGAAGAACTGCAGCACCGGGGGATGAAAGTAGGACTGGAGGATGCAATAGGCGCAGTCCATCACGCAGTAGGTGCCCACGTGCAGAATGCGATACCCGCAGCAGGTATAATTTCGGGTTCCCGGGCAGCTTCGGACGAAAGCGCCCCGGTTTTGCGTCAAAAAAAGGACCTGCTTTCCCCGGGCCGCCGGATCTTTCGACTGCATCACCGCATCGTAGACCGTTTGGCTGTCATCTACGATCGAGGTTCTTGCGGCGCCGAACCGGCGTACGATATCTTCAACGAACGGGTTTTTCGCCACTGAAGATTCGATATAGAGTCGATCGATCGGCACGAGCGGTTATCCGGACACCAGACGGCAGATCAGCCGGCAGGCGCGGTCCATGTGGATACGGCTCATGTTCAGCACCAGGTGATACAGCATCTTGAGATGGCGATGACCGCAAAGGCGGCCTCCTTGGGTCGATTGGTCAACCGGTTGACTGGTCACTTCGTTAACCATCCCTTGATTCGACCACTCGACGAATCAACCAATTGGCCCACCCCTATCAGCCGATCCCTGTAAAATCAAAGCCCAATTTTGTCTGAAACTTTTCGATCCGTTTAAAGATCTCCTTGAGCATGCTCTGCTCCAAACGGGAGAGCTTCTTGGGATTGATGTAATTGTCGGGCTCTTTGCCCTCTTCCAGCACCGCCGCCACCTGGCGGACGAACCGAAGCTGCATCAGGAAGCTGTAGCCCTGGTCGAGTTCGTTGTAGTCCTGCCGGGCCAGCACCTTTTTCAGCTGAAGCTGATGCAGCCGCTCCTGGGTGTTGGTTTCCCCGATGCGCTGGTTGAGGGCATAGATCCGTGCAAAATCCACGATCGGCTGCATGGCGCTTTTGATGTCAAAGGCGTTGCGGTGTTCTCCTTTCGACTCGACGACGAAATTGCGAAAAAACCCGATGGGCGGTTTGAAATGGAGGGAATTTTCCGTCAGATTCCGGAAGAAGCCGGCCCACCCCGAAAGCGCGGAAAACATGTGCCGATGAAGTTCGTCGATGAGTTCGGCGTCGCCAAATCCGCTCCGGAGATCAAAAAAAATGCTCGCTTGAAGCAGGGACTCTCCCTCCGCCTTCCGGATCCAGGATGAGAAATACTCTTTCCACACCGACAAAGGCTGGCACCACTTCGGATTCTGCGCCATGACCCCGCCCTTGCAGAACGCATAGCCGGAGCTGTCGAGCCAGGTGCATACCTTTTCGCCGAATGTCAGGAAATATTTTTCGACCTCGGCTTTTTTGCCTGCGGCAATATCTTCGTAGACGATTGCGTTGTCCTGATCGGTCTTGAGGGTCTGCTCCCGCCGTCCCTCGCTTCCCAGTATCATGAACGCAAATTTGCAGGGAGGCGGACCCAAATCGGCCAAGGCAAAGTCGACGAGGCGTTTGAGAACGGCGTCTGCAATGGTGCTGACCAGCGCGGTGACATTGCGGGCCTTGGCGCCGCTGTGAATCAGGTTCTGCACGATTTTCGGCAGCCGCCGGTGCTTGTCGAAGATCTCTTCGGCGGCCGAGGCGTTGTTGATCTCCCGGAGCAGAAAGAACGGCGATTGCCCCTGGGCGGCGAGCAGATCGCTGTTGGTTACCACCCCGACTACGTCGCCGGCCTCGTTGGCGACTGCCAGGTGCTTGATGTTTCGCCTCATCATCTCCATGAGGGCCTCAAAAACCAGGGTTGTTTGACCGACCGTGCAAAGCGACTCGGACATGATCCCGGCCACCGGTTTTTCGATGTCGTAGCCGGCAGCAATAACTTTTTTGCGCAGGTCGTTGTCGGTAACCACCCCTACATACCGGCCGGCCTCGTTTCGGATAAAAATCGAACTGCAATTCCGGCGGCTCATCCCCTGGGCCACCTCCCGGATCGAAGTTTCCTGGCTGCAGGAGACGATGTCTTTGCTGAACAGCGCCGCCACCGGCTGGTTGAAAAACTCGATCCCCTCTTCTCTGGCAGGCGAAGGCGAGGTGCGGGTAATGATGCCGGCGTAGGTCCGGTTGAGCATCCGTTTGCCGAAGGTGTCGGTGAAATAATCGGAAAAGGCTTCGTAGCGCTGGCAAAGATCCAGGAACGTATTTTGGGCAAGGGTGTAAAACGTGGTGTCTTCCTGGGTTCGGCAGGTCCTGACCGGAATCCCTTCGTTGACCAGCATGGAAATCCCGCCGAACAGGTCTCCTTCTCCGAGCAGGCCGCTCAGCTTTTTTTCGTTTTTTTCCTCGAAGAACCGTTCCGCCGCTCCTTGCTGGATGATATACAGCCGGTCCACCCTGCCCCGGCCCTGAACGAAGATGACGGTCCCCTTGGGATGTCGGACCATGGAGAGTTGGGCGGCGATTTTTTCAAGCTCCTCTTGGGGAAGGAACGAAAAGGGAACGACGCCGGACAGGAACAAAAACGCCTGGCTGGCCGAGACCACGGCCGCATAAGACTCGTCTCTCATCCGCCGGGTAAATGTGTCGACAAAATGACGGTAGAAGCTTTTGTGCTCCGCACACAGATCGAGAAACTCCCGCTTCGGGATCCGATAGACCTCGGCGTCTTGCTGGACCGTTACCGAGCGAAAAGAGATCCCCTGGTTCATGAGAATCGAAATGCCGCCGAACAGATCGTTCTTTTTGAGCAGGCCGCTGAGAAATTTCTCTCCGTCCTGGTCGTAATAGATTTCAAGAGTGCCGGTTTTGACGATGTAAAGATGATCGATGCGGGTTTTGTTCTGGACCGAAAGATCGCTTCCGGCGGCAAAGGCCGCCTCGGTGATCGTGCCCGCCAGGCGGCTTCTTTCGCTCTCGGAAAGGAGGGAAAAAGGGACGGTGTTTTCCAGGGTATGGTGCAGTGCTGTTTTTTCCATCAATACTTTTTCCGCGCATAGTAGGTTTTCAGCGAAATTTCCCGCGCCTGTTTCAATGTGTGGATGCCGTCTCTGGCCAGAATCGAAATCAGCTTCAAAAAAACTTCCGCCGTTGCAATGGCGTCGCCCAGGGCCGTGTGCCGCCCCACGATGCTGATCCCCATCCGCTCGGCGATGTCTTCCAGGTTGTGGCTGCCGTGGGCCGGATGGATCGCCGCCGACAGCAGAAGGGTATCGAGCACCGGGTTGATGAACCGCACACCGGTGGCCGCCTCCTTGAGTTGGAGCATTTTCATGTCGAAGGCGGCATTGTGGGCCACCAGGATCGTGCCCTCGGCAAAGCGGTGAAACCGGGGCAGCACCTGTCCGATGGCGGGCTGATCTTGAAGCATTTCAGCCTGGATGCCGTGGATCCGGATCGATTCGCGGCTCATCGCCCGCTTCGGGTTGATCAGCTGGTCGAAGTACTCGTCCCGGAGCAGCCGGCCGTTCACGATGCGGACGGCCCCGATGGAGATGATTTCATCTCCCTTTGCCGGATTCAATCCGGTGGTCTCGGTGTCGAAAACGGTATAGGCCAGCTCCCGCAGCAGGCATTCGTCCAGTTCAGGATCCTGGCCGGCTTGGTTGAACAGATCGAAGTCGTAGAACTCCGGCCGGCTGTCGGGCAGAATTGTGATGTTCCGGATCTTTTCCGGCGCGGAGGTTTCCGCCGCCGGGAGCATGATCCGGAGACAGGCACGCCCCGGTGCTTGTTTGGTGCTGCGGGACCAGATATCGGCATCGTGACGGCGGAGGACGGTTTTCAGGGTCAGAGAAAACTGCTCCGACGCCACGGAGAGGATCTCTTCTTTCCATTTTCGCACCATGTTTCCCGGAATCGGTTTTCCATCCCATCGAATGTCCAGGTTGACCAGTCGTTCGTGTTGCTCGGCCCGCAGGATAAGTCTGGAGGCGCCGTGGATTTGACCGATCCGGTGGACGAGAAAAACAAACGCCGTCATCAGCGAGTAAGTGTCGATGCGCACCTCGATGTCCGGATCTGCTTGGGCGATATCGATCCGGACCGCCAGCCGCTGCTCGGCTTTTTTCCGAACCGCCTCCAAAAAATCAGCGGACCGGGTCCGGACCAGGGGCCATCGGGTCTCGATGCGCTCGGTCAGCTCGTCGGTGCTCTGATCCAGCAGCTTGCCCAACGCTTCTGCCTCGCGCTGAATGATCCGTTCAAAGCGGGACCGCTGGCCCG
>CAYPFH010000019.1:0-14109 GCA_964409825.1 uncultured Desulfobacterales bacterium | reverse complement strand
ATCCATTTCCGGATACTCCTGGATGGCTTCGATGGCCGACCGAATGCCGGCTGCAGACGCCCGGCTCCGCCGGGTCAGGGCGTCGATCGTCATCCCCATCCGTCGTTCATTTTCCAGCTCCAGGGTGATGTCGAAAATGATCAGGATAAACCCGGTCAGCGTCCGGTCCGTGCTGAGGACGGGAACGGCTTCGATCCGGAAGAGACGCTCGTCTTTTCCGATGAAGACGAAGGTCGAAACGATGTTGTCTTCTTTGCGCTCGAGTTTTTCGGCGATTTCATCCAGGGCGTGGACGATCAGGTTTTTCTCCACCAGGCTGAAAATGGACCGACCCAGTCCGATAAAAGACAAATCCATTTCAATTGCGGCTTCGGTTGAGCCGCTGCCGGTGAAGATCGCTTTGGCCTGCCGGTTGTACAAAAGGATCTGGCCTTCGCTGTTGCAGATCACCACGCCTTCGGGCAGCTCCGCCATGAAGGCGGCCAGGATGTTTTTTTCCTCTTCTGCCTCTGTTCTGGCCAGGCGGATCTGTTCTTCGACGTCGCCCCGGATTCGGTCGTACCGATCTGCCAGCTGATTGATCTCGTTTGCCAGTTGAATCAGGTCGGCGCTTCCTTCGGCCTGAATACGGTGACGGGGATTGGCGGTGTTGATCAGGGAGGCCTCTTCCTTCACCCGGACCAGGGGAAGAATATAGATGTGAAAAATGCCGTCGAGGAGAAATCCGATGCCGGCAAGACCGAGAAACAGGGCGGCAAACAGGTATCCGAACTTTTCCTTGAGGATCTGCAACAGCAGGATCTTGTGCCCCGGGTCGAGCTCGCGCCAGAAAAGCAGGATCAGGCTGGCGAGAATCACCAGGATCAGCCCGAACGAGATCGATGCGAACCACCAGAATTTGTTCCCGGCCCTCATTTCAGCAGCTCGTTGACCCTTGCCACGATTTCCCGGTTGGCAAACGGCTTGGTGATGTAAGCGTCGGCGCCCATGGCCATCCCCTTGGCCATGTCTACATCACGGCCGAGGGCCGAGACAAGCACGATTTTGGTCTCTTTGAGCTCCGGGTCTTCCCGGAGCATCTGGCAGACCTCGAGACCGTTGACCCCGGGCAGCATGATGTCGAGCAGGACCAGGTCGGGCCGGAATCGCTCCATCAGGTCGATGGCCGCCTCCCCGGTCTCGGCGATTTTCACCTGGTAGCCGTTCTGCTCCATGAGAAACTGCAAGGGGACGACGATGTTCGGTTCATCGTCGACGATCAGTATCTTTCGGGGTCGATCCATGCGATGTTCCCGTTTCACCGGGCCGGAAGGCGGATCGTGTCTTTTGGTGGGAGAAGCCCTGGGCTTGCGGGCAGCCCCGTTTCAGACTCCTGCATCGCCGCCCGTCTGCCGGCCGGGTTCCGGTGTCCATAGCCGGCAGACGATCCGCCCGCAGCTTTTTCGGTGACCGCCCCTGCTCAAAAAGGTGCGGAGTTGGTTGGATCCGGTGGACCGGGGCAATGGGCCGCCCCGGTCCACCGTCGATTCTCCATCCGGATCGGCTATCCGAAAAGGCCGATGCCGAACCCGGCTGTCCAAAGAATGGAGAATGCGACCAGAACGATCATCCAGATGTCTTCCTTTTTCATGATCCCTCCCTCTTTCGCGAACGCCGTCTCGGTTTCAGCGACACGGGTTTTTTCTGCGCTGATTGTATAACATGATGTCTTATTTTACTCCATTTCGCGGAACGCGAAACAGGCATAAAATCGCGGCAGTGATTTTATGCCTCCTTGACCACGATGTTGATTTCCTTTTCCGCGCGCTCGAGCTGCTCGTCGGTGATGGTGGACATCTCCGCCTTGAAGCAGAGGCCCCACATCATGATGATGCCCAAAATCCACCAGAAAATCTGCCAGGACCACAGCGGCGGAAATCCGGCAAACGAAAAAGCGGTGTTGCCGAGGATGCAGGCCGGGCCGATGGCAAAGAAGTACCACACGGGCACGATGATCTTCATGGCGTTTCGCCATTTTCTGCCCGATGGGCTGGGACTGTCGATGCTGTCGATCCATTGGCGCATCTCGGCCTGGCGTTCGATGGTTTCGGGCTTGTCTTTGAACCCGAGGGCGCGGCAAAGATACGCCACCGCTAGGCCGACGCCGGTGCCCCAGGCCGCCGAGTGGATGGTGAGCGGATAGCGGATCTCCGGGATGCCGTAGGTGACGTAGACCGCGACCATGCCGGCGAGCACCCCGAGCACCGACCCGATCGACGGCCACTTGAATCCCCAGTTGACCCCCATGAGCAGGATGTACATGACAAAGCCAAAGGCCGTTGCCAGCGCTCCTAACATGACCAGGGCCGCCTTGGACGTCATGCCGACCACCAGGGCGGCGACGGTCAGGGCCGTGGTCAGTATCCGGTTGACCCAGATCTGCTCGGCGTGGGTGGCCTCCTGCTTCTTGATATAGCGCCAGTACACGTCGCGGAGCAGGATCGATCCGCCGGTGCCGATGTACGGGGCGGCCGTGGAGTGCATGGCCGCAATCGAGCCGACGAAGACGATCCCGAGCATGAACGGCGGCAGAAACTGCATCATCAACGTGGGCACCGCGGTGCGGTTGTTCACGTCCGCAAATGCCTCCACCCCCCTGAGCTCCAGGATCTTGGCGCCCATGCCCTGGAATGCGCTAAAATAAAACAGGGCGAAGCCGACCACGAAGGTGGACATGAAGGCCTGCTGCCAGGGAAACGGCCGGGGGTTTTTGTTGGCGAAGTTCCACATGGTAAAGGCCGGCGAGGACTGGATCCCCATCAGGGCGAACATGTAGGTCAGGATCATGACCGCCGTCCAGGGACCGCCCTTCTGGGTGAAGTAGATCACCGCCGGGACCTCAAGGTACTTGGCCTCCAGGGCGAAGACCGCTTCGGAAAACCCGGTCCAGCCGCCCATCCGGTTCAGCACGTAGGCGCCGAGGATGATGATGCCGCCGACGAGAAAGACGAACTGGATCACGCCGACCCAGGTCGACGCCCGCAGACCGCCGGTGACCACGTAGAACCAGACGACGAAAGCCAGAAAGATGCAGCCGAAGGTGAACGGCACCCCGGCCACCACCTGGAACATGGCGCCGGCGGCCATGAGCTGAACCGCCGAGTAGAACATGGCGTACAAAAAGGCGGTGATCACCACCAGCCAGCGGACGATTTCGTTGTTGTAGTAGTAGGCGAACATGTCTCCCGGGGTGACGAAACCGTACCGCTTGCCGAAGAGCCAGTTTCGCTTGGCAAAGAAGGTGCCGGTGATGGGGATCGTCAGCACGTAGAACGAGGCGAAGGCGTAGGCCAGGCCGTCACGCCAGATCAGCCCCGGATGGCCGACGAAGGTCCACCCGGAAAACGAGGCTGCCGTTGCGGCGAGCAAAAAGGCGATCATCGGAATCGAGCGCCCTCCGATGGTGTAGCCCGAAGAGGTCTTTTCCGTGAAATAGCCCTTCAGCCCCCAGTAGAAGCAGTAGACGATGTAAATGCCGAGCATGATGTAGACCCAAGTGGTTCCACTCATTTTTGCCTCCTGTGGAATCTGTCAATGGATTGACCGGAGAGCCGGCCATGATTCCCTTCGGTCGGAAAAGGGGCCTCGATTGGCCGGGTATCACCTCCCTTCAGAATTGGCCGCATCCGCCCGGGCCGGACTTGGATTGCGGGCGGATCGCTTTTCGTTGTCCAATCGTTCAGTCAGCGGCCGCCGCCCTGCAGCAGGGAGCTGCCGCGGAAAGCCTTGTCATCGGGGGGCGCATTGCCCCCGATGCCCGCATTCAAAAAATCAGCCCTGGACCATCTTCTTGATTTCTTCGACGATCTCCGGGTTGGCCAGGGTGGTGACGTCTCCTTCGTCCTTGTTGTTGGAGATGGCGGCCAGCACCCGGCGCATGATCTTGCCCGAACGGGTCTTGGGCATGTCCTTGACGATCCAGACCTTTCGCGGCTTGGCGATCTTGCCGATCTCGGTGGAAACCGTGTCGGACACTTTCTTGGCCAGTTCGTCCGTGGCCTCGTATCCCGGCTTCAACGAGACGTACAGGTCCGGCTCGATGCCCTTGATCTCGTGGGCCACGGGAATCACCGCCGCTTCGGCCACCTCTTCTACGACCAGGGCCGCCGATTCGATCTCCTTGGTGCCCAGCCGGTGTCCGGAAACGTTGATCACATCGTCGATCCGGCCCAGAATCCTCACGTATCCGTCTTCTGCCACCACCGCCGCATCGCCGGTCATATACGGCCAGTCTTGCCAGTTCGTGCTCTTTGGGTCCTTGCAGTACCGGGCAAAGTAGGTGTCCACGAACCGCTGCCGGTCGCCCCAGATGGTCTGGAACATGCCCGGCCATGGATTCTGGATGCAGATGTTGCCCGCGATCCCCTTGCCGTCTTCGACCACATTTCCTTCGTCGTCGTAGACGATCGGATGGATGCCGGGCATGCCGGGACCTGCACTGCCGGGCTTCATCGGCTTGATGGCCGGAATGGTGCTGCAGAGAAATCCGCCGGTTTCGGTCTGCCACCAGGTGTCGACGATGGCGGCCTTTCCCTTGCCGACATACTCGTGGTACCATTTCCAGACCTCGGGCTCGATCGGCTCGCCGACCGTGGTCATGTGCTTGAACTCGTAGTTGTACTTGGCCGGTTCGTCGGGGCCGATCTTTCGAAGGGCCCGGATGGCGGTCGGCGCGGTGTGGAAGATGTTCACGTCCAGGTCCTGGGCGATTCTCCAGGCCCGGCCGGCGTCCGGATAGGTGGGCACCCCCTCGTAGACGACCGACGAGGCGGCGATGGCCAGCGGCCCGTACACGATGTAGGAGTGGCCGGTGATCCAGCCGATGTCTGCCATGCACCAGTAGACGTCGGTGGGGTGGATGTCCTGAACGTATTTGGAGGTGCCCGCCGTGTAGGCCAGGTAGCCTCCGGTGCCGTGCTGGCATCCCTTGGGCTTTCCGGTGGTGCCGCTGGTGTACATCAAAAAAAGCGGCTCTTCGGCGTTCATCTTCTCGGGTTCGACCCGGGCGCCGTAGTAGTCCTCGAGCACGTCGTTGACGAAGTAGTCCCGACCGTCGACCATCGCTGTGGGGCTCGACGCCTTTCCCGGATAGCGCTGCCACACGAGGACCTTGTCTACGGTCTGGCCGTCTTTTCCGGCCAGGTCCACGGCGATGTCTGCGTTCTGCTTGTGGTCCAGGAGCGTACCGCTGCGGTAGTAAGCGTCGGCGGTGATCAATACGCGGCTGCCCGAGTCGACGATCCGGTCGGCGCAGGCGCGGCCGGAAAAGCCGCCGAACACCTGGGAGTGGATGACGCCGAGCCGCGCACAGGCCAGCATGGTGATGGGAAGCTCAGGGATCATCGGCATATGCAGGGTCACCCGGTCGCCCCGTTTCAGGCCGGCAAAATCGCGCAGGAGCGCGGCAAACTCGTTTACCCGGACAAAGAGCTCCTGGTAGGTGATGTGCTGGTAGCCTTCTCCGAGCGGTTCCGGCACGAAGTGAATGGCCGTTTTGTTCTTGTACTCGTCCAGATGCCGGTCCACGCAGTTGTAGCAGGCGTTGATCTTGCCGCCCTTGAACCACTTGAAGCACGGAGCGTCGCTGGTGTCGAGGATCTCGTCCCAGTACTCGTACCAATCGAGAATATCTGCATATTCCTTGAAGCAGTTCGGGAAGTTGTCCAGGCTGAACCGGTCGTAGATCGACTCGTCGGTCATGTTCGCCTGGGCGATAAACTTCACCGAAGGCATGTAATACCCCTCTTCTCCCCAGTGTACGGCAATCTGCGCTTCCGAAGTTTCGGTGTATTCTTTTTCAGCCATAGATCTTTCTCCCTCCCCTGATGCATTGTCGGTTGTCGAACGTCGCTATCCGCGGTTTTTCTTTTTTATCACCTCCCTGTCGCGTTTATCACCTCCCTGTCGCGTCCTCCTTTCCTGAAAATCCAGGCCTTGGTGAAGCTTGCGCGGTTCGGATCCATGCGATCGGTCCCGGGCCGGCGCCGCCCGTGCATGCGATCTATGCGACCGACTTGGAAATTCCGCGCCCGAAAATGTCAAAGGCCACATCGAGGGTCTCTTTTAAATAGTCCTTTTCCCCGTTGATGATCTTTTTGCTCTCCTCCCACAGCACGACTCCGGAAAAAAGCGCCCACAAGACGTCGGCCAGGGCCACCGGATGCTTTTCGATAAAGACCCCGTCTTTGATCCCCGCTGCGAAAATCTCGGAGATCACCTTCAGGGACGACTGCGAAAGCTGCTTGATCTCGGCCAGCAGCTCCGGTGAAAGATTTTTCAGGGTCTCGCTTGACTGCAGATGGAACATGTTGATGGCCACCAGGGGATCGAAATTGTATACATCGAACATGGCCTCTTTCAGGGCCTTGATCCGCTCGTCGGTGGACAGCCCCTTTTGCTGGGCGACGTGCTCGAGCCGGATGTTGAGGTATTGCAGGATTCGCAGAGAAAGGGACGCGTACAGCTCGTCTTTGTTTTTAAAATAGAGGTATATGGTGCCGGGGCTCAGTTCGGCTTCCGTGGCGATGTCTTCCATGGTCGCCTTTGCGAACCCCTTGGCGGAAAACACGCGCTTGGCGGCGACGATGATTTGCTGGCGCCGGCGCTCTCTTTCGCGTTCTTTTCGTTCCTGGATTCCCATGGTTTAATGAACGCAATTTATTATTTGAAATCTTCATAATTGATACGAGCGGTTTAGTCAAGAAAAAAGTATTCATATTTTAGGGCGGTTTTTGATATGACTGCCGGAGACACCGCCGCCATGGGTTTCGGCGACCCTATCGAAATATAACACGCTTGAATTACGTTAATTTTAATTCCATCTCATGGATGGGGATTGACAGGCAGACAGATTTTTCATACGCTGCGGAAAAATTCATCGGAGACACGCGTGGGAATGGAAAAAATCGACCTGTTCAGCGACCCGAAGCGGTTTGTCGAGCTGCCGAAACCCGTCAAGACGGCGCTGGTCGTTCTTCTTGCGGCGTGGCTGACCCATTTTTATCTGATTTTCCGACTGTTTGAAGATCCATTTTCGGAAAACATGCTTTTGCAGCAGGGGGCGCTGGCGGCCATCAGCCTCTTCGTTTTGCTGAGATTGAAAAACTGGGCGCGGATTTTGTGCATCACCGGAAATGTGATCATTATCCTTTTTTACCTCTTTTTGTTCATCACCCTGATCGGCGGATCCGCTTCTGGCCTGCTGACCGGCCTGGCGCTGGTAAGCTTGGCCCTGTTTTCCGTGTCCACCCTTTTTTTGGTGAATGCGAAATCCGTCGATTTTTTCAAACGACAATCGGCAAAAGCCCGAAGCTCCGCGGCCGAATAGACCCGCCTTCCGGCGGACAATGAAAGGCGAAACCCATCAGATGACCAAGGACGTCACCTGCAAATGCGGAAACGTGGTAACGGTGGACGGCGAGCGGTCTTGGTGCAAAAAATGCGGCCATCCGGTATACGTAGACCCTAAAAAGCAGCGGCGCCACAAGTGGAACAGTCTTTACCTGACCGTCCTTTTCATCGGCACCATCACGTTTCTGGTCTATATTTACCTGGAGCTGGTCGCCAAGTTCTGGGTAGTAGATTAAATCCGGCGGGGCCGGCATTTCTTATTCTGCGGAAAGAATCTCCTGCAGTATTTCGCCTTCGGCCGCTTTCCTCCCCCGGTCGAGCTGTGCTTTAAGCTGATCCACAGACTGAAACGACAGCTGCAGTACGTAGCGGCCCCCTTCGAAATTGGGAGGCGGCAGCAGAGACATCCCTTCCCCCAGGGCCAGCTTTCGCCGCTTTTGTTCAAATGTCTCTTCGAACTTGAAGCGCAACGGAAATCGTCGGCGGTTGAGGGCGCTAAGAAGCGCCCTTCCCTTTTGGGGCAGCGCCGTCTCCGGGTTCTGGGCGATCCCGGCCAGCTCCGGGCCATGAACCACGGCGGCAATCGCCGACTCCTCCCGACGGGCGATTTCCCGGATCAGCGTCAGCACCTCCCGCTGCCGATTCAAACTCAAGGGGATCGAAGTAAACAGTCCGGCGACGGCTGCGGCCTCTGCTTCCGGCATGTGCGTCAGTTCCAGGGCCACGGGCAGCGCGATCCGTTCTTCGACAACCCCCTGCCGGATCTGTTCAGAAGCCCTGGAAAGATTCAATAGCTTTTCGATCAGTTTTTGACCGTCCGGAAGGCCGACCTGCCTTGCGGCGTCGGGGAGTTCTTCAAAAGAAAGCACATTAGACAGCAGCCGGTAGGCTCGGGAGAGCTCCACCGGGTTCAGACGGCGCCGGGAGGCGTTGTCTGCGACGGCGATTTTGGCACAGGTCAGAAAGTCGCTTTCATCGGAAAGGATTCGACAAACGATCGGATTTCGGCCCAAAAGCCGACAGGCCGTCATCCGTTGAAACCCGCAGACCATCGACCACCGGTCCCGGTCCCAACGTTGTTTCACGACCGGGGGGCTCAGCACCCCGACAGCGGCGATGGAGCGGGCCAACTCGGCCGGGTCGCCGCCGGTGGTGATCCGATAGGTATCGTCGGAAAGATCGATCCGGTCCAGGGAAATGGGTTCGAAGACTTGCGGCAAAAGCGTCCCGGGCTTCATTCATCAAAGGAGCGGCCGGTCAACTGGGTATAGGCCTCGATGTATTTGCTCCGGGTGCTGTCGACCACAGACCCGGGCAGCTCCGGACCGGGCGGGGTCTTGTCCCAATCGAGCGAGAGCAGGTAGTCTCTGAGATACTGTTTGTCATAGCTTTTTTGGGGTCCGCCGGGGCGGTAAGCTTCCTTTGGCCAGAAGCGGGAAGAATCCGGGGTAAGCACTTCGTCGATCAGGATCAACCGTTCTTGGTCGATTCCGAATTCGAATTTGGTGTCGGCGATAATGATTCCGCGGCTTGCAGCCACCTCCATTGCCTTGGTGTAGATGGCCAGGCTCAGGTCCCTGACTTGTTCTGCCCGTTTTTTTCCGATCCGGCGGACGGTTTCTTCAAAGTCGATGTTGATGTCGTGGGCGCCGAGTTCTTCCTTGGTCGAAGGGGTAAACAGCGACTCGGAGAGGCGGTCCGATTCTCTCAACCCCTTCGGAAGCGCGATACCGCAGACCTGCCCCGACTCCCGGTACGACTTCCAGCCGGAACCGGAGATGTAGCCTCTGACAACGCACTCTACTGGCAGAGGTGCTGCTTTTCGCACCAGCATGCTCCGGTACCGCAGCTGTTCCGCATACGGCCGGCAGACGGCCGGGAACTGGTCGACGTCGCTGGTGATCAGGTGGTTGTCCACCAGGTCTTTCATGATGTCGAACCAGAACAGCGAAATCTGCGTCAGAATTCGGCCCTTGTCCGGTATGGGGGTGGGCATGATCACGTCAAACGCAGAAATCCGGTCCGTCGCCACCATGAGCAGGGCGTCGCCAAGATCGTAAAGGTCTCTTACCTTTCCCCGTTTGATCAGCGTCAGATCCGGCATGTCGGTTTCATATACAATCTCGGTCATTGAGGATCCCTCTCTCGAAAGGCCTTGATGTACTGCTGAAGAAGGCTTCCGGTCTTCTGGTCAACTTCAAAAAACTGGATTCCGGCTTCGAACCTTCCTTCCTGACCGGGCTTGACATAAACGATCTTGCCTTCGATCGTCACCAACTCCTCTTCCAGGCCAATGGTCAATTCGACTCGGCTGCCGGATTCCAGCTCTACATGCGTTTCTAGACGAATCCCAACCGCCGATACGTTCAGGGTGCGCCCCATTCCCTGTTTGACCAGGTTGTCTTCTTTGTCGTAGCAAGCGTAGCTGAGCAAATTCTGGGAGTTGATCCGGTAATGTTGTCTTTTTTCTTGGGTGGTCATAGCTCTCACTTAAATTTTTCGGCAACTTCGTTGCCTTGTTATTGTCTGCGTCCTGTGGAGCGGAAATGCCGCTGTTCCGTGTCCACATGGGTCACTCCTTTTCCTCCATCGATTTCTTGTGGTGGTCTGCCGCCACCATGCTGGTCACTGAAATGCAAGCCGCTGTGTGTTCGATCAGCTTTTTGAAAGTGGCCGGAAGATTGTCGTACTCCTCCTGGAGCGGTCCGGCGTCCACGGTCTCGAATTGCATCGTCGCAGAAGCAAATACCGAAGCGGCTACCGGCTCCTGCCCCATTTCGAAAAAAGGCACCGAACCGAAGAAATCCCCTTTTTTCAACTTGGCCAGCGGCACGTGGCCGTCATCCGTGTAGCGGACCACGGTGGCATCGCCTTCGGTGATCCTGAACAGACGCTCTTCCGGATTTCCCTGACGAATCGTCGCTTCCCTGTCCTTGACGTATTCATCCAGGGAGTAAGCCCTGTTATGAATGTCCACGATCCGGTCCGACACTTCTCTAAGCCGTTTGTCCAGGCTCAACAGCAGCCGTCGAAACGTCGACGACAAGGCGGAAAAATCGGTAAACAAGCGTTGGGTGTCGAGCACCCCCAGGGAGACATCTTCCAGGGCAAGAGATGTGGCGCTGCGAACATTGCCGTTGACCGTAAAAGTCGCCATGCTTCCAATGAAACAGCCTTCTGACACACGGATCAGATCAAGCGGGCCGCGGTCGGTTTCCTTTCGGACCTGCACCAACCCCTGGACCACGATCCAGATCCAGTTGCCGTGGCTGTTTTCTTTGACGATTTCCTGGCCAGCGCTGAACTCTTCTTCGTCGACCACATACATGTAGTCGATGAGCGGGCCCCGGATCAGCGGGCCTCCAGCGGCCGAAGGGGCGTCTCGCTTGGCGGTGTCCGGCCTCTCTGAAGGGCCGATCAGCTGGATTTCTCCGTCGTCGAGCATTCTCAGCCCGTCCAGGATGATCTCCATCCGTCCCTTTTCGATCGCTTTTTCGGTCGGCACCTCCTTGGGAGTAAACTCAAATTCCCCGTCCAGCCATCCGAACAGGGCATAGAGCGCCTTTAACCCGGTCTCGTCACCGGCAAAAGCGTTGACCGGATTGCCCTTGAGAAGATGAACGACGCCGGGCTCCGGTGCATGCGGGCTGGTAATCCGAAGCACGCCGGTACTGCCGTTGGAGCCGAACAGCTGCAGCAGATCGCCGAGGTTCAAAAAAGTCAAAGCTCCTGCAAGCACAACGCCGCTTTTCATGGCAAACTCTTTACGATCCTTCCTGGAATTGGCTTTTTAAGGATTTGAGTGTGAGCTTCAGACATTCCTTGAGGGTGGCGCCGACGCCGTCTCCTTTCAGGGCACTGGCAGGAAACGACGGCACCTTGAGTTGACGGTTGAGATCTTTGTCCAGCTGCTCCACCGTGAGGATGGGAAATCCCTCCTCGGCAAGGTCCCTCTTGTTGTATTGAAACACCACCGGGATCTTAAAAATATTCAATCCGTAATCCTTCAGGTTTTGGGCCATGTCCTTGAGCGAAATCATGTTCTTTTCCCTGCGGACCTGAAGGGAATCGGCCACGAAAACCAATCCGTCGACCTCCTTTAGGACGAGCTTCCGGGTGGAACTGTATTGAACCTGCCCCGGGACCGTGTACAGCGAAACCCGCACATCGAATCCCCGGATTTTGCCCAGCCCGATGGGAAGGAAATCAAAGAACAGGGTGCGGTCTCCCTCCGTGGTGATCGAAACCATGTCTCCGGTGACCTGCTTCTTGTATGTTTTGTATATGTATTCTAAATTAGTGGTTTTGCCGCCGCGTCCCGGACCATAGTAGACGATCTTTGCTTCAATCTCTCTTTTTTTCAGATTGATCGTTGCCATAGGGGCAGCGCTCCAAAACGAGTTGCGTACGCGGTATCGGAAAATGGCGCTCCGGATTCTGCCGCATGCTGGCCGCGGCCCTGCATCATCAGGCGCTGGTCACTCTGATATCCAGGCTGAAATCTCCCCGCTTCGGGCCGGTGGCAATCTTGGTGTTGGAGGTGACGATCCCGGCCCCCTGGAACATGGCAAAGGGAGAGTAAAACTCGATGTCATTTAATTTGGTTCCGACTCTTAAATGCTCGATCATGCCTTTTTCACGGCTCGGAATCAAGAGGCTGATCTCTTTTCCGGATTGGAAGCTGACGTCGAACTCGACCCGCTCGCCGGCCTGCGGACCGTCTTCCATCAGAACGCCGATGGAGCTGATGTCCAGGAGCTCTTCTTCCTGGCCGGCGGTGCCCTGGTCAATCTGCAGGTCGAACTCGGCCGGCTCGATCTCTTCAACGGCTTCTGCGCCGGACGAAGCCAGTTCGACGGTCTTTTCGATTCTCCTCTTGTCCAGCAGGCCTTGAAAAAAAATTCGCAGGTTTTCCAGCTGCGACGGTGAAAAGAGGCTGTCGTCTTCCCACCGGCGAAACTCTTCGATTCCCTCGTCGAAAGATTCCAGGGAAATGTGGCAGCGAATGATGTTTTTGGCCGAAGCCGCCTTTACCGACTCTTTCGATAAAAGGGAACGGAATTCTGCCAGGGCCCTGCCGTACTGCCCGAATTTGGCAAGAGCGATGGCCCCTTCCAGCGGACGGGATTCAGGGTCTTTGCCGAAGGCAAATTTTTCCTTGATCAGATCCTGAACCGTTTCGGTCATCTCCGGAGCGGCCGGGGCATTCAAAAACGCATCGAGTTCTTTTTCTATGGCCCGGATCTTTCGGGCGATTCCCGCCAGGTACGCATCCCGATTTTTGACCTTATCGACTTTTTTCAGAATGTCGGCTGCGGCGCGGTACTTGCCGATGGCTTCCGTCAAAAGACCCTGGGAGCGGTACAACTCCGCTTCCTGAAGCAGCGTCTTGATTCTCACAGCCACATTCATGGAACAGACCTCTTTGCGTCTTTTTCTTAAAAAACCGGGGACCGGCCGGGCGCCAAATGATACATGAATAGCCTTTTTTTGGTTTAGATGTCAACAATTTAAGATTCGGCGAGAAGGAAGTGTTGACAATCCCCTGTAGTATGGTATCAAATTTTTTTTCTTCCACATTGCGTCCCGGATCCGGTGGCGGAAGAATCAACCAAAGCGCAAGGAGTGAATCATGGACAAGAAGGTGACCGTTATTGGTGCTGGAAACGTGGGTGCCACCGCCGCCCAGCGGCTGGCCGAAAAAGAGCTGTGCGACGTGGCCCTGATCGATATCATCGAAGGGGTTCCTCAGGGAAAGGCCCTCGATCTGACGGAGGCCGCGCCCATCGAAAAACACGATGCGAAGGTGGCCGGCTCCAACGGCTACGAAGCTTCGGAAGGATCCGACATCGTGATCATCACCGCGGGCGTCCCGCGCAAGCCGGGCATGAGCCGCGACGACCTGCTCAGCACCAACGCCGGCATCATGAAAAACGTTGTCACGCAGGTGACCAAATTCTCTCCGGAAGCAAAGCTGATCATCGTGAGCAATCCGCTGGACGCCATGTGCCATGTCGCCCACGAGGTAAGCGGTTTTCCCAAAAACCGGGTCATGGGCATGGCTGGCGTCCTGGATTCAGCGCGGTTTCGCTCGTTTATCGCCATGGAGCTCAACGTCTCGGTGGAAAACACCCATGCCTTTGTGCTGGGCGGCCACGGTGACACCATGGTTCCTTTGCCCCGTTTTTCAACGGTGGCTGGCATTCCCATCACCGAACTGATCAGCCAGGAGCGAATCGACGCGCTGGTAAAGCGCACTGCCAACGGCGGGGCCGAAATCGTCGGTCTGCTCAAGACCGGAAGCGCCTTTTACGCGCCGGCCTCGGCGGCGGTCGAGATGGCCGAGTCGATGCTCAAAGACAAGAAAAAGATCCTTCCCTGCGCGGTACTGTTGGAGGGCGAGTACGGCATCAGCGGTCTGTTCATCGGCGTTCCGGTCAAACTCGGTGCTGACGGCATCGAGCAGGTGATCGAAATCGAATTGACCGAAGCAGAACAGGCCGCGTTGAACCGTTCGGCCGACGCCGTGCGAACCCTGGTCGAAGACATGAAAAAGCTGACCAAATAACCGCGCTGCGCAAAAGACAGCGCAACGCTGTTACAGGAGGCGGCTTTGCCGCCTAAAGGCCAGCTTTCGATTGCATCCAGCCCCGCCGCTGACCAAAGGGCGGTCAGTTTGATCAATACTGAAACTTCCCACCCCGTCATCCCGGGCGAAGC
>CAYPFH010000018.1:6392-29202 GCA_964409825.1 uncultured Desulfobacterales bacterium | reverse complement strand
CCCGGGTGGCCATGAGGCCGGGCATTTCCTTTTCGGCGATCTCGATCTCCCGGCGGCCGTATCCGGCCAACCCGATGTCTTTGATTTTGTAGCCTTCTTTTGCAGCCATCAACATGGATGTTCCTCCTTTTTAAATCCTTTTATTTCATTCAATCTCTTTGTCTGCCGCGCCGAATTCCTTTTCCGGAAGAGGCGCTCGGTTTCGGTGATTCAGGTCTCGATGCCGTCGGTCCGCTTCCCGGGGACCGGGGCGTCGACCCGGGCCGAACTGCAACATTTCCTCCGTCCTGCCGTTGCCGGAACACGGTCGATGCCAAGCCGCATCGAAGCTCAAGACTCAAAGCATGACCTCCGGCTGTAAAACATGAAAAAGCGCGCGGGAAAAGAGTCAGTTGTTTGTTAGGGGCAGTCCGGTGGGCGGGAAAGGCAATTCATTGGATTCGTTGAGTAAAACCCTATTTTTTAGTTTTCGGAGTTGCGCTCGCGGCGCAAAATATATTTCAACAAAAATTATTTATGCATTGATATATCACACCTCACGGTTTGTCAAGGGCTTTTCCCGAGGGGAAAAACGGCCTGTGGACCGCCCGACCATTCGACCGATTCACTGCCGTCTCAATGCCGCAATGACCTCGGCCAGCCGGTCCACGAGGTGCTCGTGGTATCGCCGGCCGCCTTCGACCGAACCTTTGCTCGGCTCTCCGGTGGTGCCGCCGGCGGCCGCCACCGAAGGCGCCATCTCTTCTTCGCTGCTGGGCACATAGCAAAGGGTGTCCCCGCTGAAGCGCGGATCCACGGAATACAGGGGGCGGGCCGGATGCGGGTTGTCCACGGCCCGATCCATATGGACCAGCTCCGGGTAGCAGTGCCACATGTGCGAACCTTCGATCTCCTCGGCGTGGCCTACCGGACCCCAGCCCATTTCGTCGACAACGCTTTTGGACATGAAGGCCGGGTCGAATATCACGTATTTTACGCCGAACTCCCGCTTTGCCCGCTCACCTACCATCTGAAGCCAGGTGATGTTAACGATCCGGTGGCCGTTGATCATGACGAACTTGTCCAGTCCGTGGCGGGAAAGCGACCGGACGATATCGAAGCCGATTTCCACCAGCACCTCCGGCCGGACGGTGATGGTTCCGGGAAGGACCATGTGATGCGGGCTCCAGCCGAACCACAGGGGCGGGGCGGCCAGGGCACCAGTACGCTCGGCGCCGGCTTCGGCGAGGGCCATGGCCACGTAAGTATCGGTCCCGACCGGCAGGTGCGGGCCGTGCTGCTCGGTGCTGCCCACCGGCACGATCACGGTCCCTTCGGCCTGGACGATTCTTTCCTCGACCTCCTCCCAGGTCAGATCCTGGAGCCAGACGCTGGCGTTCATGGGCTTCTCCCTTGGCAGAGATGGTTGCTTGGTCGATTCGTCGAATGGTCGAGTGGGAAAATCAGGCCGTCGACAAGCTTCGGCATACCGGTTATCCCCAATGACCCATTCAACCATTTCACCAATTAACTACTTTCTATCCGAGCCTCTCGGCCAGACTCGCCAGCTTCTCCTGCTGACGGCGGTACAGCCGGTGGGCCTCCTCAATGTTCACGCGCTCGAACCGGAATGTGTCTCCCGGAGTGGCCTGCGCGATTCGGGGGATGTCGGTGGAAATCACCGTGGCAATTTTCGTGTAACCACCGACGGTCTGTTCCACCAGCAGTACAATGGGTTGATGGTCGGCGGGCACCTGAATGCCGCCGGGCATCGTCGGCTCGGAGATGATGCTCTGCGGGGCGCCCTGTTTTTGCACCACTGCCGGACCTTCCAAACGGTATCCCATGCGGTCGGCCCTATCCGAGACCGTGTATTCAGAGCCAAACAGCGTCTCCAGCCCCTCCTGAAAAAAATCGTCCTGGGGCCCGGGTATTGCGCGCAGCAGCACCTGGCCCGAATAGGAGGGGATGTGCGATTCAGGCAGTCGCCGGGGTCGGGCAAGGAGCCTTCCGGGGCCGCTCTTCAGGATATCCCCTTTTTTCAGCGGGCGGCCGTCAACCCCCCCGATCTTTGCTCCCGTGAAGGTAGAGCGGCTTCCCATCACCACCGGCACATCGATGCCGCCGGTGACGGCAAGATAGGCGCGACATCCCTTTTTCGCCGACTGGAAGGTCAGCAAATCCCCCGGACTGACGCGGATGCTTGTCCAATTTTCAACCGGCTTATAATTCAGCTTCATCTGCATATCGGCGCCGGCGACCGCGATGTCCGCTTCCTGCATGACGGCCAGTTGGGGCCCCACAAGGGTAAACTCGATCACGGCGGCAGCCTCTGGATTTCCGACAAGCAGGTTTGCCAGGCGAAAGGCCCGGGTATCCAGTGCTCCGCAAACGGGCAGCCCCATCTGCTGATATCCCCACCTCCCCCGGTCCTGGATGGTGGAAAAAGGCCCCGGTTCGATGACCAGAAAGGTGCCCATCAAAGTCCCTCCTCTTTTTCCAGCCTTCGGTATTCGGACAGCGATATGGGTATGAAGCGCAGCAGATCGCCGGCTTGGTAAAGAATCGGGTTCTCCCGCTCCGGTGCAAACAGCTTCAGGGGGGTCCGGCCGATGAGCTGCCACCCGCCGGGGCTGTCGATGGGATAGACCCCGGTCTGGTTGTTGGCGATGCCGACGGATCCTCGGGGGACTTTCGTTCGAGGGGATTCCAGCCGGGGTGTGTGCAGCTTTTCAGAGAGTCCCCCCAGAAAGGGAAAGCCAGGTGTAAATCCAACCATGTATATCCGGTACTCCGGCTCCGAATGGATGCGGATGACCTCTTCCACGGTCAGATCGTGGGTCTTTGCCACGTGCTCGATGTCCGGTCCAAATTCACCGCCGTAGCAAACGGCAATCTCCACGACCTTCGGCGGTGGAATCTGGATGTCATCCAAGCCCTGCTCGGTGCTTTCCAGCACTTTTTCGAGCCTTGCCGGACGCGTTTTTTCAGGGTCGTAGACGATCAGCAAGGAGCGGTAGGTGGGGATGACCTCCGTGAGCCCTTCTGGCATTTCCCGCTCCAGTGCCAGGGCCATGGCGCGCACCTTCTGGTTGATCGTCGGATCGATGCTGCCGCCGTATTCGACCAGAAGCCCCCGGTCCCCCGCCAGGCGAAATACCGGGGTTTCAAAAAGACCGTTTTCCATCAAATCTCGGCTCCCAGGGGCGACAGCTTTACGCCCTCTGCTTCCATGGACTTTCGGATGCCTTTGGTCAAATCAACGGCGGTGGGCGTATCTCCGTGAACACAAAGCGTGTCCGCTTCAAGGGGGATGGAAGTGCCGTCGAATGCGACCACTCGCTTTTCGAGAACCATTTTCAGAGCGCGTTCGACGACGATCTCCGGTTCCTTGATTACGGCGCCGGGCTCTTTCCGGGACTGCAAGGTTCCTTCGGGGGTGTACGCGCGGTCCGGAAAGGCTTCATAGGCCACCTTGAGCCCCAGTTCTCGGCCGATCCGGGTCATCAGTTCCCCCTTCTTGCCGGCCAACGCCACGTAATACAGATTGGGATCCACTGCGACAATGGCTTCGGCCACCGCACGCGCCACATCGGCGTTTTCCACCGCCGTGAGGTACAATGCCCCGTGAGGCTTCACATGACGAAGTTGGGTGTTGTTGGCCGTGCAAAAAGCCTTCAGTGCACCGATCTGATACATCATGTAGAGGCGAGCTTCATCCGGCGTGCAGGCCATGTTTCTCCTGCCGAAGCCCATTAGATCGGGGTATCCGGGATGGGCACCTATGCCGACGCCCTTTTCGGCGGCCATTTTTACAGTTCGGTCCATTACGATCGGATCGCCGGCATGCCATCCGCATGCGATGTTGGCCGACGTGATGTGGTGGATCACATCGGCATCCATGCCGATCGTATAGGCGCCGAAACTTTCTCCTATGTCACAATTCAAATCGATTCGCATTGCCCTTTCTCCTGGCTACTCACCGAAATAACGCCGCCATAGGGATGGTCAGAATTCCGTTCCGTTTCATCTACCCCGGTTTTACGCGGGATCAGCAACTTTCGCGACGCAACGGCGGTTTGACAATCCCTATGCTGACAAGCGTTCTATCAGGTAACCACCATCCAATTATACATCCAATCGAATTTATATTGATCATCAAATCCGGGGTTCGGTCCTTCCGAACCCCGGATTTGATTATTTGCCGATCATCAGGTTCGGCAAATACAGGACGATATCCGGGAAAAGGGTCACAATCGCCGTGGTCAGCAGCATCAGAAAGAAAAACGGCAGGGCGTACCGTGCCACCTTGGTGATCGGCTCGTCTGTCAGCCCCTGGATGACGAACAGGTTGAACCCCACCGGCGGCGTGATCTGGCTGATTTCCACCATCAGGATCAGGTAGATCCCAAACCAGATCGGATCGAAGCCGGCCGCCGTGACCATGGGAAGCGCGATGGGCAGGGTCATCACCACGATGGAGAACCCGTCCAGCAGGCATCCGAGCACCACGTAGACGCCCCCTAAAAGAATCATCAGCATGTAAGGTGAAAGGTCCATGCCGATAATGGCCTCGGTGATGGCCGCCGGAATTCCCAAAAAGCCCATGACCCGGGACAAAAATCCCGCCCCTACCACGATGATCATGATCATGGCATTGGTCTTGACCGCCCCTATAAGGCAGCTGAAAAGGATCTTTAGGTTCATCTGCCGGTTGATGAGCGCAAACACCGTGGCGCCCAGCACGCCGAGAGCGGCCGCCTCGGTAGGGGTGGCCACCCCTGCGTAGATGCTTCCCAACACCAACAAGATCAACAGCAAGGTCGGCAGCAGATCCTTGAGCCCCCGGATCCGGTTCCTCCAACTGTAGCTTTCTTTCATCCGCGGAGCGATGCTCGGATCCCGGATGCCCCGGTAGATGATGTATGCCGAGTAGATGCCCGACAGAAGCAGGCCCGGAAAGATCCCGGCAATGAACATTTTGCCGATGGAAACTTCAGCCAGGATCGCGTAGATGATCATGATCAGCGACGGCGGGATGAGAAACCCGAGGGTGCCGGCCCCGGCCAGGGACCCCATGGCCAGCCGCTTGTCGTATCCGAGTTTGTCGAACTCGGCCAGGGTGATGCGGCCCACAGTGGCGGTGGTGGCCGCACTCGATCCGGAGACGGCGGCAAAAAGGGTGCAAGAAACGATGTTCATCAGCAAAAGGCCGCCGGGAAGCCGATAAAGCCATGGGACCAGCGACTTGAACAGCCTCTCGGAAATCCCCGAGCGAAACAGGATTTCGCCCATGAGAATGAACAGGGGAAGGGCCACGTACTCCCATTTTTCCACGGTCGCCCAGACCGAGGAGGCCATGTTGTAGCCCCCCGGCAGAGAGCTGTAGAAGGCCATTCCCACAAAGCCGACGATGAAAAGGGCAAATCCGACCCAGATGCCCGAACCGAGAGTAAGAAAGAGCAGACCGAACACCACCAGGGACATTTCCGCCAGGGTCGCTTCCATCAGATCACGTCCTCCCCGGTGCGGATTGCCTGGTAGGTTTTCAGGGTCGTGCCCACAAACTGGATGAAGAAGGCGGCAGCCCCGGCAAGCATGACCCCCATCGGAATCCAGAGCGGAGTGTGGGTCAGGGTGCCGGAGGTCGATTCGTAGCGGTAGGCCGAAGCCACCATCAGGTACAGATACCACCAGAGGTATCCCATAAAGACGGTGGTGGCGCCCGTGGCCAGGAAGGCGATCACCCGCTCGACCTTGTTGGGCAAAAAGTGGAGCACCAGCGTGATTCGAATGTGCCCTCTTTCCTTCAGGCAGTAGCCGGCGCCCAGAAAAATAATGGCCGCCAAACCATAGGCACTGTATTCGTCGGCGATGAGCGTCGTTTTTTCAAAGAAGTTCCAGAGAAAAATTTCGGCAAGAATCAACACCGTCATCAGCCCCAGCATCACCGCAGAGACGGCGGCCATCCAGTTGCTCAGCTTTTCGATCCAGAGGATCAGGGTTTTCATCGGCTGCCTTTCCCTCTTTTCTGTACCGTCATTGGTCGATCGTTCTTCATTGTTCGAACCCATCGGCAAACCCGATGAGGCCAGTCAGCGGGCTGCGGATTTTTTCACAGCCAATCAACGATCAACGAATAACGCGGCCCTTGGGGGCGCCTATGTTATCGGGAAGCCGGCGGCGGCTCCCGGCTTCCCGCTGTTCGGTATGCCTCAGGCCGCCGTTATCGGCCGGTAATCCGGTAGTAATCGTCCAAAATGCGCTGGGCGTCGGCGCCGGCCTTCTTGACCCATTCGGCCCGGAGCTGTTCGCCCAATCGGTTGAGTTCGGCCCGGAACTCGGAATTGACCGGCGTGATGATCATGCCTTCGGCCTGAAGTGTCGCCCGGCTTTTCCGGTCCATTTCACTGGCCAGGTTCCACATTTCGTCTTCCATCTCCACCGCAATTTCCATCACGATTTTGCGAGTCTTCTCGGGAAGCCTGTTCCATGCGTCCAGATTCACGTTGACCATATTCACGGGTCCCACAATGTTGATGGGGGTAAAGTACTTGAGCACTTCCCATGCCTTGGCGTCCACACCCGAGACCGAGGAGGTGTACATGGAGTCGAGCAGACCGGCTTTCATGGCGGGGTAGACTTCTGAAAAGGGCATCTTCCGGGCCGCGATGCCCGCAGCGTCACCGAAGGCCAGCCCGGTGCCGTCATAGACCCGCATCTTGAGCCCTTCCAGGTCCTTGACCGATTTGATCTCCCGCTGGGTGTAGATCCCGGAAAACGGCCACACCGAGGAGTAGAGGGTGAACTGGTTGAATTTTCCCAGAATCCGGGCGTAGGTCGGCTTGGACAACTGGTACAAAAGCCGCTGCTCGAAGGCATTGGTAGAAATGAACGGCTGGGCAGTCAACGCCAGCACCGGCGCATCGCCTTCCACCATGCCGGTGGGTACCTCCGCAATGGCCATCTGGCCTTCGGCCACGGCCCGAAGAAGTTCGGGACCCTTGAATCCCAGTGCCGCCCCGGGATGCAGGACGATTTCCAGATCCCCGCCGGTGGCCTCCAATACCCGATCGGCGAACCGCTGGGCGCCCTGGGAGTGAAAATTACCGGCCGGATAGTTCAGATGGCAGTCCCATTTGGTCTTTGAAAGGGCAGGGCCTGTCCCTGCACAGAAAAAGGCAAGGGAAAGAAGAACGACGATGATCTTTTTCATGGTTGCACCTCCTGTGTGGGTTGACAGCAGTTCCGCGCCGCGGTGCCGGGCACCGGCGGCATACCGTTATCACGTCGCCATGTACAGCAATATCCTGTTTTGAAAGGCCCTGCTGTGCTTTTCCAGGGTTTCCTTGAGCCGTGCCTTGTCCCGCTCCCGGATGCTTTCAATGATGCTTTCATGATCCTCGACCACGGACCGGTAGTGCTCTATCTGGGAACGAAAAGGGTCGACCGCGTTTCCGAAGGAAAGGTAGGCCAGACGGTTGGTCTCGCAGCGGACCTTGTGCAGCGCGTGAACCAGATAGTCGTTTCCGGAGCATTCGGAAAAAAGCCTGTGAAATTCGTTGTTGTTTTCCACAAGACCCAGAATATCGTCTTGCTCAATGGCACGCCGGACCTTTTCGTTGGCCTCCGACATTGACGGGAGCAGGGCGTCTGTGTCCTCGCGGACAGCCAGTTCGGCCACGCCCTGCTCCAGGATTAGCAGCGCGGCAAAGGACGCCCGGGTGTTTTGCACGGTCAACGGCCGAACTACGGCGCCTTTATTCGGTTCGGATTCGACCATGAAATCGGCGGCCAGCCGCCGCGCCTCCCGGATGGGCGTCCGGCCGATGCCCAGTTCTTCGACCAGCGCCTTTTCCTCCAGACGCTGCCCCGGGGCATAATCCAGGGTCATGATCTTGCGGTAGATTTTTTCATAGGCGGTGCGGCCCAGGGGCTGCTTGGGCCGGGAAAAGGAAAATGGTGCGGCGGCAAGCGGAAATTCGGACATAATATGCCCTTTGACACACACATCAAATATATGTCAAGTATATTTTATCATCAAAAAAAATGCGGGCTTATGCACAAATCTAAGGTCACCCCCGAAAAATTACGTTGACACCCCCCCGGCACGAAATTTTACAATAGGCCCAAGCCGATCTGCAGTCTGCCCAACACCGGACAGGGAGAGGAAATGATGAAAAACATCCTGGCCGTCGACAACAGCCCGGTCCTGCTCCAACTCATGACAAAATTTCTGGAAAAGGAGGGACTTCGGGTCGAAACGGCCGGAGATGGACTCAGCGCCCTCGATGTGCTGGCCAATTATACGCCGGACATCATGTTCGTGGACCTGGTCATGCCCAACATCGACGGCAAAACCCTGTGCCGGATCTTGCGAAGCAACCAGGCCTACACAAGCATCTACCTGGTTATCCTGTCTGCGATTTCAGCAGAAGAATGGATCGACATCCGGGAAATCGGCGCCGATGCCTGCATCGCCAAGGGCCCGTTTACGGACATGGCCATGCACGTGCGCTCCGTATTGGAAAATCCGGATGAGATCAGGGCCAAATGCATGGCCGGAGAAGTTCTCGGCGTCGATCAGGTGCATCCCCGCGGCATCACCCAGGAGCTGCTGTCGGTCAAGCGGCACTTCGAGGCGATCCTGGAGCAGATGGCCGAAGGAATCATCGAAATCAATCTGGAAAACAGGATCATCTATGCCAATCCGGCCGCCCTTTGCATGATCGGACAACCCGAGGGCACGCTCCTGGGGATGAAATTTTCCCGCCTCTTCGACGACGCGGACCGCAAACGGCTGGAGGCGCTTCTCCAAGGCGACGCCGGCAGTCTGAAGCGCATCACCGAAGAAACCCCTTTGAGGCTCAACCGCTCTTTGATCACCCTGCAGATCAAGAGCCTGGGCGAAAAGGAAAAAACTTCCACCGCGATCCTGCAGGATGTCACCGAGAGAAAAAGCGCCGAAAGGGAACTCGAAAAACACCGCACCCGGCTGGAGGAGCTCGTCAAAGCGCGTACCAAGGCCTTGAGCGAAAACGAGGAGCGCTACCGGCTGCTGTTCCAAAATGCCCCTGCCGGAATTTTCGAGATCGATCTTGAAACATCTAAGCTGATCCGGGTCAACGACGTCATGTGCCGATACACGGGCTACCAGGAAAACGAACTGCTGAATCTGAGCCTGGACGCACTGATGCCTCCCGAGGCCAACGCCTTGTGGGATAAACAGGCCACGGAGGCGGCCGCCGGAGAGGTGACCCCCGAACCGCTGGAGCTTCCGATCCGGGGGAAAACAGACCGGCGGTTCCAGGCGCTGGTCACTTCCGGATTTCATCTGGTCAACGGTGCACCTGCCAAGGCGACGGTCGTGATCCACGATCTGACGGAGATCAAAAAAGCGGAAGAAGAAAAAAAGCGGCTGGAAACCCAGCTTCAGCGGGCCCAGAAACTGGAAGCCCTGGGAACGCTAGCCGCCGGCATTGCCCATGATTTCAACAACCTATTGATGAGTATCTTAGGCAACACCTCTCTTGTTCTGATGGACATCGATCCAAACCACCCGCACTATGAGAACCTGAAGAACATCGAAAAATCCGTAAAAAGCGGAGAGGCGTTGACCCGGCGGGCCCTCGGGCTGGTAAGGCCTGGAAGCTACCAGGTGATGCCGACCAACATCAACGAACTCATTCAGAGCAGCGCCAAAATGTTCGGACGAACGAAGAAAGAAGTTCGCATTTTAAGCAAGTACCAGAAAGACGTCTGGAACGTGAACGTCGATCCGAACCAGATCGACCAGGTGCTGCTCAACCTCTTTGTCAACGCCTGGCAGGCGATGTCCGGCGGCGGCGACTTGTATATCGAGACCCGCAATGTCGCACTGGACAGTGATTTTGTCCGCCCCTACGGCGTGCCGCCCGGAAACTACGTCCGGATCTCGGTTTCCGACAACGGAACGGGAATGGAAAAAGAGACCGTGGAGAGAATCTTCGACCCCTTTTTCACCACCAAGGAAGCCGGCCAGGGAACGGGTCTGGGCATGGCCATCTCCTATGGCATTATCAAAGACCATCACGCCGTCATCGACGTTCGCAGCACCCCCGGTGAGGGGAGCACCTTCGACATCTATTTGCCGGCGTCGCCTGCGGGCATGAAGACCGAGACGCAATCGAGTCTTCCGCCGGCCAAGGGAGAAGAAACCATCCTGATCGTCGACGATGAGCAGATGATCCTCGATGTGGCAAGACGGCTGCTGGAGAAAATGGGGTATCGGGTGGTGACCGCCGGCAGCGGAAAAGAGGCGGTCGACATCTACCAAGCGCGCGGGGCCGAAATCGACATGGTGATTCTGGATATGATCATGCCGGGGTTGGGGGGAAGCGAGACATTCGATCGGCTGCAGGCCGTCGACCCGGCGGTGCCCGTCCTGCTCGCCAGCGGGTACAGCGAACGTGGAAAGGCCGAAGAAATCTTGGCGCGGGGATGCCGCGGCTTTCTCCAAAAGCCCTTCACCCCGGAGGCGTTGGCGCTGAAAATTCGCCAGGTGCTCGATTCGGAAGCGCCATAAAATAACGGTGAAAGCAAGGATCCGGCCCAAGCTCCGGATGAAAGGTGGTCGCCATAACAGAGCGGCTCCGGACAAAGACCGGATCTTTGTCGAGCCTGGATAGTGTCTCTACCCGGTTACCGGCTTCGGCGATCTTCGGCGCACGGATGAAGACCGCCGGAAATGCAGATAGAAACAAGGCGGGCACATCCAAAACCGCCTGGAAGCTGTCGACCTGCCGGCCGTAGGCGTTTCGAAGAATCCGGATGGATAGCGCCCCCAGGACCCCGGGCCGGTCGTCCACCGTTTTCGCCAGCAGAATCGATCCGGCACAGACCCCCCAGACCGGCATCCCCTGCTCGATTCTCGCCCTCAATGGTTCGGCAAGGGAAAATCGCGCCAGAAAGCGGGCCATGACCGTGCTTTCCCCTCCGGGAATGATGAGCCGGTCCACCTGCTGAAGTTCCGCCGCATCCCGCACCGTCCGCCACTTCACCCCCAGGGCCTCCAGGTGGGGGATATGGTCCCGAAACGCCCCCTGAAGGCCTAAAAGGCCGACGGTTTCCGGCAAATTTTTTCGTGATTCTGACATGCTAGAAAGCGTTGGCTGGTTGATTGGTTGATTCCTCGAATGGTCACTTGGTCGAATGAAAAAAGAATGACCCGAAGATCTGACCATTTAACTATTTGACCACTTGACCACTCGAACCCATTCGGCTGGCCGCATCCGAAAGCGCGCGTCGGTCCGTCAGGCAAGGCCGCCCTTCGGCAAACTCAGGATCTGCGACAGGTTTTCTGCGACCGGAGGCGTAGGTGAGCCTACATCGAGGATTGCAGAAAGCCGAGAACACCGCCTGGCGGATCGACGCGCGCTTTTTATATACCCCTGGCGGCCATTTTGGTTTCCAGAGACTCGATCTCCAGTCCGATCATCGGCGCTCCCAGGCCGCGGGAAATGTCCGCCAGTTTTTTCGGATCTTGAAAGTGGATCACCGCCTCGACAATGGCCGCAGCCGTCACGGCCGGATTTTCCGACTTGAAGATGCCCGACCCGACGAAAATCCCGTCGCACCCCAGGGCCATCATCATGGCCGCGTCGGCCGGCGTGGCGATTCCACCGGCGGCGAAGTTGACCACCGGCAGTCTGCCCAGCTTTCGGGTTTCTGAAACCAGCGCCGCAGGCACGCGATAGGCCTCGGCCGCCCGCTTCAGGTCTGCCTCGTCCATATCCTGCAGGGCCGCAATCTCCCGGTTAACCGCCCGCATGTGGCGCACCGCCTCGACCACGTTGCCGGTGCCGGCCTCGCCTTTGGTTCGGATCATGGCCGCCCCTTCGTCGATCCGACGAAGGGCCTCGCCCAAGTTGCGGCACCCGCAGACAAAGGGCACCGTAAACTGCCGCTTGTCTACATGGAATTCCTCGTCGGCCGGGGTGAGCACTTCGCTTTCGTCGACGAAATCGACCCCCAGCGCCTCTATTATCTTCGCCTCCATGAAGTGGCCGATGCGGACCTTGGCCATCACCGGGATGCTTACCGTCGCCATGATCTGCTCGATGACGGCAGGATCGCTCATCCGGGCCACCCGGTTGCTTTTCCGGATGTCGGACGGCACCATCTCCAGGGCCATGACCGCGCAGGCGCCGGCGTCTTCGGCGATCTTGGCCTGATCGGCCGTGGTCACGTCCATGATGACCCCGTTTTTGAGCATTTCGGCAAGCCCGCGGTTGATCGTTTCTCTTTTCTGTTCTTTTCCCATTTTGCCCTCCTTTTATGCATATGCTATTATTCATATTTACATTCATATTATTGTATTGATACATTTAATATAGTGTAACACTATCTGTCAACGGAAAGAGGCGGGAAAATGCCGCGCTTCTCAGATATCGCCGATGAAATAACAGGCCGGATCGAACAGGGACGGTACCGTCCGGGCGAAAAAATTCCTTCCGTCCGGAAGCTGGCGGCCGAATTTTCCTGTGCAAAGCCGACCGTCCAGCGGGCCTTTGCCCGGCTCAAGGCAGAAGGGCTCATCGAAAATAAGGTCGGAAGCGGATCTTACGTGCGGTTTCCGGAAAGGATAGGACAAGCCGGCCAGATCTACGACTTTTCCACCGACTACCTGTCGGAGTCTTTTTTTCCGGTGAAACGGGTTCGGGCGATTTTCAACCGGCTTTTTTCCCAGGAGGGGGCGGGCGCGGTTTCGGCGCCGCCGGTGGAGGGCCACCCGGAGCTGATTTCCTGCCTCGGCCGGTTTTACCGCCTTCCCACCGACCGGATGCTGGTTCTTTCCGGCGCCCAGCAGGGGCTGGACCTGACCGCCAAGGTATTCTCCGCCCGCATTTCGGAGGCGGCCCTGTTTGAAGACCCGACCTATCCGGGGGCTGTCACCCTGTTTCGGGCCAAACACTTCGTTCCCATGGAAGAAGACGGGCCTGCGCTGTCCGCATTGCGGCGGGTCCTTAAAGACGGCATCCGCCTATTTTACGTGATGCCCTCGGTGCACAACCCCACGGGAGTCTCCTACAGCCGCAAAAAAAAAGAGGCCGTGGTCGATCTGGTGCGAAAGTTCGGCGTCACCCTCATCGAGGACGACTACCAGTCTGAATTCCTGCCGGCGCCGGAAAGCCGATTCGTCGATCTTCTCCCGGAACAGACCGTGTATATCAAGTCCCTGTCCCAGACCACGGCCTCCGGTCTGCGCATCGGGTTTATGATCGTTCCCGAATCGCTGTTTGAAAAGTTCAGGTACGCCAAATACAGCGCAGACATCGTTTCGGCCGGACTGCTTCAGAAGTTTTTCTCCGAATTTATCGGCAGCGGGGACTATGCCGCGCACCTGGCGGCGGTGCGCGACCGGATCGAAAAACGGCAGAAACTGCTGCTCGAGCTGTTTTCCCGCTACCCGGCTCTGACCGTGCCCGGCGTCCAGTCCGGCTGCAGCCTCTGGCTCGGAAGCAGACGGTCGTTGGAAATCCATTCCCCTCCCTGGACCACCGGAGACCATTTTTCCTTTTCACCCCGCTTCCGCAGCTGCTTCCGAATCTCTTTCATGAATCTTGCCGACGACCGCTTTGCAGAGGGGCTGGACTACCTGCGGTCGGTGCTGGACCGGGTGCTGTAGGCGCTTTGCGCCGCTGGGATGCCGGGAGGCTGGGAAACGATAATCCTGGGAGGAAAATAGAAAGGCGCGCGGCTGACCTCAGACAAATATCTGCAAAGATAGGAGAAGAAAATGACCGACACCATGGAAGAGCTTCCCCCGGATGATCGCACCCGGCTTTTGCTGGACATGGTCCAGCGGATGATCCTCCACCACGGGATCTGGTACACCGAAGTCCGGCACCAGCTGGGGCAGGAAAAAGCCCTGGCCCTGCTGAAAAAGCAGGTGGAGCGAAGCGTCTCCCTTCAGCTCAGGCGCCTTTCCAAGGTGTTCGGCTTTCCGATGACAAACGGCCTGCCCGACTTTCTTCGGCAGCTTCCGGCAGAAACCATGCAGCAGGTCCTGGAGCAGGTGTCGGTCAGCTGGCTGGCCAACGACGGTATCTGGTTCCAGGCGGTGGAGGAAGACTGCGGCATGAACGACGCCAAGCGCTGCAACGACAGCTGCTGGGCGGTCTTTTCGCCGGTGGAGGCCGAATCGATCCGCCATTTTCTCAAACTGGACCGGCAGCCGGGGCTGGAAGGGCTCAAAAAAGCTTTGGGGCTTCGTCTCTATGCCGTGATCAACGTGCAGTCCATCGAGGAAGAGACCGAAGACAGCTTCGTCTTTCAGATGAACGAATGCCGGGTCCAGGCGGCCCGAAAGCGAAAGGGCCTGGAAGACTATCCCTGCAAGTCCGCAGGCCTCGTGGAATACGCCTACTTTGCCCGGACCATCGACCCCCGCATTAAAACCGAATGCATCGGATGTCCACCCGATAACCACCCCGAAGAGTGGTTCTGCGCCTGGCGGTTTACGGTAAAGTAGGTTCAACTGTCAACGATCTCAACGGGAAAAACAGATGCCGGACACCTCCCAAGATTCCCTTCAGCAGCGCCTGTCTGACCGATTCGGGTTTCAACAGTTTCTACCCGGGCAGCGGCAGGTGGTGAAAGCGATATTGGCCGGAGAATCGGCGGCCGCCATCTTCCCCACCGGCGCCGGGAAATCTCTTTGCTACCAGCTGCCGGCGCTCGAACTCACTGGCCTCACCCTGGTGGTTTCTCCGCTGCTGTCGCTGATGAAGGACCAGATCGATTTTATGACCGGCATCGGCCTGGCGGCGGTCAAACTCGATTCGGCCATGGGACGGGAAGATTTTCAGAAAGCACTGGCTGCGGCGCGCAATGGTGCGGCCAAAATTCTGATGATTTCTGTGGAACGGTTCAAAAACGAGCGGTTTCGGCTTCAACTGGCAAAAATGAAGGTCTCCATGCTGGTCGTGGACGAGGCGCACTGCATCTCCGAGTGGGGGCACAACTTTCGTCCCGACTATCTTAAAATCCCCGCCTACCGCCGACAGTACCGAATCCCTCAGGTACTCCTGCTGACCGCCACGGCCGCCCCCAAGGTGGTGGACGACATGTGCCGCAAGTTTGAAATCCCCCGCGAAAACGTGGTCTGCACCGGATTTTATCGGCAAAACCTTCACCTGCAGGTGCTTCCAGCGCCCCCGGCCGACAAAGACCGCATGCTGGCCGACCTTCTGGCAGCGCCGCCCACCGGCCCCTCCATCGTTTATACCATCCAGCAGAAGACCGCAGAAACCGTCGCTGAAAAGCTGTCAAACGGCGGCGTAAACGCAGCTGCCTATCATGCAGGGATGTCATCGGAACGCCGCGAAGACGTCCAGAACCGGTTCATGAAAGGACGCATAGACGTCGTGGCGGCCACCATCGCCTTTGGCATGGGCATCGACAAGGCCGACATCCGCAAGGTCATCCACTACGACCTGCCCAAATCCATCGAGAACTACAGCCAGGAAATCGGCCGGGCCGGCCGTGACGGAAAGCCGTCCACATGCACCGTGCTCGGAGATCGGGGCTGCCTTCCGGTGCTTGAAAACTTCGTCTACGGCGACACCCCTGAAAAAGAGGGTCTGCGGCAGGTGCTGAACATCGTGAAAACAGCGGGCGGAAAACGGCTCGAAGTGCGTTTCACGGAGCTGTCCTCCCTAACCGATATTCGGCTGCTTCCGCTGAAAACCGTTTTCGCGTACCTGGAGCTCAAGGGGATTCTCCGCCCCAAGTATGTCTTTTTCGAAGACTACCCCTTCAAGTTCATCCGGTCGGCGGTGGAGATCACAGCAGCCTTCAAGGGAGAGCGGGAAGCGTTTGTGGAGGCTGTTTTCGCCCACGCGAACACCGCCCGCGTCTGGACCCGGCTGGACATCGATGCCGTCGCGGCCGCTACCGGCTCGGATCGGCGTCGGGTGGTGGCGGCCCTGGATTACTTCGACGAAAAAGGCTGGATCGAGCTGCGGCCGAAGTCGAGCGTGGAGGTTTTCACGGTGACGGATCCGGATTTCGACGTGGCGGCAAGCTCAGACTGGCTCCATGAGCTGTTCCTCTCCAAGGAGGCCCAGGAGATCGAACGGATCCGGCGGATGCTCTCCCTTCTGGAAGAATCGTCCTGCCTGGCCGTCGGCCTGTCCGAATACTTCGGCGAGACCCTGGCCGGGCCCTGCGGCCTTTGCTCGGCGTGCCGCCGCACCGAACCGCTCCGTCTCCCCCGCGAAGAGATGTCCCCGCTGGGAACTCATATTTTCTCCGAGCTGGCCGGCCCGCTGCTGGACAAGCTCGATTCCCCGGTTTCCGCGGCCCTGGTCGCCCGGTTTCTTTGCGGCATCCGGACGCCGGCGCTTTCCCGAATCAGGGCGGGGGCGCTGAAAGGCTTCGGACGCCTCGCCTCCTATCCGTACCGAGATGTTCTTGCCTGGGCGGCTCGTCAAATCGCTCCGGCAGGTTCCTCCACCTGATGTCAAACCGGCGGCGTTTGTCTCCGGTAACGACGGGCCGGAGCCAAATACCGGGCACCCCGCTTCGTTTGACATCCGGCCCCCAGTGGATAATTTTTTTGTAAGGCGAAGCGTTTCGAAGCGCTGAACGCTTATCGGCCTCCGGCGAAAACTTTTTCGAAGCGAACGAGGCGGCGATCGAGCCGCGGTTCGCCCATGGAGGTGACATCATGGAAAACAGCATTGAAAGAATCGAACCCAGGGCTGCCTGGGAAAAAATAATCAGCGGTTCCGCAAAGCTCGTCTGCGCCTACGACGACATGGAAAAGTGGAGGCAGAACCGGTTGAAATACGCCATCAGCTACTTTGACGGGCCTTGTAAGATTCGATCGCCTCTTTTAGCTCGTCGTATTCTTCGCAGCCGAAAAAGCAGGCCTGGTTCAGCACTTCCAGTCTTTCCTCGGCCTTTTCAGGTTGACCGGTCTCCAGATAGAGCTCTCCAAGGTATTCATTGGCGCCCCGGTGCTTCGGCTCCAATTCCAGGGCGATGCCGTAATGCTCGAAGGCTTTATCGGTCCGGCCCAGTTTCCGGTAGCTGTAGCCGAGCAGGTTGTGGACGTCGGCGTTTTTCGGATCTTCTTCGAGCGCCCGGTTCAGATGGGTCAGGGCGGTCTGGTAGTCGCCTGAATCGACCGCCTTTTCGGCTTTGCTATAGTCGGAATCGGATGCCGGCTTGCTGCTGGTGGTTCCCGCCGACATCACCTCGCCGGGTAGGGCAAATACAAGGAGCGCCAGCGATATGGCAATCACAAAGAAGATATGTTTCATGGGACACCTCCTTTTTAGGGTCCGCACGTTGACAGGGGTCTATTCTTTTTCGGAGTTATAACCCAACCGAAGGAGCTGAATTGGGTCATAGATCCATTCTTTTTAAGATACTAGGGTCAAAATGGTGTTGACGCAACGAGGCGCCCTCTTTTTCTTGCAGGGATTCAACACCGTGCCGACTCCAGGCAGGACAACCACTTGGGTATGTTTTTTTCTTCGGCGGTGCCTGCAAAGCTATCAACATGGTGCAAGGAATACATTGTTTCGCTTGTTTGATTGTTTTCTTCCTTGGTGTTTCGCGAAACACAAAACCTTTATAAAATCACGCCAGTGATTTTATCAGAACACCGAAATGCCGGTCTTGGTGGTGAACAGCTCCAGGGCCTTGGTGCCGGCCAGGGAGTTTCCGCTTTTATTGAGCCCCGGCGACCAGACGGCCACGGCCAGCTCCCCGGGAATGGTCGCGGCGATTCCGCCACCCACCCCGCTTTTGGCCGGAAGACCCACCAAGTAGGCGAACTCTCCCACGGCGTCGTAAGTGCCGCAGGTCATCATCAGGGCGCTGATCCGCTTGGCCTGGCTTTTCGTCAGCACCCGCTCCCCTGTGGTGGGGCAAAGCCCGCGGTTGGCCAGAAAAAGAAAGCTCCTGGCCAGCTCCACACAGTTTGCAGCCAAACTGCATTGGGCAAAATACAGGGACAGGACCCGCTCCACGTCGTTTTCCAGGTTTTCAAAGGAGCGGATGAAATTGGCCAGGGCCCGGTTGCGGAACCCGAAGTCCGCCTCGGAGCGGGCGACTTCCGGATCGTAGTCGACCGTGAGGTCTCCGGACAACTGGCGGAAAAACGCCAAAAGCGCGTTGCGGGGTTTGTCGAAGGCCCCGACGAGGATGTCGTCCACCACGATGGCGCCGGCATTGATAAAGGGGTTTCTCGGAATGCCGTCTTCGTGCTCGAGCTGGACCAGGGAGTTGAAGGGATTGCCCGAGGGCTCCCGGCCTACCCGCTTAAACAGGGCCTCTTCTCCCACGGCTTCAAGGGCCATGGTCAGGGCGAACACCTTGGAGATGCTCTGGAGGGAAAACCGCTCTTGGGCGTCGCCTACGGTGAAAGTTTCTCCATCGAGAGTCTGCACCGCCATGGCGAAGCGATCCAGGGGCACGGCCGCCAGCTTGGGGATGTAATCCGCCACATGACCTTTTCCGACCAGGGGCCTGACATCCTCGGCAATTTCCTCCAAAATGGCCTGGTACTCCATCGACATCCTCCCTTTCTATATGCGCCACCTTTTCAGATATTGGCAAGGTAGGGAAAGCCTAACGATGAGCATGGCAGAGGTCAAAAAAGACTGAACAGGGTTTTGGGGGGTCAGTCCTGGTTTTGCCTGGAAAGCCAGCGGCACCGGGCCACAAGGCAGCCGATTCCCAGCATGATAAAAATCATGGCCGCCCCCATGTGCAGAAAATTGAACCCCGCATTGATATAGAAAGGATAGTCGATTCCGGGAAGGTTTCGCAGGGCCATCAAGACCCCTGACACCAGCGCGAAAAACAGCACCGCGGCCCGGACGGCCCCGGACCGGGTCAGCCGGGTTCCCTGCTTTCTCTCGAACCAAAAGCGGACCCCGCCGTAAACGGCCGCGGCCAGCAGCAGGCTGCCGGCGATATAGTGGACATGAAGATTGGTGAAAAAATCCCCGCTCCAGCCGAGGCCGGGGATGTCTGCGATGTAATACCGTTTGTACAGGGGCATGTTCCCGAAGCCGGTAAACGCCGCCAGCACGGCCGAAATCCCGAAAATCACCGATACGATCCGGTCCTGAAGCAGCGTCTTCATTCACGCTCCTCCTTGTCCTGCGCCAGGCTCTTGAAGCGGGCCAGGGCCCCGAGGACCCCGGCGATGGGCGCGATGGCCAGGGCCGCGATCAGGTTGTTGGTCTTTTCCATGGCGTTGCCGGCGTCGGCCAGATGGGGCTGGCCCGGCCCTTTTTCGATGACCCGGTTCAGTTCTTCGAAGGGGACCGGCGACACGTAGATCGTGTTGGTTCCTCCGTTTTGCGTGTCGCCGTAGACGAACCCGCCGATTTCGTCGGCCAGGGCATAGGCTCTTTTGACGATTTCTTTTCTCGGACCGATGGTCTGCACGTCCTCGGGGCAGGCCTCGATGCAGGCGGGAAGCTTTCCGTCGGCGATCCGGTCGTAGCAGCGGTCGCACTTGTACATGACGCCGTTTCCCGCGTACTGAGGCATCAAATCCAGATGCAGTCCCACGCCGGATTGGCGCTCGGGGATGTGCCAGGGACAGACCTGCTTGCATTTTGCCCCGCCCATGCAAAGATCGGCGTGGATTCGGACGATTCCGTTTTGCTTTTTGTGGGCCGCGCCAAAGGGGCAAAGGTTGACGCAGGGGGCGTTTTGACAGTGCATGCAGCGGCGGGGAATGGTCAGGGAGTATGGCTTTCCATTGTACTCCCCTTGGGCATACTGGATATAGAGCCAGTTGTACGGCGACAGACGGTAGCGTACGCCCCGCTTTTCCTCCGAAGACCAGTCTGCCACCTTGACCCGGTCGACAGGGACCATGACCGGCATCTCGCCTTCCGGCTCCGGAAATTTTCCTTCGTTTTCCCACCGGCAGGCCTCCACGCAGGCCTCGCAGCCGATGCATTTTCGGATGTCGAGCAGGGTGCAAAGCTCGCCTCCTGAGGCAGCCCGGGCGGTTTTGGAAAAAGGGACGGTGCTTACCGCCACGGAGCCGGCCGTAATCAGGCCGGCCCGCAGAAATGAACGCCTTGTGATCTTGCCTGACATGAATTCTCCAAAAGCAAAACCGCTGCGCGGTTTTTCCGTGAGCGGCTATGCCGCTCGGTTTCAAAATTTGCCACACATCTAGAAGCCGGGAATTTGAACGGGATCATCCCTTGAGAACCGGACAGCCGATTTCCGTTACATGGAAAAAGAATTTCTCTCTGCGCCCTCTGCGTCTCGGCGGTGAGCATTCATTTTCCCAGCACCTTGCGGATCCGCTCAAGGGCCCAGTCGATCTCCTCTTCGGTGATCACCAGGGGCGGGGCAAACCGGATGGTGTGCTCGTGGGTCTCCTTGCACAGCAGGCCCTCGGCCATGAGCCGTTCGCAGTAAGCCCTGGCTCCGCCGGCATCCGGTGAAAGCTCCACGCCGATCAGCAGTCCCTTTCCCCGGATCTCCCGGATCATCGGGTTGTCCAGGGTTTTTAAGCCCGCCATGAAGTAGGCGCCCATCTTTTCGGCATTTTCGATCAGGTTCTCCTCGATCAATACTTTCAATGCAGCCCGGGCCACCGCGCAGGCCAGCGGGTTTCCCCCGAAGGTGCTGCCGTGTTCCCCGGGCCGCAAAACACCGAGCACCTCTTTGCTGGAAAGCACCGCCGATATCGGGTAAAAACCGCCGGACAGGGCCTTTCCGATGAGGGTCAGATCCGCCTCGATCCCTTCGTGTTCTTCGGCCAGAAGCTTTCCGGTCCGGCCCAAGCCGGTCTGGATCTCGTCTAAGATCAGCACCACGTTGTTTTTCTCGCAGACGGCCTTGGCCTTTTGCAGGTAGCCTTCGGGCGGGATGATCACCCCGGCCTCTCCCTGGATCGGCTCCACTAAAAACCCGACGGTGTTCGGGGTGACGGCCGCCTCCAGGGCCTCGATGTCGCCGAAGGGAATCACCGGAAACCCCGGGGTAAACGGGCCGAAGCCCCTGCGCGAGCTTTCTTCGGTGCTGAAGCCGACAATGGTAATGGTTCTGCCGTGGAAATTGTCGGCGCAAACGATGATTTCAGCCTGATCGTCGGGGACGCCTTTGACCTGGTAGCCCCACTTTCTGACCGCCTTGATCACCGTCTCCACGGCCTCGGCGCCGCTGTTCATCGGCAGCACCTTGTGGGAGCGGGTGATTTCGCAAAGCTCTTTGTAAAAGGGGCCGAGCTGGTCGTTTCGAAACGCCCGGGAGGTCAGGGTCAGCCGCTCGGCCTGTTCGGCCATGGCCCTCATGATCTTCGGGTGGCAGTGGCCCTGGTTGACCGCCGAATAGGCCGAAAGGCAGTCCAGGTATTTCTTTTCTTCCACGTCCCATACCCATACGCCCCGGCCCTTTGCAAGAACGACATCGAGCGGCTTGTAATTGTGGGCGCCGTATTCTTCCTCGAGCCCGATGAACTCTTTCGGTTTCATTGGCCACCCCCCTCAAAAGACGGCCGGCCGGCCGTCGGCTGCGGTTCCTGCGCCGAGCTTTCCTGCGATCAGCGCCTCGATAATGGGAAAAAGCCTATGCAGGGGATCCCCTCCTGTCAACAGGCGCGACGACGACGCGAGAATGTTTAGCCGCCTCGCCGATTTTCTATACTGACGAGTCATGCCTCTAAACACGCCAAAACGCAAGGTTTGCAAACCGGGCGCCTGGGAGACTTTGATTTTAAAGCATATCCTGATCCTTCACACCTTGACATTTTTATCGACCTACAGTAATAAATAATCCTATTGCTAACCGCATTCCGATGTCCATATGAAATCCGACAAATGGAAACCTTGGGCTCTTTTGGCGCCTTCCTTGACCGCAGTGTTTTTGCTGCTGGTCATCCCTGTCTGCTTCGTCGTCGTTTACAGTTTCTGGCTGCGGGCGCCCAGCGGCGGTGACATCCCTGCCTTTCAGTTCGGAAACTACGCCAAGTTCTTCGCCGATTCCTTTTATCCGTCGCTGCTGATCCGGACGCTCCGGGTCGCCCTGGAAACCGTCGCGTTGTGTCTGGTGATGGGCTACATTCCGGCGTATTTCTTCTACCGGACCGAATCGAAGCTCAAGCCGTTTTTGATGATCCTGATCATGCTCCCGTTCTGGATCAGCTTCATCATCCGCACCCTGAGCTGGATCAACATCCTTGGCGACACCGGCCTGATCAACCACATGCTCACCAAGGTGGGGGTCATCGACGATCCGCTTCCCATGCTTTACAACGAAGGGGCGGTGCTCATGGGGCTGCTGCAGTATCTGCTTCCGTTCATGATTTTAAACATCTACGTCAGCCTCGAAGGCATCGACAAAAGCCTGACCGAAGCGGCCAAAAGCCTCGGCTGCACCGAATGGCAGGCCTTCAAGGAGGTGACCCTCCCCTTGAGTCTGCCGGGGGTCAGTGCGGGCTGCCTGCTGGTCTTTGTACTGACCTGCGGAACATACCTTCCCCCGATGATTCTGGGGGGGCCGGGCAACGACATGATCGCCAATCTCATCTTCAAGCGGATCGTCGGCACCCTGGACTGGCCGTTCGGTTCGGCCCTGAGCACCATCTTGCTGGCCCTTCTCGGGGTCATCGTCTATACCTACAACCGGTATCTGGGCATCAACCAGATCTTCAAGACCCTACAGTGAATCAGGGCCCACAGAAGGGGAGGCCTCGGCATTTCCTGAAGCGGAGCTGAGATGGGCAGGAGAAATAAATCCGAAATCCGAAGCACGAATATCCCAAAACGACCGTGGTGGCCCCTCCTACGTTCCCCTTGAT